>CAZRCH010000039.1:0-18820 GCA_964598545.1 uncultured Methanolinea sp. | reverse complement strand
TGAACCTGTACGACTGGCCGCGTCAAAAGGAGCGGTTGGTCCGGGAAGGAAAGCCTCTCCCCTCGGAGTCGGTCAACATGCAGCTCTTTTGGAACATCGTCGATTATTTCCGGGATTGAGCCGTCCGATGCCGCCTGCATCCATCATCCGGACGGAACGGCTCGTTCTCATCCCGGCAACGGTCGAAATGCTGGTGCACGATAGGGGGGACAGGAGAGGACTCGCCCGGCTCCTTGATGCCGCCGTTCCTGCCGCGTGGCCCCCTCCGCTGCTCGACGAAGAGACGATCTCTCAATTCATCCGCATGATGGAAGACGGGTCGGACCCGAACTTCTGCTCATGGTACTGGGTGCGGGCGGATTGTGCGGGGGAAGAGCGGACGCTCATCGGGTGCGGCGGAACGGGGTCCTGGTCCGGCACCCCCGACGCGGTCATGATCGGATACTCGGTCCTCGACGAGTTCCAGAACCAGGGATATGCAACCGAGGCGATCCGCTGCATCGCAAGAGAGGTCTTCTCGTGGCCCGGCATCCGGAAGATGATCGCGGCCACGTATCCTGACCTGAAAGCATCGATCAGGGTGCTCGAGAAGGTGGGGTTTGTCCCTGCCGGAGGAAAGGAGCAGGGCGAGGGAATGGATGAGGGGACTGTGGTGTATATCCTGCAGTCACCACCCCGGCAGGGTCCTTAAAAAGGGGTGATCCGGCTGGAGACGCGGGGAAAAAGAAGCGTATTTTTTCCCTGTTACATCATCCCTGCCAGTGGCGACTCTCCTTCATCCACTTCGAGGTAGTCAGGGTGGATCTCCTGCCGCGCAAGGACAGCGAGGACCACGATACCTATGCCGAGCAGGAAAGACCCGAAGAACGCAAGGTCGAACCCCGCGGCGAGCACCTCGAGCTTGAGCGACACCGGCGCCGCATCTGTCAGGCCACGGTGCCCTGCGATCGCCTGGATACCCTGGAGAAAGACCAGGTTGAAGAGAGCGATCCCTATCGTCATCGGCGCGAACCGTTCCAGGCTCGTGAGGCTCGAGACCATCCCCTGGTAGCCCTTTGCCACCGAGTTCATGATCATGTTGGCAACAGGCGTGATCAGCATCCCCATGCCAAACCCGATCGCGGACAGGCATGCCACGATGTAGCCCATGGGGGTGTCCACCCCCAGGTGCCAGATCATGAAATATCCTGCGAGGAGGATGATCGCGGAGACGATGCAGAGCGGCCGGGCGCCGACCCGGTTGAAGAGGAGCCCTGCGATGATGCCGCTTATCATCATCGCAACCGAGAGCGAAGTCAGGATCAACCCGGCGGTTGACACCTCGTATCCCTGGACGTACTGGAGGTAGAACGGGAGCAGGTAGTTGATCCCCGAGAAGCTCAGGAATACCAGGACCATGATCATGTTCGTGAAGAGGAAGTTGCGGTGCGAAAAGAGCCGGAGTTCGAGGATGGGATCCGCGACCCGGAGTTCGTGCCACACGAAGGCGGCGAATGCGACTGCCGCAACCACAAGCATGCCGATGATGACAGGCGAACTCCATCCAAGCGAGTAGCCCTCCGTCACCCCGAAGAGGAGGGTTGCAAGCCCGATGAAGATGAGCGCGGCGCCGTACCGGTCGAACCCGGTCAGGACGCCCGGGGCTTTTGATGCCGGTATGACCCGTGCGCCGAGCAGGACAGCAAAGATCCCGATCGGCACATTGATGAAGAAGATCCAGTGCCACGAGGTGTACTGGGTCAGTGCCCCCCCGATCGTGGGACCGATCGCGGTCGCAAGCGCGGCAAGCGTCATGATGATGCCCATCGCTTTCCCCTTCTTTTCCATTGGGATATACGCGGTCACCATGGCCGGCGCGATCGCGGTGATCATCGCACCCCCGATGGCCTGGAACACCCGTGACCCGACGAGGATGGGAAACGAGTTGAACAGGTCCGGGAGTGCCCCACAGGCGAACGACCCGATGGTGAAGATGACAAAACCCGACAGGAAGACCTTCTTGAACCCGATGACATCCGAGATCTTGCCGAACACCAGGACGCACCCGGCCATCACGAGCAGGTAGGCGGTCGCGACCCAGCTCACCGTGCTTGAAGAGATGGAGAACGCCTCGGATATGGTGGGGAGCGCGATGTTGACGATGGTGCCATCGAGGGACGACATGAAGATTGCAAGGGAGATGGAGAGGATCATCAGGAAGAAGGAGGGGTGGGGGGCAACGCCCCGGATATTCCTCATACTCTGATATTCACAGGGGATACACATTATTGTTTTCGAATCCATTGCGGGGGGATATGGACCATTTATCCAATATCCTGCCAGGGGGCCATGGAAGGGATACTCCAATTTCATACATGCAGGGGATACAACAAAAAAAAGCCCCGCTTATTCTTTCCCGGACCCGGGCATGCCGTTCAGTGGTTCAATACCACCTTCCCGCGGTCAGAAACTCCCCGAACCATATCCAAATTCTTAAATAATTCCGTCGTCCTGTCTTCACGTATCAGGTCTGGGGATATTTTGGTGATCCGGTTACTGCATGTTGACGACGACAGGACAATTCTCGAACTGGCAGGCTATTTCCTGGGGAGAGGCGGGGATATCACCGTGGATTGCGCTCCTTCGGGAGAAGTTGCAGGTGAGATGCTCAAATCGCAGAAATACGACGTGATCGTCTCTGATTACCATATGCCCGGCTGCAACGGGATCGAGCTTCTGAGGAATGTTCGTCAGACCGACCACGATACGCCGTTCCTCTTCTTTTCTGACCAGATGGATGAGGATATTGTCATCGAGGCGCTTACCAGCGGGGCGGACTTCTTCCTGCCGAAGGGACTCCAGGTCAGGTCACAGTTCATCCAGCTCGCGCATGCAATCAGGGAAACAGTGAAGAGGCGACGTACCGAGAAGCAGCACGAGCGAATCTCGTCCCTGCTCAGGATCAGGGAAGCGGCGTTCAGGTCCTCGCTCTGCCCCCTGGCCCTCTGCGATACAGAGGGGCTGATCCAGTACGCAAACCCGGCAGGACTTGCCATATGGGGCTACACCGATGAGCGGGAGGTGATCGGACGGGCCGCGGCAGATTTCGTGGTGTCACCTGAGATCACCAGGGACGATATCCCGGCGCTTTTTACCGAGAGGACGTGGTCCGGCCATGCGGTTGCCCGGCGGAGAGACGGTACAACGTTCGATGCACGGGTCTCTGTCAATGTCGTCGAAAGCGATTCCGGCCTCCCCCTGGGATTCGTTGCCGCGTTCTCAGATATTTCCCGGCAGAACCAGGCAAGGGAGCAGCTGGAATCAGTCATTCGAGATATTCGGTTTGTCACCGAGAGCGCGGGTGCGATGATGAATTTTCCCCCGGGAGCAGATATCTATGGATTTATCGCAGACTCGCTCTCACACCTTGCGCCGCAGGGATCTGTCATCGTGCTCAGCTCCGTTCTCCAGGGTCCCGTTGTAAGGCTGGAGGCTGTCCGCGGCGAAGAGAGCGCCATTGCATCTATCGCACGGGCAATTGGCAGGCCGCTTGAAGACCTCTCTCTTCACCCACCTGCCGGGGGTCTCGGGCCAGCCCTCCCGCACTCGTTCATCGAAGTGGAGGGGGGCATCGATACCATCACGTTCGGCCTTTTGCCCCGTGAGATCTGCAGGAAGATACAGGAACTCCCATTCTTCGGGAAGGTCATCGGCAGGGGGCTCTGGTGGGAAGGGAAATTGCATGGAGTCACGGCTATCCTTCTCCCTCCTGGGAGAATGCCTGAAAATACCGACGTCCTCGACCTCTTCATTCTTCACTGTTCTGCAGTGCTCCAGCGAAGACAGGCAGAACAGGCACTCAATTCCTCTCTGCGCAATCCCTCGTGAACTTCGCAGTCCTGGGGATTGATCATGTTATTTCGATGCTACGGCGTAATCTGCCAAAAAAAAATTGGAAATGGTTGTTGTGTTGAGACCGTACTTCTCCAGGAGATCCTGCCAGTGGGGATCTGCCATCAGCTGCCGGAGCCCCGCATCCATCACGGCACGAAGGTGCGTATCGTTCTTCCGGACTGCGACCGCATACTGTTCGCCAGTCGGAATCTCCCCAAGAATTATGAGAGGTTTCCCTGCAATCGCCTGCTGCTGGGAAGGAGTATCTGATAGAGAAGCATCGATGCTCCCGTTCATGAGAGCGTCAGTGAGGGTGAGGACATCGGGGTACATGAACACCTGTCCTGGGTAGAGGATGCCGGTATTCAGGAGGTGTTCTTTCACCCAGGACTCGCCTGTCGATCCCGCCTGGGCACCCAGCCTCAACCGGCCCGCATTCAGGTCGTCGAGGGTGACATTCGAGCCTGAACGAACGGCGACGCTCTTCGTGACGGTGAAGTACGGTATGGTGAAGGCGACCTCCTTTTCGCGCTCCGGGGTGATTGTCATCCCGGAATAGACCATGTCGATGCCGCCATCCCTGAGTGCTTCGAGTACCCGGTCCCAGGGTACAGGGAAGAATTCGACCTCAAAACCCTGCCTTTCCGCGATCCACCGGGCGGCCTCGATGTCAAGCCCTGTGAAGTTGCCAGCATTGTCCCGATAGGTGAACGGCGGATAATCCGCATCGATTCCGATGGTGTAATGCGGTTTCTCTGCCGGGAGGACGGGTGTGGTTGCCGGCGGCTCCTGGCCCGGCGGTGCAGACAGGCACCCCGATGCGAGCAGCAGGCAAAAGAGGAGGGCGAGGGTGAGAATGGCGAGATGCTTCATACGTAAAGCAGAGATTCCAGGGAAATTAACGGTTTCGCGGTGCCAGAAGAACGGTAATCGAAGATCTTTGCGAACCAGCGAATCGCCGTATCCCAAAAAACTTGAATCTGCAGGAATGTGTGAAGAGGCACGATGGCCCCAGGTGCTGCGGTTCACCTGGAAAGACGGCTTGCGATGGAGGCCACGTAGCGGCCCTGGAACCTTGCCCCCGCACGTTCGTTTTCACTCGGCAGTCTGGTCGCAGGACCGTTGCCCGCAATGGTGGATGCCCCGTATGGGGAGCACCCCGTGATCTCGTCCAGCCTGCTCTGCCCATCGAAAGTATAAGGCAACCCCACGATGACCATCCCATGGTGAAGGAGCGTGATGTGGAACGAGAGGATCGCAGACTCCTGGCCGCCGTGCTGGGTCCCGGAACTCGCAAAGACGCTTCCCACCTTCCCCACGAGTGCGCCTGATGCCCAGAGCCTCCCGGTTGCATCCAGGAACTGCCGCATCTGCCCTGCCATGTTCCCAAAGCGGGTCGGGGTCCCGAAGAGAATAGCGTCTGCCTGCCCGAGCTCTTCGAGAGTACAGACCGGCACGTGGGTAAAAGCTTCCTGGTATTCTGCAGCTCCCATCTTCCGGAGGACTTCTGGCGGGAGGGTCTCGGGCACACGGCGGAGGATTGCCTCCGCTCCCGGCACCTCGCGGACTCCTTCGGCGACTGCTTCAGCCATCCGATAGACGTGACCATAGAGAGAGTAGAAGAGGATGAGGACTCTCATTTATGAAATCTCCCACCCGAGCGTGTTGTATGCATATCCAGAACCTCCTGGTGCATCAGGGACTCATTATATAAGCCCCACCGCACTCAATCCAAGGACAACATTCACAAGGACCAGCACTACCAGTACCCTTCCGAGCCAGAGGTGGACGGTCCTGACCTGGCCCGTGTGCCTGCCGGCCCATTTCCGGTATATCCCGGCACCAAGTGTGAAAAGAAGGAGGCCGAGCACAACGAGCCCGAGTGCCACATGGATATCCCATGCGCCACGGAAGCCTCCGGACGGAAATTGTCCCAACACCATCGCGATCGCCACGACTGCAAGGAATGCCCCGATAATAGCCAGGGCAGTGTGAAAGCGATACCAGCCTGCAATCTTTTTTCCATACGTCGGCAGGATCGAGACTCCAGAGAAGAGCAGGATCGCAGCGATCAGCAATGCGGCATGCACGACCCAGGGCGAGGGAGCCATCGAGGGCGTGGTGGGAATCGCCGTGGCGGGCAGGCCCTGGGCGGCGGGCCTCGTGTACTCGCGGGTGATTAAACCCCCGATATTGCACCTGGCCGTGACGCGTGCCACGTCCCCGGGTTCAAGGGTCACCGGATAGGAGTACGTGAAGGTCTCTCTCGACGGCTGGCTTGCATAGGTGACCGTGTCAACCGTTACTCCGTTCTTCTGGATCACCATCTCCCTGACGTAGTGGGTGGAGGAATCATCGACCTGGTGGGTCACGGTCACGAGAAGGGTGCCCTGGCCGTGTTCGTAATCGAGGCGCATGTCAGAAGGGGAGTGTGCGATGGCGATGCCGCAGAGGAGAAGGAAGGTGATAGCCAGAAGGACAGGATACCTGACTCTCATTGTGCGCATGCACTACCCTCTGTGACAGAAATGATAAGGGTTCTCCCCCAAAAGGGGCTCATTTTTCAACATTTTTTTATACATGAATGTATAATTTTATACATCAAAGTACATAGGTGTAGAACCAGAAATGCCCTGCAGTGATAATGCCTACGCGACTCCGCGAAAGATGCAGAAATCTTCTGTGTACTTTCCGGTGCTGGCCCCCTGGCGTTCTTCCTTTTAACAGTACCATATCATTGCTCGGTTGAGCCATCTGATCCGCCTTTCGAATACCAATCTCCTACCAGACGTGATGCACACATGAAATCAAAAGACATTGCCATTGTTGGCATATTGCTGGCCATCGGCGCCATCCTGCGCTACTTTTTGGCCATGCTGCATACCCCGCTGACCCCGAACATGATCATCGCCTTCTACTGCCTGGCGATCATCCTTGTCAGGCCGAAGGTGCTCGAGGCCCTCGGCATCGGCATCGTCGCAGGGATCCTCTCGATGCTCATCTCGAGCTCCATCTTCCCCCCGGCAAACCTCATCAGCGAACCGATAGGGGCACTGGTCTGCTTCGGGCTGTACGCCGTCCTGAAAGACCGTATCGGCGGACCCGCGGTCGCCACGTTCACGACCACCCTTGCAAGCGGTTTCTCATTTGCCGCAATCGCCCTGCTCGCAGTCGCACCGAAGATCCTCGACAAGTACTCGACGGTCTTTGGGTTCATCCTGGTATTTGTGCCGATTGTCGTGATCACCGCGGTGTTCAACGCCATCATCGTCCAGATCCTGTATTACCCTGCGAACAGGGTGCTGAACCGGGGGTCATAGATGATCGAGCTCGAGGATGTCAGCTACTGCTACCCTCAGGGGGGAAAAGACGCGCTCTCGGGAGTCTCGCTCTCTGTCAGGCCGGGAGAGTGTATCTTCGTAACCGGTCCTTCGGGGGCGGGAAAGACCACCCTCTGCATGGCGGCAGCAGGCATCCTCGAGCATGAATACGGAGGGAAGAAGGGTGGCCGGGTCACCATCCGGGGAAAGGACGTGAAAGAGTACCCGGGCCTCTCCGATATCTCAGGCCATGTGGGAATGGTCTTCGACGACCCCGAGGCCCAGCTGATCTTCACTACCGTGGAAGAAGAGATCCTCTCCGCACTCGAGCGGAGGGGGCTCTCGCCTGCCGAGATTGAAGACAGGCTTGCGTCCATCATGGAGATCACCCACCTCTCTCTGCTGAAAGAGAGAGCCCCCCATGCCCTCTCGGGAGGGCAGAAGCAGCGGGTGGTCCTGGCAACGACGCTCGCGCTTGGCACCGATATCCTCATCCTCGACGAGCCCACTGCGGAACTCGACGAGCAGGGGACCGAAAGCATCGTCTCGGTCTTAAAGGATTTGAAAGCCAAGGGAAAGACCATCATCCTCACCGAGCACAAGTTCTCCCGGTTCAGGGACCTCGCCGACCGCCTGGTGGTGATGGAAGGGGGGAGAATACGGGCTTCCGGCCCTCCCGATCAGATCGCAGGGGAAGAGTCCGTGAGGAGGATCATCCTCCCGGATTTTTCTGGAATCAGGGACTTTTCAGTCCCTGCAACGCAGAACGGCAGCAAGCCGTTGATATCGGTGCAGGGCCTCGAACACTTCTACGGGGAGGTCCCTGCCCTTCGGGGCGTGAACCTTGAGATCTTGCCCGGAGAGTTCATCGCCATCGTCGGAGAGAACGGCTCGGGAAAGACCACGCTGATCAAGCACTTCATCGGGCTGCTCCGACCCACGCGGGGGACCGTGACCGTTGACGGGAAGAATGCAGCGACCGCACAGGTCTCAGAACTTGCCCACACTGTCGGCCTCGTCTTCCAGAACCCGGACCACATGTTCTTTGCCAACACCGTTGCCGAGGAGATAGGATTCGGTATCGCAAACCTCGGGATCCCCGACCCTGAAAAGGTGCTGGAGAGAGTGATGGAGAAGACCGGCCTCTCCCACGCACGCGATCTCTATCCCCGCTGGCTGTCGCGGGGGGAGCGGCAGAGGCTTGCCATCGCATGCGTGCTCGCAATGCAGCCGAAGGTTATTGTGCTCGACGAGCCCACCACCGGGCTCGACGGCCGAGAGTCCCGCGAGATCATGGAGATCTTAAAGCACCTCCAGCGGGACGGCCGGGCCATCGTGATGATCACCCACAGCCGGCAGATCGCCGAGGAGTGCACAGATAGGATCATCACGATGGATGGCGGGAAGATCAGATCAGACATCAACAAGAGGGGGTGAGTGAGTGTCCGAGATCCTCCAGTACATTCACAAGGACGGGCTCTTTCACCGGATGCACCCCGGCACCAAGATCTTTTTGATCCTGGTCGTCGGCGTCCTCACAATCCTCACCCTGGACATCCCCCTGCTCTGCCTGATCCTCCTCGCAGTCCTTCTCCTGGCCCTGGCGGGAAAGGTGCTGCGCGAGGTGCTCCAGCAGATGGCGCTCATCCTGGCGATGAGCGTGGTGTTCATCCTCATCACGCTGATCACCATGCCCGAAGGCGAGATCCTCGGGTATCTCATACCCGGGGGCTTCCTCCCTGTTACGACCGGGGCACTGTACGCGGGAGTTCTCCTCACGCTCCGGTTTGCCATCCTCATCATCTCCTTCCAGGTCTTCGTGATCACCACCCAGCCGCGAGACCTTGTGAACACGCTCGAGAAGGCAGGGGTCCCCATCGATTACAACCTGATGTTTTTGATCGCCCTTCGGTTCATCCCGACGCTGCAGATCGAGGCGAGAAGGATCCACGAGGCCCAGCTCGCACGGGGCTATGCCCCAGGAACCGGCTTTGTCGGCAGGATCAGGAGCGTCGCACCCGTCATGGTCCCGCTTGTCTCAAACGCCCTCTCAAGGGCGACGGTGCTCGGCCTCACCATCGACATGCGGGGCTACCGCACCAGGGCCCGGACACCCTTCCGCGAGGAGCGGATGAACCTCCTGGACCGTGCGGTCATCGTCATCCTCGCGGTCATCCTGGCAGCATTCCTTTCCGGCGCCATCCTCCCTTACTTTGGGTATGCCCTTTGGTAGGCACAACATTTTTTATCGCGCTGGCCGCATCTCTCTCACATGCCAACCTGCAGCGACTGCTTCCTCTATACCCCAGGGAAGGGGGGGAAAGAAGGGGAGTGCCGGATAAACGGCCCGGCTCCCCCCGACAGGGACGCAGACCGGTGCCCCTCGCGGACCTTCAGGCCAAAAAATTGAGAGAGGAGATCCCTTTATCCGGCGCTCAATACCACAGTCTGTGGAATTGATCCTCCCCTCATCCCGATCCATAAAAGAATACAAGACTTTTTCGGGTGGGTGACCATGAGTTGCCATAAAAAATGCCTTCCTTGTCTCTTCCGCAAAACCCTCAAACTTTCATGATCCCCTGTGAATATTCCCTGAAATTGGAAGAGAATTTTCCAAGTGGTACTGATCAGACGAGAAGATATCCTCCGGTGATTTCCTCGCTATCCCCCATCCAGGATCAATATCGGCGGATATTCCCGGATTAAATCGAAATCTTCTTCTCCAATATTGGATAAGAAAAAGAGGCACTTATAGAGGATTTTGAAGGTGAGGCCGTATATCTCCCGGCAAAAAGCAATTCAGTGCAGGATTTTGTGATTCTGAAAATGCTGTTGTCAGGAGTTAATAATTGGAATTGGCAAGAAGCCCGGCCTTGTTCTCTGGTGCGCAGGGCATCGCAGAGAGAGGATGTGAGTGAATCAATGATTCCGGAATGCGGAAAACGGAGGGTCTCACTCTCAAATCCGGCTACCAGGGGCCATCGATGCCAGTTGTAACCTGATCACGAGAGGTGAACATTTGTCCATCCCCATTCAATTGATCTTCATCCTGATCTGTTGCGCGGCAATTCCTGCCGGGACCCTTGCCGCGGTGCCGGCTGCCTCGTTCTCCGTTGCTCCTCAATCGGGACACGCTCCCCTCACCGTATCGTTCACGGATACCTCCACAGGTACCCCGGAGGGCTTCGCATGGTATTTCGGTGACGAGGAGTATCACCAGTCTCAATGGGTTGAGCAGAATAGATCTGCCTGGTATGGCAGGTTTGGCCATGCAAGCGTGGCGCTTCCGGACGGGAGTATTGTCCTCATGGGAGGCGGCGGTGGATATAAGAACGATGTGTGGCGTTCCTCCGACCAGGGGATCACCTGGACCGCACAGAACTCCTCTGCAGGATGGGCCGGGCGTGAATTCCACACCGGAGTTACGCTCCCGGATGGGAGCATCGTCCTGATGGGCGGGTATAATGGAGCCGCCTATTTGAGAGATGTCTGGAGATCTGCCGATCAGGGGATCACGTGGACAAGGCAGACTGCCAGTGCACCCTGGCCTGCACGCGCGAAGCATGCAAGTGTCGGACTCCCTGACGGGAGCATCATCCTCATGGGTGGGTTCAACGGTGCATACCTGAACGATGTCTGGCGATCCGATGACCAGGGCGTGACATGGACCTGCATCGCTGACCATGCCAACTGGTCCGGCCGGTATGGAATGGCAGGTGTTCTTCTGCCGTATGGGAGGATCGCCATTATTGGTGGGATGTATTATTCTTCAGGGGAGAAATATTCCAGGGATCTCTGGATCTCAGACGATGATGGTTTGGCCTGGACCCTGCAGAGTTATTCTCCGGGAGGAATGCCGATGCCGCGGCGCTACCACAGCGCGGTTGCGCTCCCTGACGGGACCATCCTGGTCACGGGGGGAAGCTCCTCTGGAACTGCATACCTGAATGAATTGGTGCACCTCCAGGAGAGAGGCACATCCTGGTCTGCCCGGACATACGGCTTGCCCGGGGGAGAGGGCAGGTATCATCACCGCACCGTTGCGCTCCCTGACGGCAGCATCGTGCTGATGGGTGGACAGACTCCAAGTGGTATCAAAAACGATGTATGGCGGTTTCCGACTGGGAATGGAGAGAAGAATCCCAGACATGTCTACGAGGCGGCCGGCGCCTATTCCGTTACGCTCCAGGTATACAATGAAGATGGCTCCAACATCACGAGACGGGAATCATGTATCACCGTCAGCCCTGAACTGCCCGCACCTGGATTGTTTGGAATCACGCCGGGAGAAGGTCAGAATACCGGGAAAGTCACCATCACGAACCTTTCCGGGGCGAATTTCGATACCCTCAACACTCCTTTTGTGAGACTGAACCGGACCGGACATCCTGATATTTCGGCCAATGACGTCACTGCCCTTTCGTCGTCACAGATCACCTGCACGTTTGACCTGGCGGAACAGGCTTCCGGCTTCTGGGACGTAGTGATCGAAAACCCCGATGGGAAGACAGGGATTCTTGAGCAGGGGTTCCGCATCACAGAAGGACCCCCGACTGCATCGTTCGTCGGTTCACCCATATCCGGGAAGACACCGCATAAGGTCTCTTTCACTGACACCTCGACGGGTTTTCCAGCCAGCTGGCAATGGACATTCGGGGATGGAGGAACAAGTGAGGAGAGAAGTCCATCCCATTCCTATACCGTGGCGGGAACCTACACGGTGGCACTGACGGTGCAGAATGAAGGGGGAACAGATACACTCACAAGAATTGGATATATCACGGTCACTGCTGCCCGCCCCCCGGTCCTCACCTCAGTTTCCCCAGCGAAAATGGTGCATGGGAAGACCGTGAATGTGGCGATTCTCGGCAATTACTTCCAGAAAGGGGCAACTGCAAGACTTGTTCAGGGAGGTGCAGGCATCCCGATAACCATTAAAACACTCACACCTCCGTCAAAGATCGCAGGGTCGGTCACCGTGCCTTCATCGGCAAGGGGGAAATGGAGTGTTGTGGTGAACAATCCCGATGGGGGATCATGCACGCGCGCGAATGCAGTCACGATTACCTGAGAGGAGTCATGTGGATGAAGGCACTTGCTGAAGAAGATGCAGGATGTGAGGGCGAGTGAAATTCGACAATATCGGCGTGGTATGGTTGATTGCCATGTTCTTATCAACCCCTGCCACCATCCCTGTGTGGGCAGACGTCCCGGTTAACGCAACGCTGGAAACCACCGGCATCTCCAGCATGACACGCCTTGACTGCATGGGGACGGTCACGCATTCGAACTCACTTACCTGGGAGCAGTCGGGCTCATCGCTCCATGACCCACCGCTCAACCCGGGAGGTTTCTTTACGGTCTGGTTTGACCAATTCGGTAATCCCGTGTTTGGTTGGACTGCCGATCCTGCACTTGCAGCGTTGCTGGAAGAGCCGGTCCCTCCCGGGGAGGTCAGGTACACTGCAGGATACTTATCGACTTCCCTTGCTGCACAGGGAATTACCCACCTGACCAGGGTGGTTGATATCGATACCGACAATAAGGCCGGAAATGAGGAAAATATCGATATCACCACCCACCTGGCGTTCATTGCAACCGATCACAGGTTCGGGCGGGCTACATCAGATGAGGACCTCCTCCTCGATGCTGCCGGTACTCATACAACGGCAGAATGCGCCACGCTCTGTCCCTTCGCCCTTGATGACTGCCTCTTCATTCCCCCGTTCTGTAACGTGGTTCAGATGGGCAGCAGCATCGATCTTTCGCAGGGATCTATCGCAACCTCTGCAGGTGCACGATTCGTATCAGAATCGATTACGTTTCCAGTGAGCGTGGATTATTCAATCTTTGGAGGGGGCCTTTCCTCTCCTCAAAGCAGCCATTTTGCGACTGGCTCGATGAGTGCATACATCCGTGCGCACCTCCAGGATGGCCGGATGGCGGATATCACCCCGTTCAATCCTGATGCATCCCCGGACACGCCGAGAGGGTTTGTCCCGCTCCAATCTGCAGACGTCACGTACTCCGAATCTACATCGGCAAGCGGGGCAATTGCGCTGTTTGCAAAGGAGATGCATTTCCTGTCCGGGACCCCGTGACGACCCGGGGGATTCCTGAATGGTGAGAGAACAAGAGAGATGCAGATTTTTTTTTCCCTGGCGCATATTCCCAGGCGAAAAATCCTTACATTTCCGGTTTTTTGATTTTTTTTCTTTGGTGGGGGCAGGATTAAAGTACTGCCTGGACTTTGCGGGGGCCCCTTTGCCTCCACATCCCCGCCTTTGCAACACAATACCGCCGCCCCCAACGTGGAGCCCCGACAATAGGGCAGTGAATGAAGTGATATGAAGATACCCGCATCTGTTCAGCCTCCTCCAAAAAAAGAGCGAGGATACGGTTTTTTCTCCCACTCGCATCAAACCCCCTTTCAGTGTTCGCCCATGACAGCTGATGCGAGGACCAGATATTTCACTATCCGGGGTGGTGGTCCCCAACCTGCATCCACCACCATCCAGGGGGGTGTGTCTGGAAGATCCCAGGGCATCTTTATATACGATCACATGGAGATTCTCATGATATGAGAAAGATATCCCTCTTGATCGCCGTTATCATGCTTGTTTTTGCACTTTTTACCTTGCCCTGCATGGCATATCCCACGGTCAGTCCCTTTGGCGACGTGACTATCGGGGTATATGCTCCCCCCAGTCCTTTTGGCAGTGGTTCGTATGGAATGAATTCACCGTTAAATCCCTTTGGTGATTTCCCATACGGCGGGTATAGCCCTTCCAATCCCTTTGGTGATTTCCCATACGGCGGGTATAGCCCTTCCAATCCCTTTGGTGACTTCCCATACGGCGGGTATAGCCCTTCCAATCCATTCACCTGATTATTTTTCCAGTGGTGCTGTAACACCTGCCTTATTCCAGTTCCTGTTCCCCTTATTTTGATTCCTGGAGGGAGTACATTTAATCACGAAGAGGATCTCCCCCTCAACTTCACAGTATTCAAAAATTTCGGAAGCGAACCCGGATTCGGAGAAAATGCTCCTCACCCGTTCAGGGCCGGTGAGTGAAGACACCAGGATGAGGACACGTCCGCCTGGCCCAAGAACCCGTCGCACCTGCCCGGCGAACCGGCCGATGACCTCCCTTCCGTCCCGGCCTCCATCGAGCGCGAGTTCAAGCCAGTCATTGATCCTCTCTTCAGGTTGTGTGGGGAGATACGGCGGATTGAAGATAACCAGGTCGAAGGGCCCGCGGATCCCCGCCAGGAGGTCTGCACGTACTGCATCGAGACCCCGCAGGCGGGCCTCGCGGACAGCGTGGGGGTTTATATCCGTCGCAAGTACCGGTGCCTGTACGGCGAGTGCATCTGCGATGTGGCCGCTTCCGCACCCCACCTCGAGTACCCGGTCTCCTTCCTTCACCTCCTTTCGTGCAGCCTGGAGGAGGAGATACGTGTCCTCGTGGGGCGGGTAGACCTGGGGGTGGGTCATGCGGTTCCCATGTTCGCGATGGTCGCGAAGTCCTCGAGGTAGAGAGCTTCCGGGCGGGATGCAAGGATCTCTTCGGGAAGTCCGGAGAGCATCCGTTCCACCTGCGTGGGGGAGAGCATCCCGCCGGCACTCTTCAGGCAGTTCCGCACCGTCTTCCGGCGGTGGGAGAAGAGCGCTCTCACCACATCTGCATAGAGACGGCGGTCGTGGATAGGGAAGTGGGGGTCGCGGGGGATGAGGTGGACTACTGTTGACCTCACGCGGGGCTGGGGGGAGAATGCCTGGGGAGGGAGGTCAAAGAGCCTCCCGGCCGCACAGTAGGTCTGGACCATGATGGAGAGCCGCCCGCAATCCGGGGTTCCCGGGTGCGCGAGCATCCTGTCCGCAAACTCGCTCTGGTACATGAGCACGGCCTCGGAAAAACCCGCATCGAGGAGACGGAAGGTGATCTTCGATGATGCGGAATAGGGGAGGTTCGAGACCACGACCTCAAACGACGGCAACGGACAGCGTATTGCGTCCCCCCTTGTAATGACCAGCCGACCGGCCCTGATCTCATCCTCGAAGTCAAGAGACAGGCATTCCGCAAGAAAAGGATCGATCTCCACCGCGTTGACCTTCGCGCCCCTCTCGAGAAGTGCACGTGTCAAAATACCCCTTCCCGGTCCGATCTCGAGCACTGTCCGGCCCGCCACCTCGATGGCACCGGCGATGCGTCCGACCGCCCGCCGGTCCACCAGGAAGTGTTGATCGTTCCGTGCGCTCATCTGGACGTGAAGAGGTGGTATTTTACCGTGGGGTCCTGCAGCTCCTCGAGCACCCTCGCGATGATCATCTTTTCGGGGTGCGGGATTGACTTGATGCGCTGGCTGATCTCGGTATAGGTCTCAAAGGGCTTCTTCTCCCGCTCCTGGAGGATCTCCCACATCAGCTTCTTCCCGATCCCAGGCAGGAGGTGCAGCATGTGGAGCTTGGGGCTGATGGATATGGATTTATTGAAGAACTGCACGAACTCGGGCTCCTTCTCCTTCACGATATGCTCCACGGCAAAGGGAAGCTCAAGGCGTGCCGTCTGGGTCAGGTCCTCGTAGCTGATCCGGCGCTTCACCCGTTCGATCTTCTCGCGCTCGCCGTCACCGATGTACACCCTCTCGTGGATCTGGATCTCGAGGGTCTTTGGGACCATCTCGAGGAGCTTGAACTGGTCCAGCCCGACGCCCTGGACCAGCGGTTCACGCTTGAACACAGGGCGGGGATCGTCAGGATGCCCTTTCTGGAGGACATCCAGGACTATTGCGTTGACCTCCTTCTTCTCCGTCTTCATGTGACCACTCAGGAGTGCGTTCTGACGACCTCGATGATGGTATCGAGTTCATCGGTCTGGAGGGTGAACTTCTCCTTGGCGTAGACAGCGCGGAGTTCATCCCGTGTGCGGGGCATGACATTGGCGATGCGGAACGCAATGTCAGGCTTCATCTTCTCCATCTTCAGCAGTTCGCCCACAAGAAGGCGAGACTTCTCTGACGATGCCTTGGAGAGCTGATTGGCATGTTCGATGCTCTTGCGGAGCTCGTACGACATCTCCTTCCCTGCGTCGATCCGTTCCGTCTCCACCTGGTGGAGTACCTCGCGGAGCTCGGGAAGGGTAATCCTTTCCTCACGAATAATTCCCTTCACCTTCATGCCAATCACCAAAATGTTCGCGTTTGTTGAGTGTTTACTTTTGTGCTTTTAGATGTTGCGGTCTGGCAATCACGATCTTCTCGCTTTCCCCGTCCCTGATGGACAGGAGCCAGGCTCTTCCCCGCTGACCCACCACAGTCCCGGTCATCCCGTGAAAACGCCTGTGGGGCATGCCCTTCTGGATGCTGGGCTCACAGACCACGTGCACCTTCTGCCCGAGGTCGAACTTCTGGATGAGCGAGGTCACCGGGACTACTCCGCGCTTGCGGAGATCCTTCTTGAACTTGTACCGTGTCTTCTTGCGTGGGCCGTTATGATGCGCCATGTTGCTTACTCTCCGTCATTGTGTCCTTGTACCTGCACCACGTCCAGGCTGCACACCCGGGCGGATCTCCCCAGGAGGCCGGAGAGGCTCGGTTCGGTCCTGCCCTGGTCACCGGATATCAGCTCCTTGATGTAGAGGCCCGCTTCGCCGGTGACCTCCAGGATCACCATCGATTTCTCCTCTCCTGCGATACTGATATCCAGGACCTGGCGTTCCCGAACCCGGTCTGCCCGGCGGTGTGCAACCCTAATCGGGGTGCGCTGGCTTATTTTTGCCCCTTTAAGGGCTCGGATTGCGGATTGGAGCTCTTCTTGCGAGAGTGGTCCGTCAATCTCGACCAGGATCCTGTATTTTTTATACCCCTTCGTTGATTTAATAATTTCCACCTCTTCGCGGCTGCTCCACCGCTCGAGGTTGACCGAGACCCTCCCGTCGGCCTCCCGGTTTACCGCCTCCTCGACCTGCGCGAGATCGTGCACACGCACGCGGGGGGACACCACCTCCATCACAAAGGGCCGGCCCGTCCCGACCATCAGCGCGTCGATATCCTCCCGACCTGAACCGTGAAGAATGGCATTCTCTGCCGAAAAGAGCCTCATGACAGGTCTCCCGATCAGCTCCTCGACAGAGTCCTGGTACTGCTTGCCGGTGAAATTGCAGGCTTCGCACCCCCTGCCATGGCAGGCTCTGCAGTGCCAGTGTGTCTGGGGGATACCCCGCTCGAGCTTCCGGTACCTCCCGTAGAAGAAGAGTGGGTTGATCTGCACCTCAACACACCCCTCCGCGAGGTTCAGGATAGCGACCACCTCAGGCTGCTTCGGGTCTGCGGTCTTGCGGGTTTTTTTTGCAACCGCCTTTCCCACCTCGCGGTTCATCTCGGACTTCAGAGGCTCGGCCTGGGCAAGGGAAAGGTCGCTCCAGACGATCTCCTCGCTCTCCGCCATCAGGGGAGGGACCCTGGTGCCGATCACAAACCGCTCGAACTCAATCCCCCCGGTTGCCGCAATCACCATGTCTGCCCACTCTTCGACCCGCGAGAAGAGGTTTCCGCATATCCAGCACTGGCCGGGAGGCCTGTACGGGCTGTTGTCACACAGGTGCAGCGCGATGCGGAGCGCCCGTCCCCGCTCCTCGTTCGTGAGGCCAAACGACCGCTTCCCGAAGAACCTGCCCAGGCAGTGGTCGCAGGCCTCACCGTATGAGAGGATCTTCTCTGCGTCTTCCAGGATCACCATCCCGCTTCCCTCCGGTCGATCTCGTTCCAGAGGACTGTGATGGCATGGTCAGCATGCAGAGAGCGGGGACCAATAGATATCATTTCCGATCCTTCCAGAGAATGATTCTCCTGTTCTGTGAAATCCATGTGATCGCTCAGGAGGAATGCATCAGGGAGTTTTGCCATGCCCCGGGCGTCGGTCCCGTTCTCTTCGAGAACTGCAAAGGAATACTCGGCCAGGAGTTCGGACAGCCCCCCTCTTCGGACCTCAACGCCAGGGGTCGACTCGCGAAACCCGGTGCCTGCAGGGACTGCCAGCGCCTTTTTGATCAGCGATCCCGCACTCCTCTCGTCGGGGCTCAGGTAGCGGATTCTTTCGCCAGAGAAGCGGATAGTCCTGGGGGGGTCGGGCTCGCCGAGAAGCACCAGGAAGCACTCGACATCCCTCCGGAACTCGTGGGAGAGGAAGAAGGATGCATTGACGCAGCGGCACAGGACGTCCATCCGGCCGGCGCCCCCAGGCATATCCGAGAGGTTGAAATCTCCGGCTGTGCGGGCCAGGTGCCCAACCACGGCTACCCGTCGCATCGCGCTCCTTCACATCCCGCCGAACTTCTTCATCATGCGCTGCATGTTGAACTTGCCCTGCCCGCCGCGGACGCCCTTCAGCGCTTTCTTCATCATCTTGTAGTAGCGCAGGAGTTCCCGCACTTCCTCGGGACTGGCCCCCGCGCCGGATGCGATGCGGTAGATCCGGGAACTGCCCATCACTGAAGGGTCATCGAGCTCGGTGCTTGTCATGGAGTCCATGATGATGCGATAGCGCTGCATCTTGGTGCTGGTGACGTCGTACGCGTCCTGGGGGATCTCCATGTTCCCGAGTGGGAGCATGCTCATGATCTGCT
>CAZRCH010000038.1:0-19608 GCA_964598545.1 uncultured Methanolinea sp. | reverse complement strand
CCTATCACTGCAACGTCTCTCATTTCTGCATCACGATCTTGCCCTTGTGTCTCGCGTACTGTGCATAGGTCACGTAGATGGGGTTCTCCAGGAGTTTCTCGACACCCGGTGCCGCACCGCGGCGGAACTCGCCCGACTCGATCGCATCGGTGACCTCGATATCGAAGGCGTCGCTTCCTGCGCCCGATCCAAACGACGCGACAAAGATGCGGTCGCCCGGCTTTGCACAGTCAAGCGTCGCCGCAAGTCCTATCATGGAGGATGCGCTGTAGGTGTTCCCGAGGCGCGGCACCACGAGGCCCGGCCTGATCTGCTCGGGGGAGAACCCGAGCGTCTTTGCAATCCGCTGGGGGAACTTGGCGTTCGGCTGGTGAAAGACCGCGTAGGTGTAGTCCCTCGGCCGCTTCCCCGTCTGCGCGAAGAGCAGCCGGACCGCACCCTCGATATGGCGGAAGTAGCCCGGGTCCCCCGTGAACCTGCCGCCGTGGCGCGGGTAGTCCTGGCCCTCCCTCCTCCAGAAGTCAGGCGTGTCGGTAGTGAACGAGCAGGTGCGGTGGATCTCCGCGATGGGATCCTGGTTCCCGATCAGGAACGCGGCGCCCCCCGCGGCCGCGGTATACTCGAGCGCGTCGCTCGGTGCACCCTGCGCGACGTCCGACCCGATGGCGAGCCCGTATTTCACCATGTTGCTTGCAACAAGGCCCATGCAGGTCTGGATACCTGCGGTCCCCGCCTTGCAGGCGAACTCGTAGTCGGCCGCCGTCATTGTCGGGGTAGCCCCGATCGCCTCTCCCACGGTGCAGGCGGTGGGCTTGACGGCGTAGGGGTGGGACTCGCTGCCCACGTACACCGCGCCGATCTCCTGCGGGTCGATTGCCCTCCGCCGGAGCGCGTTCCGTGCCGCTTCCACCGCGATGGTCGCGGTGTCCTCGTCGAGGTCGGGGACCGACTTCGAATAGACCCCGAGCCCCCCGCTGATATCGTCCGGGTTCGCCCCCCACACCCGTGCGATCTCCTCGACCTTGATGCGAAACCTCGGGATATATACCCCGTACGTAATGATTCCTACCATTGCTCGTCCCTCAGAATGTGCACGACCTTATCAACATCCATGCCGGTGCAGAGCACCGTGATCCTGTCCTTCTCCGCCATCTTCGGCACCAGCGGGTGGACGAGCGCGGGCTCGATCCCCTGCAGCACGACCACGCGCGGCTTGAAGGGAGTGACCCGGATCGCCACCATCGGGGACTTGCCCGACGTGACATCGGTGAAGATCAGCGCCCTCTCCGTGCTCCACCCGTAGATGCGGTTGAACTCGTTCGACGAGAGCTGGGTGATGGCATTGAGGCTGTTGATCACCGTGTACCCGTAGATGGACTGGGAGAGCGACCCGCACACCGTCTGGCACTGGATCAACTCTGCGAACCGGGCCAGCGGGACCGGTGACGGGTAATCGTGGATATCGTAGATGACGTCGTCATCCACGTCGGAATAGAGGATCTTTGCGAATTTCTTGATGTACTTCCCCCCGCTCGCCTCGTCTATGGAGAGGATCGTATCGACGATCTTTCCCACGACGGCCGTCCCGGGGCTCTTTCGCCTCCCGCTCTCGTAGTCGCTGATCACAGAAGGGGATACGTCCAGGTGCTCGGACAGCACTGCCTGGGGGATGTTGAAACTCATCCGCCACTTCTTCAGTGCCTTGCCGGGCGAGTCTGAAAGCGTAATCTCTCCGGCCATCTTTTCGGCCAGCCGATTCCGCAAATCAGATTTCATGGCTCATTATGCGGGCGCCCCTTTTATATAATTAACGAATGAGGATTCGACATTTCACGAAAACAAGCAGGCTATCCCCACGAGGCAGGATATCCATAAATAGTAAGCATCTCAATTCTGATATAATGATCCTTCCTGAGGAGCTCCAGTGCCTCAAGGCAATCGCACTCCTGGGCGGCTGCAGGGGGCCGGTCAGGGTCTCTTCGCAGTCGCTCGGGGCAACGCTTGGCACCAGCCCCCAGACCGCGTCGCGCCGGCTCCAGGCCCTCGAGCGCCAGAGGCTGGTGAGCAGGACGATCGCCCCTGACGGCCAGGATATCATGGTCACTCCCCTCGGCGAGGGGGAGCTCCGGAGAGAGTTCCAGGAATACAGCCGCATCTTCTCGGACCACAACAGGGGATTTGTCCTGACAGGGACCGTCATCAGCGGGATTGGCGAGGGGAAGTACTACATGAGCCTTGAGCCCTACAAAGAGCAGTTCAACCGGCACCTCGGGTTCGAGCCGTACCCCGGCACGCTCAACATACGGCTCCTCCCGTCGAGCCTCCCGGTGCGAAAGAAGATCGAGGCGCTCGACTGGACACGCATCAGGGGGTTCTCTACTGACGGCAGGACGTTTGGCGATGCGCGGTGCATCCCCTGCCGGATTTCGGATATCGCCTGCAGCATCATCGTGCCCGGGCGGACCCATTACCCCGACGATGTCATCGAGGTCATCGCGCCCGTCGCGCTCCGGAGGGTGCTTGGGCTCGAGGACACTGACACTGTCACTGTCGAGGTGGGGGAGTGATAGGGGAAGCCCTCGCGGCCCTGCGGGACGGCCAGTTCATCCTCCTCTACGATTTCGACGACAGGGAAAGGGAGACCGACTTTGCTATCCGCTCCGATGCCGTCACGCCCCGCCACATCCTCCAGATGCGAAAGGACGGGGGTGGCCTGATCTGCACCGCGGTCCACCCCGTCGCTGCGAGGCGCCTCGGCCTTCCCTTTGCAAGCGACGCGCTTCGGGCGATGGCGGTCGCCGAGCGGGAAGGGGACATCCCCTACGACCGGAAGAACCACTCCTCGTTTTCGCTCTGGGTGAACCACCGCGACACCTTCACCGGGATCACCGACAGGGACCGGGCCCTGACCGTAAACGCCATCGCAGAGCAGGTGAAGTGCGCGCTGAACGGCGGTGGCGCAGGGTTCCACGAGAGGTTCCGGACCCCCGGCCACATGGCGCTGCTCAGGGCCGCTGACGGGCTGCTCTCCGTGCGGAAGGGCCAGACCGAGCTCTCGATTGCAATGGCGGAGATGGCGGGGATCACCCCCGCGGTCACCATCTGCGAGATGCTGGACGACGAGAGCGGCTATGCCCTGTCGAAGGAGGGCGCAAAGGCTTACGCACACAGGCACGGGCTCGTCTTCGTCGAGGGAGGCGAGGTGCTCGATGCCTGGGATGCGTTCGTGTCGGACGGTTCGCGTCCCGCCCAAGCATAAACCGGCCAGTATCCGTTTTTTTTGCATGCGCCGGGCCAAGTCCCTGGCAATTCCATTCTCCCGCCATCTGCATGTTGTATGCGTGCATATTTTGGGATGGCCACCGGGGCGTGGCGAGGGCGAATACGCCTATCCTGCAGGGGCAACGGATGCACCCCGCCCCTGAAAACCAGCAGGGCACACCTGCAAGTGCCCTGAAATGACCCGCAACGAAAAAGGGGTAAGCGTTACTTCCCGGCAAGATGGCGGAGTGTCTCCTCCGGGAGCATCTTTGCGATGGAAGTCTTCGTGGGGCAGCGGCCGGGCTTGATCCCGGCCTGCTTTGCCGCCTCCTTGAGGGTCTTGAGGTCGAGGTTCTTCACCATCTCCTGGATCTCTTCGTCCAACATGTGGTCACCAGAAAGATCTACCCACATCTCCTGGAGATAAAAGTTTGTGATCCCGGGGGGGTACCCCGCGATCATATCTTCAGCTGGGCAAGGGCCTCGTACACCATCTTCCGAAAGAGGCCCGGGTCGATATTGTACTCTCTTCTCGCCCGGTCCCCATCCGGGGTCCCTGCAGAGGTCTCTATCCTGTCAAGCGTCGCCTTCGCGCAGTCGAGCACCCACTGGTCCCGGATGTCTTTGTCAACCTGGGTGATGGACTCGCAGCGGATTGAGATGAGCACCGCCCCATCCGGGGTCTGGTAGACATTGGGTTTTCCCACCACCGCCACGAAGCACGGGGGTTCGAGCCTTGCGACCTGCTGCATGGCCTCGGGCTGGTAACTGCCGGCCATCACGAAGAATGTCCCGGTGGGGTCCACCACCCGCGCCCGGTAGAACATGTTCTGTTCACCCTGCTTCTTCTTCTCGGTGAGCGTGCCCGCGAAGAAGACCCGGTTGCACCGCGCACCGGTGGGGAGGAGAATGTAACTCGGGCTCTTCTCGTCCTGGCCTTCCTTGAAGTGCACGCGGCTCTCCTTTAACTCCTGCGCAAAGACCCGGCGGGCGGGCTCGCGCTCGAAGACGCCGTCCCTCCTCCCCGGCATGCCCTTCCCTGCCCCGCTCGTCACAGTGAACCACCCGCCCGGTTGAGGAGATCGGCCAGTTGCTCAGGCTGGTAGTGAAGGATCTCGCATGCCGAGACGAGCAGGCGGTTGTCGATCTGGCGGCCCCTGCACGAGAGGTACCTCCCCACGAGGGCCTCGCGGAAACGGAGGAAGACTTCATCCATGCCGAGGGGGTTGTTCTCCGCGAGCTCCCGCGCCTGGTCAAGGCTCATTCCCACCAGGCCCTCGGTCTGGCCCCTGGAGACGAGGACCTCCCGCGTCTCCTCCCCATTGTCGAGCCATCCCTTGATCCTGAGGTCATAGTGGTAGCGTGACTGGATCTCGTGCACCGGGCAGTAGTTCTGGCGGGAGAGAACCCGGTTGCACCCCTCCACAGGGCAGCGCCGGACCAGCCCTGAACCCGGTGCAAGGTGCACGAACGCCCCCTGGAACGACTCGCTGCCGGTATTGACCTGGATATCCCCCTCTTCGGGGACCATGGTGGCGGTATTCAAAGTAAGGGAGAGGCGGCCGTTGAAGTCGTCCACCGTTGCGTAATAGATGGTATAGACCCCTCCCGGGGTCAGCCTCTCCAGGCCCTCCTCCTTCCATATCACGAACCTGACCGCACCGCTCTCGTCGGCGATCATCCCCGACTGCAGGATCCGGTCATGGGTGGCCTCCCATTCCTGGACCACCTTGCCCCGGACGCATGCAACGCCCGGCGCAAGCCCCGCGACGGGAGTGATCTTCGGCTTGAGGGAGCCTTCGTGGGGAACTTCCCTGATCGTGGTCCCGGAATGGACCTTCAGGTTCAGCATTCCCCTGTACTCGTCAACGACGGCAGACTCCAGGCAATACCACTTCCCCTCCTCGAGCAGGGGTGCATTTGCCCTTGACCAGACCACGAAGCGCACCGCGGCAGACTCATCTGCCACGATCCCGGTCTGGGCGATGGCGGGGGAGGGCGAGGCGGTGAGCGCCACCACCTTGCATTCCACGGTCACCCATTCGCCGTTTGCAAGCGCAGAGAGGGACTTCTGCTCGACAGCCCCGCCACCTCCGCTCCCCTGGGGTGCGGGGAGGCCGAATTCCCTTATAAGCTCGTTCAGCACCGTCCTCTCGGCCTCTGCCGGCGGGACTCCGAACTCGTCAACGAGGCGCCGGAGCTTGGCTTCGATGCCGCTCTTCTCCACGGTGTGACCATGGGAGGTGATTTTCTGGGAGATTCTTTCAGCTGTGTGGGAAAAATCCATTCATACATCTCCAGGAGAGTAGTCATAGAACCGGGGGTACTTAAAGGATGCGAGTGGATGGTGAAACTGGAGAGCCCGGGTACCTCCTGCTGCAGGTTTATATGGAAATACCGGTACATACTGAGCGTATGGCAATAACTGCAGACAGCACGATTTACGACCTCCTGAAAGCGAAACCCGAATCTGCAGAGGTCCTGTTCAAATTCGGCATGGGGTGCGTGGGGTGTGCCATCGCCCGCGGGGAGACCATCAAGGAGGCCGCAATGGCCCACGGCATCCCCCTGGAAGAACTCGTGTCCGCGCTTGGCATCGGGCAGGAATAACCCTATCGGGAACTCCCTTTTTTCCGCTTCAGCTCGGCGAGCGGAGCTTCCGGATGTGCGAGGAGGTAGTCAGCGATCTCCGGTTCGTGAAGAAGGGTGCAGCCGCTGCAGTTCCAGACCTCGCCGTTCCTTGATGCGCTCGCCACCCACTGCCCGAGGCTCTCGTCACCGCAGGGATAAAACGGGCAGTAGCAGAAGTCGCAGCTTTGCCCCGGGAAGTGACAGGGATAGTAGGGACAGTCATCAGGCACCCATTCGACCCAGTGGCCACCCTGGTACCTGCTGTAGATGAAGAAGGAGGCCGTATCCCTCCTGGTGCGCCCCTCTTGCCTGGCCAGGGCTGCTGGTACCCCGAAGAGGACCGCCTCGCGGAGACGCACCCCTACGCCTGACACACTCCCGGCACTCCTGTGCTTCACCTCCCCTTCGCAGGCCACGATCACGCTGTCCGAGGGGCTGCCCCCGGAGAGCCTCCCCGCCGAACGAAGCGCCGCCTCCCTCGCGGCGGTCGCCGTCATGATCGCCTCCATGAGGGCGGCATCGGTCATGCCCTCGCGGCTGCATACGATCATGCTGACTGGCACGGGGGATCCCCCGGCCCCGGCGCACGCGCCCGCAGCAAGGAACAGCGTCAGGAAGTCATACTGCATGATGCAGATGCTCTCCACCTGCACGCCGCCAGTGAGAATGCCGAAATACCCTGGCGGGAGCCCCTCCCTGCGCATGACCGCCTCCAGCTGGCGTGGCGGATCATGTGCGTCAGACGGTTCTCCTGCAGCCTGGCAGAGGATCGTAGGGACATCGGCAAGTCCTCCGGGATTGCCGGTGCCGGCTGCACGGAACATGCCGCGGAGGATCAGGGTTTGGTTTCGGAAGTAGTACCTCATGCCAGGGGAGGGGTATGGCGGGGTGGTTCACCCGGGAAAAAATGGGGCGCGCTCTTTTTTGCATGCATGCCGAAAGAAGGAGAGAGTGCTGGGCGTTCCATCAGACTGATTGGTTTTCCATCCTTTCAAGAAATACCTTTTGAGCAGGGTGTGATTCCCGTCCCAAACCGGGAGAACCCCCCCAATCGAGGGCCATATCACCGGGCCCCCTTCAGGTACTTCCTCATCAGGCGCAGTGCGCAGAAGTCCCCGCACATGGTGCAGGCTCCCTCGTCGTCGCCGTTCACCCGGGCCGCCTCCGGGTCAAGCGCGAGCATGCGCTGCCCCGGTCGGTCCATCTTGGCCCGCATCTCTGCCATTCCGCGGTCCTGCATGTCCAGGCCGAGCCTGGCGAGGTCCCCGATATGTGCCGCGATCCTCCACGCGACGAGGCCCTCCCTGACCTGTCCGGGGGTGGGAAGCCCGAGGTGCTCGGCAGGGGTGATGGAACAGAGGTAATCGGCCCCCGCCGCACCTGCCGCACTTGCCCCGACGCACCCGGCGATATGATCGAGCCCGAGTGCGATGTCCGTCGGCAGCGGCCCCGCCACGAAGAGGGGAAACCTCGACGCCTTTTTGTAACGCCTGATGGTGGGGGCTATCCTGTCGTACCGGATGTGCCCGCCAGCCCCCTCGATGATCACCTGGACCCCGGCCCGGTGAGCCTCCTTCGCAAGTGCGATGTGTGCCCGCAACTCCTCATCCTGCGCCTCGTCCCAGGCATCGCCTATGCATCCGCTCCTCGCCGAGTTCCCGAGGGAGAGCACTATCCCGCGGGACCGCATGATCCCGATGATCTCCTGGAAGTGCTCGACAAAAGGATTCTCGCACCCGTGGTGCAGCATGAACGCCGCGGTGATGGACCCGCCCTTCGAGACGATCCCGAGCACTCTCTCCTCGGTCCGGCACGATTCAAGGATATCCCTGGTGATGCAGTGGACGACCATAGAACTCACCCCCTCGCGGGCCTGCTCGCGGATCGCGCCAAGGATATCCCCCGGAGTCATCGCCTCGATCCCGTACTCGGCCGCGGCCTGGTAGATCGGCACAGTGGTGATCGGGACAGATGTATGGGCGAAGATGAGGCGCCGGACCTCGCGAAGGTCCCGCCCCATTGAGAGGTCCGAGATGGTGTCGGCACCGTAGTGCTCGGCAACAACCGCCTTTTTCACCTCCTCCCCGGGAACCGAACGGACGTTGGAGCTGCCGAGGTTCACGTTCACCTTGATGCGAAGGCCCTTCCCGACACCGACGTACCTCTCTCCCCTCCGCATGATCACCACGCTCCCGGATCTGACACGCCTCGAGAGGACCCCGGGGTCGACCCGCTCGGCTGCGGCGACCGAGCGTATGGCATCCGGGTCTATGCACAGCTCTGAAGAGAAAGACCGGCTCATCGGCACCATCCAGTTGCCGCCCTGGACCGGACAGTGCAGGGCGGGGAGGATATCACACCAAGAAATCCGCTGCGCGGGGTAAAAAACGCTGGTGTCTCCCGGAGCGGCCTGCGGCGGTTCACGCCACGGTATATCGGACCCGGTCCTTCAGCTCCTGCTGCTTTCCGGCATTCCAGCCCGAGACCTCCTGGAGGTACCCCGTGACCCTGCTGATCTGGACCACGTCGTGGCTCCCGCATTCCGGGCAAACGGGGGAGCCGCAGAGGGGGCAATACTCGATCGTGGAGACGATCTCGTGGGAACAGTGGCAATGGTCCAGGGGACACATGATCTGGAGGTGCGCGTCCCCGCAGTTCGGGCAGGGCGTCTCGTCCACGATCAGGTGGCAGGTATGGCACTTGTACTTCCGCTCCGGGACCGGGATATCCTCGAGGCGGCGCACGGATCTGGCCATGTCAAGCTGTTCTTTACTCCAATGCATACATTACCATGGATATTTTTCCATTTAAACCTTTAGTTTGGGCCAGATTTCGCCTCAGTCCACTCATAGGGGTCATCACCGGGGAAATCCCTCAGACAGAGTTGGATCATCATCGGCGGAGGAAGGCGAGCGCTGCGGCCTCCCGGGCAGGGTCCGCGGCACCGTAGATCTGCCGACCCACGATCACGGCATCCACGAGGCCGGAAATGGCGCGGGGATCCCCCCCCTGTGCCCCGACACCCGGGGACCAGATCAGCCGGTCGCCAATGATTTCCCTGAGCACGCGGACCCTCCCGGGGCGGGTGGCGGGGGCGATGATGCCGTCCGCACCGCACCCGGCAGCCATGCGG
Source organism: uncultured Methanolinea sp. (assembly GCA_964598545.1). Taxonomy (GTDB): domain Archaea; phylum Halobacteriota; class Methanomicrobia; order Methanomicrobiales; family Methanospirillaceae; genus Methanolinea_A. Next base: position 10,583 of record CAZRCH010000038.1, on the reverse strand, counting down.
GCGATCTGCTCTGCAACGCCGCCGGAGAAGAACTCGAGGGCACCGGGGTGGCTCATCTCTGCCACCACCATGCACAGTCCGCCGGCGGACCGGGCGGCCTCGACACAGGCCTCGACCGAGTCCCTGCCCGTAAAGCCCTGGCAGATCAGTGCCCAGAACCCTGCAGAGAATACCTGCTCGGCGATCAGGCGGTTGGTGTTGGGGATGTCGGCCACCTTGAAATCGGCGATGAGGGGGAGGCCGAGTCCGTCCAGCTCGCGTGCAATGGACAGCCCCGCCGAGAGGACGAGGGGATACCCGATCTTGATGGCGTCCAGGTGGGGGGCGCATGCGCGGGCGACGGAGAGTGCACGTTCCCGGTCCGACACGTCCAGGGCTAGGATGAGCCCAGTCATGCGGCCATCCTCTCCAGCACGGCCGCGACCAGGAGGGGGAGCGTGATGGTCGCATCACCGTAGACCGTGACGGCCCTCGCAGACCCCGTGATCTTTCCCCACGAGCGGGCCTCGTCGAGGGTGGCCCCCGAAAGCCCCCCGAGGTCGGGGCGGTCGCCGGTCAGCTGGATCGCGTAGTCGAATCCCCGGGGTGTCATCAGCATGCTCTGGAGGATGAAGTTCTTGGGAACCCCCCCGCCAATAAGAAGCGCACCAGCCCTCTTTGCCTCAAAGCACGTGTCGAGGAGCGGCTGGAGGTCGAGGAACGCGTCCACGGTGACGCGGTGTGTCTGCGAGAAGAGCCAGTACTGGAGGCCAATCATCGAGTCTGCCAGCGCGGGGCAGTACATCGGCACCCCCTTCTCCGCAGCGGAGGCCAGGATCCCCGAAGGAAGGGCGCGGCCAATGACGGCGAGGAGTTCGCATATCTTCAGCGGTGCGCCGGTGGGCAGCCCCGAGAAGACCTCCTGCATGAACTCCTCGAACCGTATGAATGCATCGTTTGGAAGGAACACGTCGTAGATACGGTTGATCTCCTCCTCCCTGAGCTCCACGTCGGAACATGCGGCAGACCCGTGGTAATGCCTGCATCCCAGCGCCTCGATGATGTCGTGGGTGAGATTGGCGCCGGTGGAGACCAGCACGTCCACGTGCCCCATCCCGACAAGGTCGCCCACGATCCTTCCCATGCCGGCGGGCACCATCGCCCCGGCAAGGCCCATGAACTTCACCGCGTGTTCGTCCCTGAGCATGGCCTCGTAGACCGAGGCTGCCCGGGCGAGGGCACCGCCGTTGTAGGCACCCGCCCGCCCCAGGGCGTCGACGAGCTCCCCGACAGTCATCCCCGCGCGGAGCGAGACCTGCTCGACCGGATCGCCGCATTGCATGGTACAGGATATGGAGGAAGGAAGAGAAGAGTCCTTCGTCCGGGTCAGGGATCAGGCACCAGCGAGAGGAGGTCCTCTCTCACTCCCCTGCAGAGGGGCCGGGCCAGGTGGCGGCGGGCTGAAGGGGGCACTTCGTACCAGCCGGGGACGATACTCCTCTCCATTTCGAGGATCTCGGGCTCCCTGCCCCTCCCCCCGCAGCGCCGGCACTTGTACCCCTTGCCCGTCCCGGCGCTGGTCATCCGCTTCCCGCACCGCTCGCAGATGGGCGGCCTGGAGAGCCGCACTGATGGGGCCGAGATGACCTGGAGCTTCTCGAGGTTGATGCTCCCCTGTTTGTAACTCCCCGCAACCCTCACCCGGTCACCGGGGAGGAGCGCCCGTACCACGTCCCGGAACTGCCTGGTGGGCTCGTAGGCCATGCAGGCGAGGGGCCGGTCCCTGCACGCCAGTTCAAGTGAGACGTGGCCTCCCCGGTGTGTCACGGGCGCGAAGGCCACGGTCCCTGCCAGGAGGTACGAGCACCCTTCCCGGAGATCGGGGGCCTGTGCAGGGATGAGGTGGGAATCGGTCCCCTGGTTTGTGATCCAGACCTGCTCGAGCGACGGTCTCTCGGAGATGACCTCCTCTCGGGCGAGTGCGACCCATCCTGGCCGTTCCCCCCGGATGCCGAAGAGGACCGGGTCGGGGGTGTGTGGGACGCATACCACGAGGTTGTTCTCCCGGTCGACGGTATCCCAGGTATGGGGGTACGTGTGAAGGTCGGCCAAAAAGAGGCTCGCCCTCTCCACGGACCGCGGGGTCCCCCATGATGAGGGATCGCGGTAGACGAGGGTCTCGAAGGTGGGATCGTCGAAATCGCTGCAGGCTGCGGCAGTTGCTCCAATCAGCCCCCTCTTCTGCTTGTAGCCCCGGGAGAGCGCCCCCGCCTCGTCGATGATCGCACGCGCTTCTTCGAGTGTGCAGAACTCCTGCACCGCTTTCCTGTAGAACCAGCCGGGGAGGTCATCTTCTGAGACCACCACGCCCGGGTGCGTATGCTCGTGCGCAAGGTCCGCTAGCTCCCTGACGGTGTTGCAGGCAAGCCGGAACGCTTTTTCTGGGGATCCGTCTGCGACAAGGCACACGGCCGCGTTCCCCCGGGTCTTCCATGGGACGTTCGGGTTCAGGCGCACGAGCCTTGCCTCCCTGATCGCGATGCCGGCACGTACCAGCCTCTTTCCAAGCACTGCCCCCAGGTACGTGGTGCACATCCCGCGGGGAGAGTCGGTGTCGTCGATCCCTATGCGCATCTTCAGCCTATTATTTATACCAGGCAGGGCTAAATCCATTCGTAGTGGGATGTCGCAGGAACGCCTCCTCTCCACGGTGACGAGTGTCTTGCTGATGGCGAGGTTCAGGGTCTCGGAGCGGTTCAGCATGAGGCCGAGGAGTTTTGACCTCATCGCGAGGCACCGGGAGATGATCCTCGTGATCAAGGTGGTCTCCCATATCGACAGCGTCAGCGAGGAGGTTGCACGGGACCTCGACCATATCGCCCGGTATCTCCGGGGGGCGCCGCTCATCATCGGAGAACGCGCCCGCGATGCCGACCTCGAACGGGGAGCAGTATACGTGAGGTACGGCATCTTCGCCATCAGCGCGGCAACCCTGTACGATGCGTTCGTGGAGGGGGTACCGCCCCTCGTATATGCCTCACCGGGCGGCCTCTACGTCAACATCAACGGCGTGGTGCTCCGTGAAATGCGGGAGAAGATGAACCTCTCGCTCGGGGACATGGGAACCCTCCTCGGGGTCTCCCGGCGGACCATCAGCAAGTACGAGAGCGGGATGGGGACCACGCTCGAGGTCGCGCAGAAGATCGAGGAGATATTCGACGCCCCGCTCGTGAGGAGCATCGACCTCCTCGAGTACACATCGGTCTTCGACGAGGAGCCCGAGCGAGGGGAGGACCCTTCGCCGATGGGATTCCTGCAGCGAATCGGGGTGAAACTGCACGCAATGCACAGGGCCCCGTTCCAGGCCCTGATCGAGATATCTGACCAGTCCATCCTGACCGGGTACGGGTCGTCGCAGAAGGTGGTGAAACGCGCCGCACTCATCGGGAACATCTCCCAGGTCGCAGGGATGCACGCGATGTGCGTGCTGACAGATTACGCCAAGCAGAAGAAGATCGGAAAAACCCTGGTGATTGGGGAACAGCGCCTTTTGACCCTGGAAGACGGGGAAGAGCTGATACAGCTCGTCAGTAAATCATAATTTTTATATAGAACCAATAACCAATTTTATCGCTACACGTGGAGAACAGTTATGTCGCAGCAACTTGGAGGACAACCGATTCTCATCCTGAAAGAAGGAAGTTCACGCACCCGTGGACGTGACGCACAGGGCATGAACATCACTGCAGCGAAGGCCGTTGCAAGTGCGGTACGGACAACGCTTGGGCCAAAGGGCATGGACAAGATGCTCGTCGACACCATCGGCGACGTGGTCATCACAAACGACGGGGTCACTATCCTGAAAGAGATGGACATCGAGCACCCTGCCGCAAAGATGATGGTGGAGATCGCCAAGACCCAGGACGACGAGGTCGGCGACGGTACCACCACCGCGGTGGTCATCGCGGGCGAGCTCCTGAAGAAGGCAGAGGACCTCCTCGAGCAGGACGTCCACCCCACCGTGATCGCCCACGGATACCGGCAGGCTGCAGAGAAGGCCCAGGAGATCCTGAAGAGCATCGCGGTGACCATCAAGCCGAAGGATACCGCCATGCTGAAGAAGATCGCCGAGACCGCCATGACCGGCAAGGGTGCCGAGGGGTCCAGGGAGAAGATCTGTGACCTCGTCGTCAAGGCAGTGACCATGGTCGCCGATGAGGAAGGCACCGTCGACAAGGACTACATCAAGGTCGAGAAGAAGGTCGGCGGATCCATCGACGACTGCGAGATCATCGAGGGCGTCCTCATCGACAAGGAGCGTGTCCACCCCGGCATGCCCCGCAAGGTGAAGAACGCGAAGATTCTCCTCCTGAATGCCGCGGTCGAGTTCAAGAAGACCGAGGTGGATGCAGAGATCAACATCACGAGCCCCGACCAGCTCCAGGCGTTCCTTGACGAAGAGGAGCGGATGATCAAGAACATCGTCGACAAGGTCGTGGACTCCGGCGCAAACGTCCTCTTCTGCCAGAAGGGTATCGACGACATCGCCCAGCACTACCTTGCCAAGGCCGGCGTCTTCGCCATCCGCAGGGTCAAGAAGAGCGACATGGAGAAGCTCGCACGCGCGACCGGGGGCAGCATGGTCTCGAGCATCGATGCCATCAGCAAGGAGGAACTTGGGTACGCCGGGCTCGTGGAGGAGCGAAAGATCTCCGGCGAAGAGATGATCTTTGTCGAGGAGTGCAAGAACCCGAAGGCAGTCTCCATCATGGTCAGGGGCGGGACCGAGCACGTGGTCGACGAGCTCGAGCGTGCCATCGAGGACGCGCTGCGCGTGGTATCAGTCGTATTCGAGGACAAGAAGCTGGTGGCCGGCGGCGGCGCACCCGAGGTCGAGCTCTCGCTCCGGCTCCGCGAGTACGCGGCGAGCGTGGGCGGCCGTGCACAGCTTGCCATCGAGGCCTTTGCAAGCGCGCTCGAGATCATCCCCCGCACCCTCGCAGAGAACGCGGGCCTCGACCCCATCGACATGCTGGTCGAGCTTCGGGCTGCGCACGAGAAGGGCAAGAAGACCTTCGGCCTCAACGTCTTCGAGGGCAAGGCCGAGGACATGCTGAAGTCAGGCGTCGTCGAGCCCCTCCGCGTCAAGACCCAGGCGGTTGCGAGCGCCGCAGAGGCTGCAACAATGATCCTCCGCATCGACGACGTGATCGCCGCCTCAAAGACCGCGGCCCCGCAGGGCCCGCCGGGCGGAGGCATGGGCGGAATGGGTGGCATGGGTGACATGGGCGGCATGGGAGACTTCTGATCCCAAGACCGCACCCTTTTATTTTCCCCATATTCTTTTACGACCCCATTTCCCCCTGAAAGGGGAATCTTTTATCCGGGCAGGCCGACACTGTTACATGCAAGACCGGTTTATCTTCACCGCGTACCGGACCACCTGCTATCACTGCGGAAAGGATGCGGACCAGGTCATCAAGGCCGTCCCTTACCAGGCCCAGGTCTCCTGCAGCAACTGTGGCGCCACACGGATCTTCGTTCCCAGGATCCAGGACGTGAACAAACCGGGAAGCTTCACCAGGATCGGCTGCTATGACCTGTGGAACCTGGTCGCCGACGCGTCCTGCAGGAACTGCACGGTGCAGGGACCCCATGACCTTGCGATCGGGTGCAACCACTTCACGGTCCGCTGCAGGAACTGCGGGTTCACGCACTTTTACAAGTTCAACCTCGAGTATATCGCCCAGTGCCCGATCGAGGATCAGTCATAAAACCCCCCCGGTGCTCCTCAAGGAGACGCCGGCGATGGATAGCATATGCAGGAGTGAGTCGGGGGAACGAACCATACGGGGGGATCGGGAGAGGGGGAGACCAAAAGAGAGATGCCCCTATTTCTCTTCCCGCTCCATCGAGATGGCCTTCTTCGGACACTCGTGCGCGCAGATCCCGCACCCCTTGCAGAAGTCGAGATCGACCTCGAGGTCTTCCGAGATGGCGGCATCCGGGCAGTACATCGCGCAGATCCCGCAGGCGTTGCACAGCTCTCGGTCAACGACCGGCCGAAACACCCTCCAGGTGCCGGTTTTTCCGCATGCGCCCTCTGTTGGCCTGCTCCGTGCAAGCCGGGTACGGGTGCTCATGCGACCAGCTCCCTGTACGCAGCCTCGGCGGCCGCCACGTTCCTCCTGTCCGAAAACATCTCCTGAATTGCCATCTCTGCCGACTCCATGGTGATGATCCCCATCTTTGCGAGCGCCCCCAGCACCGGGGTGTTCAGGATGGGACTTCCTGCCACCACCAGGTTCTCGCGGAGGGCTATCCCGGTGAGATCGACCGCAAACGTGGGGAACCCTTTCATCTCGCGGGGCTCGCCTGCGTTCATCAGCACGCGCCCGCCCGGCTTCATCCCGCTCAGCACGTCCACGACGTCCATGACGCTCGGATCAAGGACAAGGACAAGGTCAGGGTGGCGTATCTGGCTGTACACCCGTATGGGGCGGTCGTCGATGCGCACGTAGGAGACCACCGGGGCTCCACGCCGCTCGGCACCGTAAAAGGGGCATGCGGTGGCATACTTCCCGTCTCTGATGGCGGCAAGAGCGAGAAGCCTGGCTGCCGTCACCCCGCCCTGCCCGCCGCGGGAGTGGATGCGGACCTCAAACATCGGGCATCACCCCGAACCAGTACTCCTCTCCAGGCCGCCTGCTGCGCACGAACCCGGCGATATCGTCGTAGGTGACTTCCTGGCCTCCGAGTCCCGCGATGACCGAGAAAGGCTTTGCACCCTCGGTGGCAGCAAGGCTCCGCGCAATAACCCCGCCGAAACCGAACGAGTAGTCACGGTCGATGACCACCACGTCCCGCCCCGAGAGGTCGAGGCGCGGGAAGGGCCGGAGCCAGCGGATTCGCATGCTCCCGGCAGGCACTCCCTCCTTCCTGAGGAGGTCGACTGCAACCTCGGCCTCCTTCCCAAGCGTCCCCATCGCAACCACCACCACCTCGGCGTCCTCGCACCGGTACTTCTCGACTGCGTCGTATCTCCTCCCGAACCTCTTTGCGAACTCGTCTTCCGTCTCCCTTATGACGCCGACCGAATCGCGCATCGACCGCTCGATATCCCATCGAAGCCTGAAATACTGGTCAGGCCCTGTCAGCGTCCCATAGCCCATGGGATGTGCAGTATCGATGGCATGCGGGAGCCTGATGGGGGGAATGAAGTCCCCGATCTCCACTGTCTGGAGGGGATGCATGCTGTGGGACAGGAGGAACCCGTCGAGGTTCACCATGACGGGGAGCAGGACCGACTCGTGCTCTGCGATGCGAAACGCCATCAGGGTCGCATCGTAGGCCTCCTGGACGGAACCCACGTACACCTGGAGCCAGCCGGTATCCCTCTCCTGGAACGCATCGGTGTGCTCGGCCCAGATGTTCCACCCGGGGCCGAGGGCACGGTTGACGTTGGCCATGACAATGGGCAGCCTTGCCCCTGCCGCCCAGTTGACCATCTCGTGCATGTAGTGGAGGCCGTGGGAACTCGTCGCGGTGAACGTCCTGACCCCGGTGACGCTCGCGCCGATGCAGGCCGCCATGGCTGAGTGCTCGCTCTCCACCGGGATGTACTGGCTCTTTAATTCCCCCGACGTGACGTACTCTGCGATCTGCTCGACAATCTCCGTCTGCGGGGTGATGGGGTACGCGGCCACGACGGACGGGCAGGCCTGCTTCACCGCCGCGGCAACGGCCTTGTTGCCGGTTGCGACCGTCAGCATATCCCTTCCTCCTCCCTCTTCAGGCGCTGTGCATTTCGTTCGGCAACCGATCTCAGCATGGCCAGCGCCTCCGGGCTTATGCCCTTGAACCGCCCCTGCGGCTCCAGGTACTCTTCGAGCGGTACCGGCTTGATCATTGCAGCCTTCGAGGGCCCGTTGATGGTGACCTTTCCGAACTCTCGCTCGTAGAGGATCCACATCCCGGACCTCACCGCGAGTTTGCCCATCTCGACACTCCTCTCAGAGGAGTAGCGCCATCCCGGCGGGCAGGGCGCAAGCACGTGGATGAACTTCGGGCCCCGGATGGAGAGCGCCTTCTGCACCTTTGAGAAGAGGTCTTTTGGGTAGGAGGCGCAGGCCGTGGCCATGTAGGGGGGGTTATGCGCAGCGACGATGGCGTCGAGGTCCTTCTTTGTCTGCCCCTTCCCCGCAGGGGTGGTGGTGGTCCTGGCCCCCGCAGGAGTTGCGCCCGAACGCTGCATCCCCGTGTTCCCGTAGGCCTCGTTGTCGTAGCAGATGTAGAGGAAGTCCGTGCCCCGCTCGAATGCCCCCGAGAGGGCCTGGATCCCGATGTCCACGGTCCCCCCGTCACCGGCATAGACGATCACGTTCGTCTTCCTGCCCGCCGCCTGGAACGCCGCGCTCATCCCCGAGGCGCACGCGGCCGCTGCAGCGAACGCGACGTTATACACGGGGATATTCATAGCGGTATTGGGATAGATGCCCTGGATCACGCTGGTGCAGCACGCGGGAACCACCAGCACAGTCTCGGGCCCCGCCGCTTTCAGCACGTACCGAAGTGTGAGCGAGTCGCTGCATCCCGCGCATGCAGAGGTGCACTTCAGTATGTATTCTTCCCTGGGAATGTCCGTCATCAAACTCGGGGTATAGTTTTGTCTGCCATCGGTAATAAGGGTATATTTTTTAGAAAATAAGCCAAAAAGCCAATCTTTCTGGAAAGGCCCATCAAAATCAGGGAATTTTGTTCCCGCCAGCGAGAGGCGTGGCGGCTGCGAAGAAAAAGGAGTATGTCAGTGAGATGCCCTTTTTCCGACCGGTTCACAGTGCAGGGCTTGGCTCGCCTGCAAGGCCCTGCATGCCCCGATCTTCAGGGGGCATCGCGGAAAGGACCTCGTCCGTGCTGCCCATGACGACCACTTTCCCTCCCTTCATCCAGGCAACGCGGTCGCATACTTCACGCACGAACTCCATGTCGTGGGAGACGAGGATGAACGTCTGGTCCATCTCCTGGCGTGCATGGAGGATCGAATGCTTCACGTCCCGCTTGGTGAGGGGGTCCATCGTCCCTGTCGGTTCGTCCAGGATCACGAGGCTCGGCTCGCGTATCAGCACCTGCGCGAGCGCGACACGGTGGCGCTCGCCTTCAGAGAGCTGGTCCGGGTATTGTGAGAGGATGGTGGCGCTCTTGCCAGACAGGAACCCGGCCATAGAGAGGGTGATGTGCGCCTTCCTCATCGCAAGTTCTTTTGGGAACTCGAGCCCGATCGCATCGGTGAGGTTGTCGAGCACCGTCCGGTGAGGATACAGGTCATACTCCTGGTGCAGGAGGCCGATGTAGCTCTTGGCCCGCCCCCTCTGGTCGATGCCGGGCTTGGTCATGTCTACCCAGTCATCGCCGACGAGGAAGTTCATCTCTCCCGCCGTGGGCTCGATGATCCCCGCGATGATGCGGGAGAGGGTCGTCTTTCCTGCACCGCTCTTCCCGATGAGACCGAAGATCTCCCCGCGGTTGATCTTGAAGGATACCCCGTTCACCGCCCGGATAAGTCCGCGGTCGGGAGACATGTAGCGCTTGGCCACGTCGCGGGCTACCAGGATCTCCTCCCCCAGTTCCACCTGCGAGATATTCTCCTCATCGTAAAAGTCCCGGAGAAAGTGGGTGATCACCGCACCCGGTGCCCCGATCTTCTCGATCCTTCCCTCCTCGAGGAGCATGGCCCTTGTCGCAATGTCCTGGATGACCCGGGAGAAGTGGGAGGTGACGACGATTCCCATGTGCGCGGTCTCCGCAGCGGAGACGAGCATCTGGTGGACAAGGCGGGCGGTATCCGGATCGAGGGTGCCCGTAGGTTCGTCGGCAAAGAGGAGGCAGGGCTCTTTTGCAAGCTGCCGGGCAAGCACCACCCGCTGCTTCTCCCCCCCGGAGAGATCCCGCGCGATGTGCATCATGCGGTGGGAGAGGCGGACCTGGTCTATGAGGTCGGCAGCGCGGTTGACCGCGCCATCCTGGGGATACCCGACATCGTCTAGGGCGCGGAGCACGTTCTCGATAACCCTGTCGTCACCGTAGAGTGCAAAGGTCCTCTGGAACATGATGGCCGTCCGCCGCATGATGAGGCTCTTGATGTGCTCGTTCTCAGGCTGCCAGAAGTCCACATCGACTCCCGATAACTTCTCCCCGCAGCGCGGGCAGGGATCCTGTATTTCGCTCCGAAGTCCGATGTAGGAGCATTCGGGGCACCTGGAGAGGTGATAGACGATCTTACCTCCCGTAGGGGGCTCATCCACACCGCGCAGCAGGTGCATCAGCACGCTCTTGCCTGCCCCGCTCCTCCCGATGATCCCGATGACCTCCCCTTCAGGAATATCGAATGAAAGGTTATCAAGGACTTTTTTTCCTGAAAAGGACATTGAGAGGTTCTGGACTGAAATAAAGGGGTGTTTCATATCATCCTCACACTTGTATGGTTTCCGACCGCAGGATATGACTCCGGGAGGCCGCAGGGGTAAGCGTTCTGCCCGGTCTCTCCACATGGCGTCATCTATTATTTCTCATATGAGTAGAAAGAAATAAAGATGATGTAATTGTCA
>CAZRCH010000037.1:0-19857 GCA_964598545.1 uncultured Methanolinea sp. | reverse complement strand
TGCTGATATCCAGCAACTCGCCACCGGGGCTGACAAAGGCGAGGTAAATGAGTGCCCCGACAAACGCTATTCCACCCAGCAGGTTCATGTTCAGTGCGAGGAACGCATTGTTGACGGCCTCCCCCGAGCCCGAGTATCCAATAAGGAGGAATGAACAAAGGGTGGTGAGCTCCCAGAAGAAGAAGACCCACGGCAGGTAATCTGAAAAGACCAGGCCGAACATTGATGAGAGGAAGAAGAACATCAGGAAGAAGAATGTCCTTCTCCGGTCCCTCACTTCGGGGTGGTGCTCCTGGTAAGTGGCCATGTATCCCAGGGCATATACACAGATGAGGCTGCCGATGATCCCGATGATCAGGGCCAGGATCAGGGAGAACTGGTCGATGAAGAGGTTTGGGATGGCATGCGCTCCAGCCGCGGCAAGACTCTCATAATACACAAGCAGTGCGGCCTGTGCGACAACCAGGAAGATGGCCAGGTATTTCTTGTATTTGATACCAAGGTAGACCAGGAACGCGGCAATGACCATCTCCGCCAGGAACATCAGTTTCGAGATCGAATCGAACGCGACCGGAAAGAACTCCGGCCCGCTTTCAGGCGTGATGAACAGGAGATAGAGGGAAGCAATGCCGATGATGAGTGCACCTGCCTTAACGACCAGCCTCCGCCACGCGTCAGCAGAGACGATGAGGAGAAGGAGGGCAATTACGGCAGGAAAGAGTATAAGGAATGGCAGTGTGATCATAAACTCGCCCTCGAATGGGGTAAAGTCTGGATTTCTGTCATTATTAATCATTCCAATTTGACGCGAAAGGGATGATACCTGCGATATTTCAAAGTCTCGAGATGTGTGGATTCTCATCATGCGGGATTCGCCGGCGAGAAAGACCCTGGCAAACCCTTTTTAATTCTTGAAGTCCATCTCCGCATACCTGTCGGGAGGGGTGATTGGCAGATGGCAGACGTGTCCAGGACAGAGATTGGGAGGCGGATGTATTCCCTGCAGAAAGAGAAGAACGTGGAGCGGGTTATCGAGAAGATCAGGAAGCAGATGGGTCCCGATTGGGCCCACTTTTCCCCAGAGGACCAGAAAGTGTTGAGGTACGTGATAGGGGAAGTATGGGTCTACAAGGACCGAGACATCTGGGAGATGGTCCAGTATCCCCGAATCACAGTGATAACGCTCCTTGATCTCATATCAATTGGAAGAAGGTCGCTCTCTCAAGAGATAGACATTCGAAATACTGTTGAAGAGGTGACCCGCCTCCTGCTTTCGGGGTCGGGAAGAGAAGCGTAAGCATTGGTATTGGGGCGTGGGAGATACTCTGCAGTGCACGAGTGCAATGCAAGGATTTATCCACAAATTCCACAGAGATATCTGGTGTTTCAGCCCCGGGATCTCAGCACCCTTGGGGATGTGCAACAATATGGAGGAGACATACGCATGAAATCGTACCGCCACCTGCGGCATGTGCTGGCAACGTCCCGTGCCGGGCACGGGTTTTGCCGGGAGACCGATCAGCGGGGGCTGATTGCCATATACGAGAGGATCGAAAGGAAAGGCTCGCGCAGGGAATGATATTCCCCTGTCCTTAATGGGGCCTGGTCTTTTTTGGGCTCTCCGCGAGAGAGGACAAGAGGATTCCTTTTCCCGGTATATGAACACTACGCGCGAAAGGACAGAGATATCCGTCTATCTCCTTTGAGTCACCCTGTCTTTTTTCGCTCTTTAAGATCCTGCCCTTTATTTTCAGCCGGGCACACTCTTTTCGCGAGTCAAGGTCCGAAAAGATATATACCCCTCGCGGGGATTGTAGAGTGAGCTGGTGGGCATGCCAGAAGTGACGGATGATGAACGGGGCCGGAGAGTATTCCAAATCCATAGGAATATGGCTGTTGAGAAGGCGATCGAAAAGATACGGCAGAGTGTAGGACAGGACTGGAAGGTCTATTCAGTAACAGATATCGACCTCCTCAAATACATGCTCGGGGAGAGCTGGATATCACTGGATCGCAGAAAATGGGAGGGATTCACATTCACCCGGCTCTCGAAAGAAGATCTCGACAGGATCATCATGACGGCAAAACAGGTGAAGAAACAGGAGCGGACTGAGAGTGACGCGGTCAGGAACGTGATAGAGATATTGAGCAGTGTCTCATGAACCCTGGGCGGGAGTCTGGGCCTTCTTCTTCCGCTCGATAATTTTCTTCACTTTCTTGAGCCGGTAAAGGTCTTCGCGTTCACGTTCGTCGATAGTAATCTCGATATATTTTGCCTGGTTTTTCAGTTCGGGAATGAGCACCTGCTCCAGGGCATTCACCCTCCGGCGTGTCATCTGGATCTCGCTGCCAATTCTCCGAAGCGAGGTCTCGGTCTCCGCGAGGTTGATGATAAGATCCAGTTCCGCTTCATACCGTTCGGCCGCTTCATCGATTCGCCCGCTCACCCCCAGGATGCTGTAGCCCCTCTCCATTAGTCCCTTGACAAACCGTTTCTTTTCGATTATAGGCACAGGGACGCCCATGATGTTTTTACCCTTGATATCTAGAGTGATACCCCGCCGTGTTGCAAAAGACGCGGATTTCAGGGTGACGGGGTCGTCAACTGCCAGCGCAATGAGCAGGGAGTGCTGGGCCTCATCTGCGAGTCTCTCCAGTTCGTCCCTGGACTGGGAAACTGACTCCATGATGTTGAAAAATTCCTGGATGAGGGCATCCATTTTCTCCCGCAGGAGATCCCGCCCCTGCTCGGCAAGTTTGATCTGGGCGTTTTTCCTGATAAGTTCCATCCGGGTGGGGTTGATCTGCTCCATGCTCACTCCTTACGATACGCCGGATGGTATTTCCTGATGTAATCGCGGTTGATCCGTTTCAGCTCCTCTTCCGGCAGCGCAGCGAGGAGGGTCCATCCCATGTCAAGAGTCCCGTTAATGGTCCTGTTCTCATCTCCCTGGGTGATGAAATGGCGTTCGAACTCATCAGCGAACTTCAGATACTTCTTGTCGAGCTCAGTGAGTGCCTCCTCCCCGACAATGGCAACCAGTTTCCGGAGGTCCCTCCCATAGGCATACGAGGCGTAGAGCTGGTCCGCAACATTCCGGTGGTCTTCCCGGGTCTTGCCAGGGCCTATTCCCAGGTTCATCAGGCGTGAGAGACAAGGGAGGGCATCGACAGGGGGATCCGCACCCCTGCGGAAAAGGTCGCGGGAGAGCACTATCTGTCCTTCCGTGATGTACCCGGTGAGGTCGGGGACCGGGTGAGTGATATCGTCGTCGGGCATGGTGAGGATCGGGATCTGGGTGATCGATCCTTTGATACCCTTGATCCTGCCCGCACGCTCATAGATGGAAGCGAGGTCGGTATACATATACCCCGGATACCCCCTTCTCCCAGGCACTTCCTCGCGGGCGGTTGAGATCTCCCGCAGGGCTTCGCAGTAGTTGATCATGTCGGTCAGGATGACCAGGACGTGGAGGTTGTGCGTATAGGCAAGGAACTCGGCAACGGTGAGGGCGCAGCGGGGGGTCGCGATACGCTCGATGGTGGGGTCGTCTGCAAGGTTCATGAAGAACACCACGCGTTCCAGCGCACCGGTCCGCTCGAAATCCTTCATGAAGAAAGAGGCTTCCTTGTACGTGATCCCCATGGCCACAAAGACCACTGCGAACTTCTCCTCTTCTCCAAGCACCCTTGCCTGGCGGGCGATCTGGGCAGCAAGCTTATTGGCGGGGAGCCCCGCACCTGAAAATATGGGAAGCTTCTGCCCCCGCACCAGGGTGTTCAGGCCGTCGATCGTGGACATGCCTGTCTGGATGAAGTCGGCAGGCTTGTCACGTTCGGTAGGGTTGATAGGCATACCGTTGATGTCAAGGCTGGCTTCCTCGATGATCTCCGGCCCTCCGTCACGGGGCTTGCCGACACCGTTGAAGACGCGCCCCAGCATCTCGATCGAGACCTTGATGCTGGGGGGTTCACCAGTGAACTGGACACGCGTGTTCAGGTTGTCTATCCCGCTGGTGCCTTCGTAGACCTGGACGATTGCAAGATCCTTTGAGATATCGAGCACCTGGCCAGTCCTCTCCTCTCCCCCGGGGAGCATGATACGGACGATCTCGCCGTACGAAACGCCTCTGACGTGCTGGACAAATATCAGTGGACCTGAGACGTAATTGATAGTCCTGGCCTCCTTCGTGTAGAGTGGGACTCCGGTCATCTTTCTGCCTCCAGTGCAGAAAGTCCACTATCGATACGCGTGACCAGGTCTTTGATCTGTTCGACCCCGGTGAGTTCCTTCATCCTCCCGATCTCTGCCTTTACCGGCAGTTTTAAAATTTTTGTGAGGGGAACCCCCTTGCTCATAGACTGGTTCACCCGGTCAAAGAATGCAAGGATCACAAAGAGCATCCAGTATTGCTTTTCAAGCGGACAGTAGGAGTCGACATCGTGGTACGCACTCTGCTGCAGGAAATCCTCCCGTATCATACGGGTGACCTCGAGAATCGCTTTCTCGCTCTCAGGGAGTGCGTCTGGCCCGACGAGTTGGACAATCTCCTGGAGTTCGACTTCCTTCTGAAGGAGATACATCGCTTGTGCGCGGAGTTCCTTCCAGTCCGAGAAACCGCTCTTTGCATACCACTCCTTTACCTGGTCAAGATACAGGGAGTAACTCTTGATCCAGTTGACAGAGGGGAAATGCCGTCTGTAGGCCAGGTTCGTATCCAGAGCCCAGAACGTGCCGGCAATGCGCAGGGTGTTCTGGGTAATGGGCTCGGAGAAATCGCCGCCAGGGGGAGAAACCGCTCCGATAATGGTCACAGATCCCAATCGTGCATCGGATCCCAGGCAGACCACGCGCCCGGCCCTCTCATAAAAAGCTGCAAGACGGGTGGCAAGGTATGCAGGGTAGCCTTCTTCACCAGGCATCTCCTCGAGGCGGCCCGAGACCTCGCGTAAAGCCTCCCCCCAGCGCGAGGTGGAATCTGCCATGAGGGCCACGTCGTATCCCATGTCCCTGTAATACTCGGCCAGGGTGATCCCCGTGTAAATAGATGCTTCGCGTGCAGCGACAGGCATGTTCGAGGTATTTGCGATCAGGATGGTCCTCTGGATAAGGGGGAGTTTGGTCCTCGGGTCAAGGAGTTCCGGGAATTCGGTGAGCACGTCAGTCATCTCGTTCCCGCGCTCTCCACACCCGATATAGACGACGATCTGGGTATCGGACCACTTTGCAAGTGTCTGCTCCGCCACGGTCTTGCCGGTGCCGAATCCTCCCGGGATCATGGCAGTCCCTCCCTTGGTAACAGGAAAGAGGGTATCGAATATCCGCTGGCCGGTGGCAAGCAGCGTGTCGGGGTCCATCTTCCGGCCGTACGGCCTTCCTTTCCGGACAGGCCAGGTCTGCATCATGAAGAGGTCCTGGCCGTCATCAAGAGTGCCGATCGGTTCGTCGATTTTAAACTCCCCCCCGTGTATCTCCTTAATTATGCCGGATACGTACGGCGGCACCATGATGCGGTGCTCGATGTGATGCTCGGTGACTGTGCCGATGACATTGCCCCCTGCGACACGGTCATCCTTTCTGACTTTCGGAGTAAATTCCCATACGTTCTCCCTTGAGAGTCCCGGGACACTCAGGCCCCGGGAGATAAAGCTCCCGCTCTTCTCAGCGAGGACAGGAAGGGGTCGCTGGATGCCGTCGTAGATAGAGGAAAGGAGCCCTGGCCCCAGTTCTACGGAAAGAGGCTTCTCGGTATTTGCCACTCGCTCTCCCACCCGGAGGCCGGTGGTGTCCTCGTAGACCTGGATGACTGCCTGATCGCCGTCAAGCCGGATAATCTCGCCGTTCAGATCCTGATCTCCGACCTTCACCACATCATACATCCTGGATCCCCTCATTCCCTCTGAGAGAACCACAGGGCCTGAAATTCTTGAAATAACACCGACGATCATACCAACTATCTCCTCAACACGATGTTGTACCCGATTGCCCTACGAAGGAGTCCTTCGATGTAACTGGTCCGGTCCATCTTCCTCGCCCCGGAAGGGATGGGAATGATGATTGGCCTGTATGATTTCTCGATCCTCTCGGTCATCTTGTCGTCGAGTGAGTTCATGAACTCCTCGTTCATCGCGATAATGCCCGTATCGTCCCTGAGAAGGAGGCTCGGGAGCAACTTTCCTGCCTCATCCGGGCCCGGTACTTCCAGCACGTCCACTCCGGCGAGGCGGAAACCGGGGGCTGTATCGGGGTCTGTGACGACGATGAATTTATACATTGATCAGTGCCTCCCTGAGTTCTTTTTCAGGTACCTCGGCGAGCTTGCACCGGGCAATGATTCTGATATTCGTGACCTCGGCGACCTTGGCCCAGATATAGCCGATGGGAATCGCAATGGAGAGGGGGTCTCCGAGAAACTGGTTTACACCTTTCTTTACAAGGTGCTTCTCAAGTTCTTTTTCAAATGCCGATATCTTCTCAGCGGCCACATACTCATGGGGGACCTGGGTGAGAAACCGGTAAGAGGTCTGTTCAAGCTGCTTGAGCGCACCCTCTATCGTTCCTGCTTTCAGCATTGAGTGGAGCCTTTCGGTGTCGAGTTCCGGGCTCCCTTTCATGAAGAACCGTTTCGCCTCGTCACGGTCCATCCGGTCCCGGATTACCCGGAGTACTGTCCTTAAATTGTTGATATCGATCTCGGTGATCAGCATGTCCCTGATGATCCGGTTATCATCGGTATCCCTGCTTTTCAGGACCGAGAGGGAGTTTTCGTAATAGAACGTATCAATCGCATACTCGAGCACCAGCATGTCCCGGGTCTCTGAAAACTCCTTGAAATTCCGCGTCAGGGGGCGTGCATACGGCACTCCCCACGTGGCCAGGAGGTCAATAACCGCCTTCACATCAGGCTGTTTCACAAGTTCGGTGAGTGCCGCTTCATCTAGTTCCCCTGCAGGGATGAGGCATTCGAGGATCTCCTGCGCAGGTGCAAAAATTTTCTTTCCCCGAAGGATGGTCTTGATGTTCTGGACATCCCAGCGCTGCAGGATGAGGGTGAGGAGATTCTCCTTCTCACCACCCCTGATAAAACCAAAGATTGCGCGAAAGGCCCGGACAAGGTCTTTCCTGATGGCGACTTCAATCCTTTGAATGCCAGTGAACTGGACCCCTGCCCTCTCCAGTTCCTGCCTGTAGGAGGTTTTTTCAAGGTCCGAGATCATTGAGTCGATATCTGGCTTGTTGATGAGATGCTCGAGCATGGTACGATCAAGGAGGCGGCTCTTCATTGCCCGTATCCGTGCATTCACATATGCATATTCCATCTCGCTCACCCAAACAGCATCGAAAAGATCACGGGCCTGTGAAGTTCTTTTGCCTTTTGAATTCTTGATTCCAGTGTGTTGAGCACTACAAAGCGTCCATCGCGTGTGTGTGCGTTCAATCCCCCGGCACAGGTAAGATCGGTCACAATTTCATACTTCATCTTCAGTTCATCGAGGATCTCCCTGCAGAGTGCCTCGTCGCGTGGGTCAATGTGGAGGATGATATCCTCTCCCCCGAGGGCACCGGACACTTCGGTGATGAAGAGGGAAAACGACTTTCTGTACCGTGCATGTTCACGTACGGAACCCAGGACTTTTGCGGCATTCTCGAACGTTTTCTGGAAGATCTCGTTCTTTGTTTTGATCACTTCCATGCGACTCTCTTCCCTCGTCTCAGAGAGCAGTTTGTTCTTCTGGAGTTCCACCGACCGCATCGCCTCTTCAAGATATTTTTTCTTTATCGGCCCTCCTTTTGTATTTGCTTCGCTGACGAGCTCTTCAGCCTCGGATTTGGAGCGTTCCTGTATCTCGTATATTCGCTCTTTTGCACCTACCTCCACGGCCTGAATAAGTTCTTCAATTGCCATTGATCAGCCCTTCCCATTCGACCATCCGGAGAGATTCCTTCAACATACAACCCTATGTCGGATCCGTCGGGAGGATCATACCAGCATGATCATGATCATGGAGGCGACCACAAAACCCAGAATCACAAGGGTTTCTGGAATTGCTACCAGGATAATCATCAACCCGAATGTCTCCGGTTTCTCTGCAATGGTACCTGCCCCTGCCGCACCAATCTTCGACTGTGCAATGCCCGTACCGAGCGCTCCAAGTCCAAAAGCAATGCCTGCCCCAATGGGGATTCCGAAATCAACCATTCACACCAGCTCCCTGTTAAAACGCCGCCTGTTGCAGAGGCGGCCCGATATTTTCTGCTCATTTTACATTTCAAGCCATATGCAGGGCAATCAAATCGCAGCACATGGCAATGACTATCGAGAAAGTCATACTCGGGTTTCTGTTACATGGTACAACTCCTCAATTCTCTCATTCTTACAGATATCCCGGCGCAACCTGCCACGGTATTCACCAGGTATCTCCTCCATCGTCCTTTTTGAACGGCTTGTACATTTTCCCGCCCCCCTCGTAGAATTTGGAATTGAATTCCACCAGGTGCAAACGGAGGGAGTGGAGGAACGGGCTGAACATGGCGAGCACTATGTTCAGCGTATGGAGAAGTGCCGCAATCAGAAGCCCGAGGATTGCCACTTCCATCATCCCTCCGAGTTTGTTCGCGACGGCGGCAAGGATGACGGATGCCATCCCGATAGCCATGATACGGGCGTACGAGAGGATATTCCCGACGGTGCTCATGATCTCGAATATACCAAAGAATCCTCCGCCATAGATGAGGAGGGGCAGCGCGATGAAGATCAATATCACACCCAGTATGAGCAGGGGGTCGGCAAGCGCTTTTGCTGCAGCGCCTATTACGAGTATAAGGCCGGTTATGACAACAATCATGCCGGCTTTTTCGCAGATGTGCTTTTTTGCCCTGGCGACATGCCTTTTGCAGCTGATTTCAGTATATGAATTCAGGATCCCGATTCCGAGACCAAGGAATACGTGGAAGATCCCGATCGCGATCGACAATATAAGGAGCGGAACAATGATCTCGATTCGGTTCCATGTGATGCCGAAGAGCTCCTGCGGATGGATCCACCCCATGTGTTCACCGAAATCACCAAAGAACTCCCCGTACAGCCAGCCAAAGAACAGGGTCGGGAACGATACGATAATCAGGATGTTCATGAGGTGCTGCAGCCAGTCCCGGTCGCGGAACTTCCACTTCACGATGAGAGCAAACGCAAGAATGATCAGGCCATATGCGATATCCCCGACCATGATCCCGAAGAATATTGGGAAGAATATTGCAAGGAGTGGGCTGGGGTCGATCTCCTGCGATTTTGCCGGGCTGATCACCCTCATAAGATATTCGAATGGTTTGACAATACGGGGGTTGTCGTAGAATGTCGGGGCGTCTGCCATCTCCTCGGGGCTGACCTGGATCTCATTGACTACCACGCGCCCGCCGAAAGCCTCCTTGAGTTCATTCCTGGTGTCGTTCAAAAATTTTTTGGGAATCCATCCGAGAATGACGAATGTATAGTCTGTCTGGCCAATCTTTGAGAAGACGCCCAATTCCTCATTCCTGTCATCGAGGATCTGATAGAGGGCCTGGAGCTCGTCGTAGTGAGTGGACGAAATCTTTTGCAGTTCTCCATTGATGCGGTCCATTTCTGCCGTGGCTTTGGCTTTCCTCTCTTCGATCAGAGTAAAAATCTCGTTGAACGGTTTTCCAAGGTATTCAGGAGGCAGGCGTATTTCGTTCACATTCTGGGTAAAGATGAAAGAATGAACCTGTTCGGAATAACGCTTGTTGAATATGGTGACCGCGGCAATGGTTGCTTCATCAACGTCAGCAGAGATCAATTCGAACTGCTTCCTTGTTATCTCGGAGAGGGAATTCCGGATGATCTCGAGGACATCCTTAAATTCCCTCTGGACGAGGATGACGGTAACCTCGAATCCTTCAAGCACGGGGAGATTGCTCTCAATGGGACGAAGTTTCTCGATGATCTTTTCATACCGGATCAGGTTATCAAGGGATATCTCCAGTTCACCTTTCTGGGTTGCCAGGTTTCTGGCTTCTTCCTCCAGTTCACTGATGACCCCGTTTGCATGGTTGAGAAGATCGTCATGGCCCAGCCCCTGCAGGTCCTTATAGATAACCGACGGCTCCTTCTTCTCCACCTTTGTCTTCGGAAGAGTAAGGAGTATACCGCCGATCTTTGCCAGGGCGGCAGAGATATCTCCGGCCTGCTCCACGCTCATCCGCCGCAATATGGTATCACCCGATGCAGCCTGGGCGGACGCATCCTCAATGTGCACCGTTCCCTTGCGATAGAGCAGATCGACTGCGTTGTGAAGGTCTTTTTTCGGACCTATCACCTGGATTTTGACCATCTTCTGGAGCATGGATCTCTACTCTGCCAATACTATGGAGACAATTCTGTCAACTGCCTGCTGCTGGTTTCTCTCCCCTGTTTCCCGGGCTCTCCTGACTTCATCGCCTGACTGGGTGCGGACAATATCTGCTTCAGTCCGGATTTTGTCCATTTCGCGTTTGAGGAATTCTTCGGCAGATCTCCTCGCTTCTTCCTCAGATTGCTTTAATATGGCCGCAGATTCCTTTTTAGCACGCGCGAGGTTCTGATCGGCTTCCCTCCTGGCCTCGTCAATCTTCACGCTCATCTCGAGTTCCTTCTCCCGGATTTTCTGCAATAATGACTTTTCAGTTGCCATGTCACAATCCCTCATAACCCGCGGATTCGCCGCACGCGTCTGCTAATCGTATGCCCAGCTGGTTCGTCCCCGGTCTCTTGCTCCTGGCAGGCCTTTTCCAGTGTCAGTGCCGGGCGCTCTTTACCGCGGTCAACTGCACTCCGCCTTATCTTTTGCACCAGTTCGACCTGATCTGCACATGCCATGGTGTGGCCCACATCCTGTCTTGATTCAGTGTATTATTCAGCCTTCCTTCTCCGACGAAATCCTTCACCAATTTAAAGACCGTGGCGATGGCGAAGTATGGCAGTGACGCCGTGGCAGTGTGCGTAATTGGATCTTTCGGGGGGTCTGGAATGCGAACTACCCGAAGCATTCTGGACACGGTCTTCGCACCGCTTCATGACAAGAAGTTTCATCTTCTCGATCATCTCAAGCGTCTTTTCGTTGACCATATCGCATCCGCCCCTTCCTTTGAAGGACTACCTAAGTATCTATCTTGAGATATATATTTTACTACAGTCTCCCTCAAAGGTTCAGTTAATTTTTTATATTTTTTAAATTGTTCGTAATTTTGAGTGTAAATGCGCGCAATATCTGCAATACTACATAAATTTATTGGTGGGATCTGGCCGAAGAAAGGACTAACCAGGCAGTCAATGCCTGAAATCCACAAATCGGACTTATCCCCGGATCATGGTGATCGGTGGTGGAATACGATCCACTAATATAAGGGGTCATGTAACGGTAGATCAGGGAAAGGCATGTTTTCAAAGATCCTGTTTCCCACCGATTTCTCGGAATATGCAGCAAAGACGCTCGACTGTATCGCTGGCTTTCCCGGCGCCCGGGACGTGATACTTCTGCATGTGGTCAGGGAGACCATATCTCCCCGAGGAGGCGGCGAGATCGGTGGCGCCCTCTTCCACGAGGGAAGAATAACTCTCAGGGAGGAGAAACATCACCTAGAGAGCCAGGGAAAGAACATCAGGGTCCGGACGGAAGTGAAGGTGGCATCAGACATTGCCGGAGCAATTGTCCAGGCGGCAGAGGAGAATGGCGTCTCTCTCATTGTCATCGGCGCACGCGGGAGCAGCATGGTCGAGGAAATTCTGCTTGGCAGCGTATCGAAGGCAGTTGTCCGCCGGAGCCGTATAAGTGTGCTGATCATGCGCCATAAGATCACCCGGGGCCTGAAAGGAAAGACCTACGACATGTTCTGTCCGATGATCCTCTCCCGTGTCCTCTGCCCTGTCGATTTCTCTTTATATTCAGACAATGCGGTTGCACGTCTCTCTGTGACTCCTGGCGTCGGAGAGGTCATCCTCCTCTGCGTGGTCTCGCGCGGCGAAACAGATGAAGAGATCAAGGACTACCAGCGGAGAGCGAAGCAGAAGATCGAGAAAATCCGCAGCGGTCTTGCTGCGCAGGGCATCAGGGCGAGGGCCATCATAAAAATAGGAAACCCCGCCCCAGAAATAATAAGAGTTGCCGAGGAGGAGGACGTGTCAGTTATCTGGATGAGTTCTGTCGGGAGAGGCTGGTTCGCCGAGCTTCTGCTCGGCAGCACGGCAGATGCCGTTGCAGTAAACGCGAAGAGGCCAGTGATCATCATCCGATCGAAGGAGATCTGACTCCGGGCCTTAAGGCCGGAGCATTGCTCTATTCCCGGCGATTTCTCCCTTTCACAATGCATCTGCCAGATCTGACCCGGGGCCAGTTTCACTGTTGAACAAGGTCCGGGAGCATCAGGACAACGAGGAATGCCCCCATCCTCCGATATCCCCGGGAATGTGTATCCATCTTCCTGGTAAACGAGAATAAAGGGGGATCTTTCCTGCTCTCACCCTGCTCTTTGGGGACGATTCATGTCCCGAACCTTCCAAGAACCCCCAGGGTAAATGCCATCACCAGCAATGCTACAGTCTCGGTCATTCCAAGCACGATCATGTAATTGCCGAATCCTTTTCCGGTCTCTCCCATGGCATCACAGGCACATGCAGCGCATTTGCCCTGGAAATAGGCTGAAAGACCAATCGCAGCCCCGCAAAATGCCCCGATCCCCCAAAGGTAATACCCCTGAGCGGTAAGTTCAAACATGCGGTTCATGACGATCATCCCGTATATGGTCTGGGTGAGGGGTGCACCGACAAATGCAACGAGCATGAATGCTGCCGGCTTGTTCTGGATGTAGTTTTTCTTCCATGCCCCTATCGCAGCCATTCCGGCAGTTCCTGCTCCGGCGGCAGATCCGAAAGCGGCCAGGGCCAGCTCGAGACTCAGCCCTACGTCCTGAAATTGTGTCACAACACTTGGATCCATGATATTCTCCTGAGTTCACTCCTCTTTTAGCGGCTCAAATGCCGTTCCGCTCCAGGTGACGTTCGCGTGCCCTGAAAATTCGAGCACGTTCAGTCTGACGCCATGTACGAGCACGGACATCGGTCCTAAAATGATGTTTAAGCCATGACCTGTGATAAGAATTACTACGCTTGCCACAAGGGCCACTATCCCGTTTCCGAATCCAAAAGCAAGGGTATTCGTGGTCTCCGCGATCGCAAGGGTCGCAAGGCCGACCGCGAAGAGGCGAATGTACGAGATGACATCAGTAAAATTGTTCATGAGGCTCAGCGCGACAGTCGCAAGTCCGGTTCCAATCCCCTTCAGGACATTGCGCTGGGGATGGGAAAAGAGGATCACAAGCAGTATCCCCGCCGCGATCAGCCATATTCCGAAAGAGGGAAAGGCCTCTCCGAGGATCAAATACCTTGCAAGGAAGAATGCGGTCCAGAGGACGCATATCCATCCGACGTCAGAGAGAAGGGACAACGATGGAAACTTCAGCACGGCCCTCCATGAGTGCGCAATGGAGAGGTGCAGGGCTCCAATGAAGAAGCAGAACGTCTGTATGAAATTGGGATCATTCAATTCCGGTACAGGAGGGACATATCCGAGAGCGAGGAGCCAGGTCTGGCCAAAAAAAACCCCTGTAAGAACTCCCCAGACAACCGCGGAACAACCAAGGAGGTAAAACAATGAGAACGTGGTCTTCAGATCGGGATTCTCGAGGAACCAGTTCTTCAGCACAACCTTCTGCAATACAAGGGTGATAAGGATATATGCGACCCCATATCCTGCGTCACCTATGAGGATGCCGAAGAAGAGGCTGAAGAATATCAGGAAAGGTATGCTGACGTCAAGTTCCCGGTAGCCGGGCGTGAGCCCGAGCAGGCCAAGAACAGGCCTGATCAGGCGCACCCACTTCGGATTGCGGATAAGTGTCGGAACCTCGTCAGTATCGGATGGCTCGGCAATCATCACTCCCCATCTCTTCTCCCCAGCTTCCGCAACCAGCTGCGCTTCCACGTCGAACGGTATGTATCCCGTGACATAGTAGATTGCACCGTCCCGGCCCATCCCGCTCAGCACCTGCTGGAACTCGATCTCCTTCTCCAATTCCTTCCTGATTTCTGAGAGGGAATCATGGTAGCGGGCATGAGAGAGGAGGTCCTTCCTGGCCGACTCCATCCCTTCGGTCATCTCCTGCAGCTGCCGTTTCAATGCGGATACGCTCTGCTTCGGCAGGGGGATCTCGGGGTAGGGGCATTCGAATTTTCTCCTCGATATCACGACACAATGTGCGATGTCGCCGGTGGCAAAAATTGTCTTTACAACGACATCATCGGGAAAATTTCCCACCTCCTTGAGCGGGACCAGATACAACCCAAGGTAGATCCCTCTCTCCTTTAGGAACACTACCTCCGAGGGCTCGATATCCCCCCAGCGCTCCCATTCCTGGATCTGACCGATTACACCCCTTGAGGCGATCTCCAACTGTTCATGGCGCTTCCTGAAATCGAGGATTTGGCCTGCGACCTCCTTCCAGTCAGTGCCGCCGACAGGCTCCTTGGGAATCTTCTCCTTCTCACTCGCCATCGCCTGGTTCAGCACATCGAGAGCGGAGATGACCAGGGCCACCTGATCCCGGAGTATAGTGATGTTCGTGCTTTCCGGGGTGTTCTGGTGCTCGATGTGCATGACGCCAAGGACCCGCAGTGATTTTACCGTCGACTCTGCATCCCGGGCCTCGCAAAGGATGTTCGCCTTCTTCATCGGGACGATCATATCCCCGTCTCCATGGCAGCCGCTGCCTCTATCTTCTTCTTGGCAATCTTGCTCCTGCCCACGGCATTGGTCATCTGGTCGCCGAGGTGGATCTTGATCAGGCGGATAGCATCTTTCGCCTCAGGGATCTTCACTTTCTCAAATAGGTTGACGCGCTGCGTGGTGATCCGCAGATCATGGTTGAGAACAGATATCCCGTCCTCGAGGACGCGGATCTCCTCCTGCAGGGACACGATCTCCCTCAGTGCCTCAATGCCCCGATCGAGCCAGAGCGGCTCAAGGAAGAGGTCGTACATTGCCGTCTCGAACTCTGCTCGCTCGAAGACGGGCAGGTCGACCCCGGCAACATTCTTCTTTCCCCTCAGGACTTGTTTTGGCACGAGCCACCTTCCAATTCCCAGGTCTTCGGAAAGGAGTCCGGACCACTCCATCGCAGCCTTCTTCTTATGTGAGAGCGCATCACGGGCTTCTTTTTGGATTCCCTGCTGGTGGAGGATCTCAAGCTGGATCTGCTGCTTCTTCAGCTGGAGAGTCGGGAGGTACCGTTCATACTGGCGGAGTGCGTCCCTCTGGCGCTTGAGTTCCCCCTGGGAGAGTTTAACCTTCATGCGTGCCCGGCCAATATGCGTCGATTATCGATCGCCTGATTCCCGTCTCTTCAGGAGAGAAGCATTCATGGAGGATCTCCCATCCGAGGTCAAGCGCTTTTTCAAGGGGAATATTCACCTCAAGGGACATCATCTCCTTCTCAAAGAGCCTGCCGTACTTCAAGAGTTTCTGGTCCCAGGCGCTCATCTCGAATCCCATTGCCTGCTTCTCAAGGGTTTCCCGATACTCGGCAAAGAGCTGGATCATGGTGTCCATGATTGTCCTGTGGTCCGCGCGTGTCTTCCCGTTGACCTGCTGTTTTAGGCGGCTCAGGGACCCAAATGGCTCGATCACGCCGTTCTTGAGGTAGAACTGCCCTTCGGTGATGTACCCTGTGTTGTCGGGGATGGGGTGCGTCACATCGTCACCTGGCATGGTGGTCGCTGCAAGGATCGTGATCGATCCCGCCGTATCGAAGTCCACTGCCTTCTCGTACCGCGCCGCGAGCTGGCTGTATAGGTCGCCCGGGTAACCCCTGTTTGAGGGGATCTGTTCCATGGTGATCGAGATTACCTTGAGCGCGTCGCAGAAGTTGCTCATGTCCGTCAGCAGAACAAGCACCCGCTCCCCCGCGAGGGCAAAGTTTTCGGCCACCGCAAGGCTGATATCAGGGACAAGCAGGCACTCAACGATCGGATCTGCGGCGGTATGCATGAAGACGATGGACCGTGAGAGTGCACCCTGCTCTTCAAGCGTCTCCTTGAAAAAGAGGTAATCGTCGTACTTGAGCCCCATGCCGCCGAGGATGATGATGTCGACCTCGGCCTGGATTGCAATCCTCGCGAGAAGCTCGTTGTAGGGTTCCCCGGCAATGGAAAATACGGGTAGCTTCTGGGACTCGACGAGAGAGTTGAAGATATCGATCATCGGGATCCCCGTCCTGATCATCTTCTCCGGGATGATCCTCTTCACCGGGTTTACCGGCGGTCCGCCTACCTCCACGAGGTTCTCGTCGAGAGCAGGCCCCCCATCGAGGGGACTACCGCTCCCGTTGAAGATGCGGCCGAGGAGCATGTGGCCGGTGGGGATCCGCATCGGATGACCCAGGAACCTGACCTTGTCTCCGGTTGAGATGCCCCGGCTCCCGGCGAACACCTGCAGGAAGACTTTCCTCCTGTCAAGTCGTATCACCTGGGCGAGGGAGGTTCCCCGGCGGGTGATCACCTGGGCGAGCTCCATGTTGCCCACGTTCTCTGCCTCCACAGTGATGACGTCGCCGACGATCTGGGTGATGTTCGAGTAATATTTCTGCATGCTATCCCGTCTTTATCCGTTCAGCGAGGAGCGCGCGTATCTCTCTTTCGGTTCTCTCGAATTCTTCGCTCTGCCAGGGAGCGGAGTTCCAACCCCTGAAGAGCTGTCGCAACTGCTGGAAGAAGTGGAGGGCCTCGTCCTTGTTGGTGAAGGAAAAATCTGATTGTATTATTCTGTCAATAAAGGCGAAGACGTAAGCCTGCCTATCCTTTGGGGTCGCCTCGTCTACAGGGTCAAAGGCGTTCTGCTGGAGGTAGACAAAGTCAAAGAACTCAGACTTCAGATAGTCCGAATAATCGGCAAGGGAGGTCCCCTCCTCCCCTACCACCTTCATCATCTGCGCGATATCGTTGCCCTTGCGGAGGAGCCACTGGCCTCTCTCCTTCTGCGCCGGGTCAATGAAACTCCTGTACTTGCTCCAGCTGATCAGTGGATCGATTGCGGGATAGCGGCGTGCATCGGAGCGGGTGCGGGAGAGGCCGTGGAATGCTCCCACCACCTTCAGCGTAGCCTGGGTGACAGGCTCCTCGAAGTTGCCGCCAGCCGGACTTACCGCACCTCCGATGGTCACCGAGCCGAGGGCGCCATCGGAAAGCCGGACCAGTCCTGCCCTTTCGTAGAATGAAGCAATATGGGACTCGAGATACGCGGGAAACGCTTCTTCCCCTGGAATCTCCTCGAGCCGCCCTGACATCTCCCGCATAGCCTGGGCCCAGCGGGAGGTGGAATCGGCAAGGAGCAGTACATGGAGACCCATCTGCCGGTAGTATTCCGCGATGGTGACCGCCGTATATACACTGGACTCCCTTGCCGCGACGGGCATCGAGCTCGTGTTGCAGATTATCACGGTGCGGTCGCTCAGTGGGTGGCCGGTTCTCGGATCGACCAGAGTGGGAAATGTCTTGATTGTCTCCACTACCTCCCCGGCACGCTCGCCGCAGGCAGCGATGACCACCACATCGGCATCTGCGTGCTTGCTGATCAGTTGCTGGAGCACAGTCTTCCCTGCTCCGAAGGGGCCAGGGATACAGTACGTCCCACCCCTTGCAACGGGGAAGAGCGAATCAATGAGGCGCATCTTGGTGACGAGAGGTTCCGTGGGCTTGAGTTTCTCTCTATAGGCCCTGACGGGTATCTTCACCGGCCACCGCTGGCAGAGCGATACGGGGCGCACGTTCCCTTTCTCGTCCTTCAGATGGGCGATTGCCTGGTTCTTCGTGAATTCTCCGGGCTGTTCCACCGAGACAACCTCGAAAAAGCCTTCCCAGGAAAAAGGGACCATGCAGTAGTGCATGAACATCTTCTCCTGCACGAACCCGATCCTGTCGCCGGCACGCACCCTGTCACCTGCTTTCGCGACAGGAGTGAAGTCCCATGCATCGGAACCGGAGAGCGCCTCCATGTAGATTCCGCGCTTCAGGAAGAACCCGCACTGTGCAGCAAGATCAGGGAGAGGGTTCTGCAGGCCGTCGAAGATCTGCCCGAGCATGCCGGGTCCGAGCTCTACTGAAAGGAGGTCACCTGTAAACTCGACCTCTTCGCCGACCTTCAGGCCGCTGGTATCCTCGTAGACCTGCATCTCTGCAAGATTGCCGCGCACGCGGATGATCTCGGACTTGAGACGTTCTTCCCTGTGCTGGATGTAGGCGACTTCGTTCTGCATGACGGGGGAATCGAAACTGACCGTCACCATGTTACCGCTGATCCTGGTTATCCTGCCTTTTCTCAACCCTGTCACCTATCCCTGTGCCTTCTGTAGTGCGTGTTCAAGAATTTCGCCCGGATCTGCGTTGTGCACGCCCTCCCACCTGATGAGAATCAACAGTTTCCAGGCATAGGTTATCAGCAATTCCAAATCAAAGTGGTGCCCGGCTGCGAGTTCATCGAGTGCCTTCCAGCGAACCTCGTCAAGGGACATCTCGGCGGCGAGGAGAGCTGGATTTGCCACAGCCGCCGTTGCAGCAGCGGCAAGCGTGGGATCAGGTGAGGCGCCCGGGCGCAGGTATGACGAAGGCTCATGGTGCATTCTCTGGGTGCGGGCTTTCACGAGTTCGTTTCTGAGCGCAGTATCAAATTCTATCCATTCCCTCACTGTCTTCTGCCGCGTGCGATCATCCACATATCGTGCCGGTTCCGGCAAGTCGCACAACACCGTGTAATCGTGGACCGGGATGAATTCCCGGCATATCTCGAGGAATCTCTCAAAGGAGAACGGTGGTTTCATGCCAAAATGCAGCATCGGAAGGCTTGAAATCAGGTAGGGATAAAAATCGGCCATTTTACTTCATTCCCTGGTCGATTCGTGGAGAATCGCATGCAATTTGGGCTTGAGATGCACGCCGATATACTCTGCAAGGCTTTTATCGGAATAATCGAAGCATGATCTTCCGCCGTCGAAACTTATGATGAATCCTCCCGAGATATTGTCAGACGGGCGTAAGACAATCTCTCTCTTCGTCTGTTCCTTGAGACGCGAAAGGTAAGATGCTTCAAAGGCCTCCAGATCCTCTCTCTTCAATTCTATCTCGATACTTCCGGTCTCCTCCCCGCGGCACTGAAAGGTGATTGCAGAGAGCAGCCTGAACAGGGCGTCAGGGGTGAGTGTATCCCTCACATCCACGAGGATGATACGCTCGAGCATGGCGTGAATTTCGTTTCTGAGGGAGAGGAGCAGGTCCCTTCCTGCCTGGACAAGTAATGCCTTCTCTCTCTCCTCTTCACGACGTAACCTCTCCTGAGCTGCAGAAAGGGTTCTCTCTGCTTCGAGTCTCGCCGAAGCGAGTATCTCCTCGGCGTTCTTCCTGGCATGGGCCTCGATCTCGCGGGCTTTTTCTTCTGCAGCCCCGATACCCTCCTCGCGTATCTTCTCGATCAGGTCCCTGACATCCTCTGCCATTCTATGCCCCCTTCCTTTTTCCTGCATATTAGGATGGGATACATCAATATAATCAGCTCGATTCTTTTCCGCATTCACGTCCCTGGTTCCCGGTGTGCAGATCTGTGGATATATGAAATCCGTATACTATTTATTGAACAGTCGCCTGTCCTATCCCCTATACTCAACCGGGAGATGAGAGGAGTGCTGAAAGGCAGTAAAGACTGACCGCACCCGCGGGAACCCACCCGGGACCGGGTATCGGGCGTGGCGTCTTTAGAAAAAAA
>CAZRCH010000036.1:0-21800 GCA_964598545.1 uncultured Methanolinea sp. | reverse complement strand
GCCAATTCCCTGCAGAGGACGAGGACCTTCTCCTCTGCAGAGAGGTCGTGGGTGAAGTTGCGGTCCTCGAGCTCCAGTGTCAGGTTTCCCTCATATCCGGACTCCAGTAGGTAACGGAGTATCTCTGCCATCCCGTCATCTCCATCGATGGGAAGGTGCATTTTCCCATTCTCAGATCCTCCCACGTGCACGTTTGCCAGCCGGTCCCCGCACAGGTCGATGTAGCGGCGGACCTCTTCGGGGCCGGCCCGAAGGGCATGCGAGATATCCAGGGTGAACCAAAGCCATGGCTCCCTGTCCAGGAGCTCGCGCATATCATCCGGGGTACAGAGGAGCGAGTTTACTTTCTGCTCCATGTTCTCCATGGCAACCCTGACGCCTGGTTCCGATGCAGCCTCTTCGAGGGCCCGGATATACCGTGCAAATCGCGTATAATCAGGGGCACCTGGTGGCCTCTTTGCAGTCCTCCGGCCAGGGTGGACGGTCACCACGCGGATACCGATCCGTGCGGCAAGCCGGACCGCTTCTACCGTGTACCGCACCGATACCTCCGCGACCGCGGGGTTGATCGACGTCGGGTTCAGGTCAAGGATCGGTGCATGAAGGGTGGGGGAGACCAGGTCCGGGAACTTTTGCATGGTGTGCACGAGTTCATCCTCCGGTTGTCCCGCCATCCAGTACGAGGGAGTCTCCACCCAGAACTCCACCGAGTCGCAGCCGGCCTCCACGATGAAGGAAAATATCTCTTCAAGGGGATATTCGTGGAAAAACATGCTGGATACGGCGAAATGCACCATGATCGTAATTCATAAACCGCGGGCCATAATAATTGTTGATGACCTGGTACCAGCAGGGACTCTCCCGCGAGCGGGGCGGGCATGCCATTGAGGTGCTCACCGTCCCGGAGGTCTCCTCACTCGTGGAGTCACTCCTCGATGACCCGAGGCTGCAGGAGATCTGGATCCGCGGGGAGATCACGAACCTCAAGCTCCACGGCTCCGGCCACCGTTACTTTTCCCTCGGGGAGAAGCGCAACGAGCACTCCGCGGTCCTCTCCTGCGTGATGTGGCGGAACGATGCGAAGAGGGTGGATTTCGATCTGCGGGACGGAATGGATGTGCTGGTCTTTGGGTCCATCGGGCACTACTCACCACAGGGGCGCTACCAGTTCTACGTCAAGGAGATAAGGCCTGCAGGCCTCGGCGAGAAGCACCTGATGGTGGAGAGATGGAAGCAGCAGCTTGAGGCCGAAGGGTGCTTTGACCCGGGGAAGAAACGGCTTCTCCCCCCATATCCGGCACGGGTGGGTATCGTGACATCAGAGACCGGCGCCGTCCTCCAGGACATCCGCAACGTGATATCGCGCCGATATCCCCTCGAGCTTGTGATCTCCCCGACCGCGGTGCAGGGTGAGGGGGCGCACCTGGAGATCGCCCGCGCACTCCGGCGCGTGGAGCGGGAGGCCGACGTACTCATCCTTGCGAGGGGAGGAGGAAGTTTCGAGGATCTCTTCCCCTTCAACCATCCCGAGGTCGTCAGGGCGGTCTCATCGTGTCCCGTCCCGGTGGTGAGCGCAATCGGGCACGAGGTTGACGTCACACTCGCCGACTTCGCCGCCGATATCCGGGCGCCGACCCCATCGGCGGCTGCCGAACTGGTGGTTCCGGACAGGATATCCGTCATGGAATCCCTGGCAGTACAAAGGAAAACCATGGGAAACAGGCTCCTGGGGCGGCTTGACCGGGCGGGGTCTGACCTCTGTGAGGTGAGGGAGAGGCTTGCGCCCCGCAGGATATCTCAGCGGGTGACTGCCCGGAGGGAGGACGTTTCCGTCCTCTCCGGGAGGCTGGAGAGGGACATCCTCTCGCGGGTTGTACTGGAACGGGAACGGCTCTCCGCGGCCGCCGCGGTGCTCGCCGCGCGGAACCCTGCCCAGCTTCTCCGGAGGGGGTACTGCATCCTGCAGAAGGACAGGAGGGTGATCCGGTCCGCGGGCGAGATCGAGGAGGGGGACCGCCTCACCCTTCGCATGGTGGACGGGCGGCTCAAGACACGGGTCGAGGAGGTGCATCTTGACACAGAAATTTGAAGACATCATGAAGGAATTAAAAGAGATCCTCTCGAAAATCGAGGATAACCAGACCGGGCTGGACGAGGCGATCGCCCTCTACGAAAAGGGGGCCGTCCTGGTGCGGCAGGCAGAGGAACTCCTTGCCTCCGCGGAGATGAAGATCACGATGCTCGGCAGGGACTAACTCCCGCTCAAGCCGGGACAGTGACGGTGAGGACCGCGACCACGTCACTTCCTTTCCGGAGGGCTCCGACGAACTCCCGGGGGATCGTGCGGGCGACGGTGTCTGCCTCGATTGCGACAGTCCGCCCGCAGACATAGCGGCTTCTCCTCCACACCAGGTCAGACGGGTGGTCCAGTGTCATTGAAGAGGAGCCCCTGCCCCGGATCTCCACGTTCATCCCTTCACAGGAGAGAACGGTGAGTAGAGACGCGTCATCCCTGCAGAGGAGCGCTCCGAACTCCTCCGGCAGGTCGCTTGCGCCGAGATCGGCGGCCACCGCGATGATGCAGTCACCCTTGAGGGTCAGGCCGGGCTCCCGCGTAATCTCGAGGGTGGAAGAGTGTGCCGCTCTCACCATCGGATGTCCCCTGCAACGGATGGTCACGGATGCTTCCCTGGTCATTCCTGGATATGGTGGTCTTCAGAAAAGTAAAGAGATGATGCCTCAGGACCGCTGGATTTTTCGACAGCCAAAACCCTGGCGCTGGCAGGTGATGACGGATCCCTCTTCTTATCGATCCCGGAAAAAATGGTCAGTACTTATACCAGCGCCCCTTCTCGTCGTACTCTCCCTGCAGCGCAGGGAGGGCGCTTCCGGGCATCTCCCCGCAGGTGTCGCGGTAGAAGACTGCCTTGAATGCATAGACGATATTTCCCGCGATTGCCACCCCGACAAGGTAGAATGCCGCGGTGATCAGGACTCCCTCGGGCCCGAGCAACTCGTTGAACATGGAGAACGAGAACGCCTGGACCTGGGCGGGGTCCATGCTGGCAAGCGGAAGGAGCTGGTCGTAGAGAAGAGCGGTCCATATGACCGCGAGGGGAATCGCCACCATGAGCACGATCCCTATCGACGCCAGGTAGAAGACGATCACCTTCCCGGGCCGGTTCATCACCACCTCCACGCTCCGGCGTATACTGTCAAACACCCTCCGGTCCTCGAAGACTGCCGCGGTGTCATAGAAGAACGAAAAGAAGAGGATAGGGATGGTGCATCCCATGATCACGAACGGGAGGACCACGTCGACGGCCCCAATGAACGCGAGCGGTATTACCACCAGGAAGACCGTTGCAAGAACCGCACACACAATCACGAGCGATGGGAGGAGTATCCTGAAATAATACGCTGTCCCCCCCGCGAAAAAGGCAACTGCACCCCTCTCGCCCGAACGGATCTGGACGTACGCACCTGCCAGGAAAAACGGGACGATGAGTGCCTCGATGAACCAGAGCCTCGTGGCAAGGAAAGCGCCGAGGTAGTACTGAAGCAGGATGTCTGCCGCGCCGAGCGCCCCTGCCGCGAGCCCGGGGAGCCAGAGGAGGGGATTCTGCAGCAGCAGGGAGAACGCCCGCTTCAGCGAGTCCAGGACCATCCCTTCACCGGTTCCTTGGCATTGCCACGATCTCACGGACCTGCAGGTCGAAGAACGAGGCGGTATGGGCCGGGCGTATCACGCAGACCGTATCTGCTCCGCTGGCGGTCCCGCCGACAGCGATGACCTCCTGGTCGACCGGGATGGCGCCCTGGTCAGCGGCGATCAGGGTGCACTCGACCGCTACCTTCAGGCCGACCGCCACCACCCGCCGAAGGGCCTCCGCAACAGCTTCGGTTCGGGATCCTCCTCCAACCTTGGAGGACCGGGAGAAGGCACGCTCCATCCCCGAGAGTACATGCGTCCCGGTCACGACCGGGATCTTCTCCTGCTTCAGGGTCCTGGCTGCATCAGGGGAGAACTCCCATTCACCCGGCCGGGAGAACCCCACTACGTGGGTGACAACCACCAGCTTGATGCCGGAGCCGCGTAGCATGCGGTAAAAGGCTAGCGCGGTGTCACCCGATGTGCTGGCCACCACCACCCTTTCGATAGACAGTTCACGCGCCCGCTCGAGTGCAAACCTTGCGCAGTCCACGGTATTGGCAGGGCCGGGCGCATCGAAATAATAGCAGCTTCTCTCGACAAACGACATACGCACCCTAAGGTTAAGGTGGTACCAGGTAAAGGGAATTGCTATGATCACGCTCGCACTCGCCGGGAAGCCGAACTGCGGCAAGTCAACCTTTTTCCGGGCGGCGACGATGGCCCACGCCGAGATTGCCAATTATCCTTTCACGACCATCGATGCAAACTTCGGGGTGGCTTATGTCCGCACCGAATGCCCGTGCAGGAGCCTTGGGCTCAAGTGTGGGAACTGCGCTGAAGGAATCCGCTACGTGCCGGTGAACCTCATCGATGTCGCGGGGCTCGTGCCCGATGCGCACAAGGGCAAGGGGCTCGGGAACCAGTTCCTAGACCACCTGCGCCAGGCCGACGCAATCATCCATATCGTCGACGCGAGCGGCTCGACTGATACCGAAGGAAACCCCGTGGAAGCCGGCAGCCACGACCCACGCGAGGATATTGCATTCCTCACTTTCGAGATGACCATGTGGGTGCACGGGATCCTGGAGAAGCACTGGGCCAGGCTGCAACGCCAGGCCCAGTCCCGTACCTACTCCATCCACCGGGGCATCTCCGAGGTCTTCACGGGCCTTGGGATAACCCCCGAGGATGTCCAGGACGCGGAGCGGACGGCATCAATCGACCTCTCCAGGGCGGATCAAGACAGCCAGGTCAGGTTCTGTGCCGAGATTGTGGCTATCAGCAAGCCCATGCTTCCGATCGGCAACCGCGTGGACATGGCGCCACCGGCTCTCCTCGAGGCTCTCCGTCCCTCGGGGCTCACCTTCGCAACCGCGGCGGGAGAACTGGCGCTCCGGAATGCCGTATCTGCAGGCCTGATCGCCTACCATCCCGGTGATCCGGCGTTCTCCATCATAAATGAGGATGCTCTCTCCCCTGCCCAGAGAGCAGGATTGCAGACGATTGCGACAGTCATGAAGGCCAACGGGGGGACAGGGGTGCAGCAGGCTGTCGACAGGGCTGTCTATGACCTTCTCGGCATGATAGTCGTCTATCCTGTCGAGGACGAGCACAAGTTCTCGGATTCCCAGGGGAGGGTCCTCCCCGACGCGTTCCTTATGAAGAGAGGCTCGACCCCGAGGGACCTCGCATTCCAGGTGCACACCGATATCGGGAAGGGCTTCCTCTATGCCGTCGACGCAAGGACCAATATGCGGGTCAAGGATACCCATGAACTCAAAAGCGGCGACATCATCCGGATTGTGAGTGCCGCGAAATGAACCCTTTTTTTGAAAATTGAGGGGAGATAAAGTTCATTTGGGCGATATGTTTATATAGGGGCAATTGCCAACCGGAGTATTAGCATGGGTGGAGAGGTCTACCAGGCCCAGATATTGCGGAATTTCTTCGACACCATCACAGGTACCGACCGGAACCTCACCCGCATCTACATGTGCGTCGTGAGCATGGCAAAGATCCGGATGGAGCCGCCGGAGAAGTTCTCCTTCCTCATCGAGCAGTTGCGCAAGAGCAAGCAGCACAAGGAACTCTCGGTGGATGTCCTCGACTACATGTGCGATGTTGCGGCCCAGCTCGAGATTGCTGCGGTGCAGACGGCGTTTGGGGCAAAGGAGATCGGGGAGATCAGGCAGGAGTTCGGAAGCATCAGCATGGACTCCCTGTAGGCGCACACCCCTTTCTTTCCTCTTTTTTTTGAAGAATTTTTCACCCCGGGGCAGCCCTCTCCGGATCAGCCTGGGAACATAATACTCGACGGCCTGGCGGATACCCGGATTGGGAACAGGAAAAAATGCCACCTTCAACAGGTGTCCCGGTGTTCCCCGGGATGTAGTACCATGCATGCGGCAATGGAAACCGTGGCCCGTCTGCTGCATGAAAAACCTGGATACCCCCTGCATCCTGTACGGCCGGGCGAACCGCAGGATCTTAAGAAAAAAAGGACGCCAATATTGTCGCTATTTCAGGTCCAGCGGCTCGCGGTAGCTCTCCAGTATCTGGATCACGAAATTCTGGTGCTCGTCGAGCGACTGCCCGTCGTCAGGGGACTGGAGATACGCGGCAGTATAGAGAAGCAGGAGGGCATTGTCGAGTGCCAGGGTGTCCTTATCCTCGACCTGGTCATCCCTGAGGACAACGGGAAGGTACGGCAGGTCCCCGGCATCGAACTTCAATGGCGAGAACTCTCCGACCCTGGCTTCTTCAAGTGCCCTGGCGCGGTCCTTGAGGATTCTGAGGGCTTTTCCGATCACTTCGCCTGCCGTGTCGTCCGGGAGGCGGGAGGTGGCCTTCCCCACATCGGTCACCGTCTTTGCATACAGGCCGAATTTGAAGGAGAGGACCGCAGACGCAATATCGTGGGCAGTCTCGGGATCAATAACCCGCAGCAAAGGGGTCATGCGGTGAATATAGTCATACAGGAACTTTTCCATGGAGTCTTCCTCTTTGGCAACGGTTTTTGGGGTGCTATAGCGGTAATGAAGCCTGACCAGGAGGAGGGTAATGCTCACTGCATAAAGGGCCTGCAGGAGCAGGGATGCCTTCGTCTCGAGGGGGACGATAAAGATGAGGAGCGCGTAGAATGGTGCAAAGAGGGAGACGATGTCTCTCCTGGGCTTCAGGTACGCAAGGCAGGCGAGGATTACCGACGCCGCCACGCTCCCCCAGTAGAAGTCCGCAGCATCAGCGATGATGCCTGCATCCTGGAGCAAAACAGCGAGGCCTAGCCCCCCGAATGCACAGATTGGCACGGCCAGGGTGAGCTGCATCTCACGTTTCTTCCTTTGAGGGTCAGGGTTCTCGTGCATATTGGTTGGCAAGATACCATTCAGAATGTGGAGACACCACCAGAAAAAGATTTCAATACGCATCCCCGGGGTTCTCCTGCAGTCAGACCGGGTATCCCCAGGGAGAGACGTCTCCCAGATGGTTTAAACATCTTTGAGTGGAACCATTGGATATGAAGGTGTGCATCATGTGCGGGGGAGAGGGGACGCGGCTTCGCCCGCTCACTTTCGAGCGCCCTAAGCCATGCATTCCCATCGTGAACCGCCCCTCTATCCAGCACCTGGTCTCGCATCTCTCGAACCTCGGGTTCCGGGACGTTGTTATCACTCTCGGGTACATGGGAGGATCGATCGAAGAGGCGCTGGGCGACGGCTCGCTCTTTGGGGCTGACATCACCTACGTCCATGAAAAGGTCAAGCTCGGGACCGCCGGAAGCGTGAAAAACGCCCAGAAATACCTCGAAGAGGGCGATTTCCTGGTGGTCGGCGGGGATCACGTCACCGATCTCAACCTCCTCGATTTTTATCGGGAGCATACCAGGCACCCGGCGCCAGTATCCATAGGTCTGATCAGCATCGATGAGCCAGGCGAATACGGGATTGCGGAGATAGACGCGGACTTCCAGATAAAGAGGTTCAAGGAGAAACCGGCTCCCGGTGAGATCTTCTCGAACCTTGCCAGCACTGGGATATACGTCTGCGCACCGGAGATCTTCGACGAGATACCCGGAAAAAAGAAGTATGACTTTGCAAGGGACCTCTTTCCGAGACTTATGGAGAGCGGCCATGTCCTTCGTGCCTGGCTCGCACGGGGGAACTGGACAGACGTCGGGAATCCCGCATCCCTTCGGCAGGCGGAACGCTGGAAGCTGCAGGAGATCCCCTACACGAGCATCAGCGGCGACCTGACGATTCGGGCCGGCCAGATCCAGGGGCCGGTGCAGCTCGGGACCTCCTTCTCTATGGGGGAGAACTCGCGGATCATCGGGCCGGTTGCAATCGGGGCAGGGACCGCTATCGGGGACCATGTGCTCATCGGACCTTACACGAGCATCGGCGAGAACTGCCTGGTGAAGAGCAATGCCAAGATATTCTCATCCTCGCTCTACAACCGGGTCGTGGTAGGGAGGAACAGCACCGTATCGGGCAGCATCATTGACAACGACACGGTGGTCGGAGACGACTGCAGCCTCGAGAACGACACGGTCATCGGGCCGCGGGTGGTATTCAGGAACGGGGTGGTGGTCCACTCCAGGACAAGGATCTGGCCGGAAGTGGTCGTGCCTGACAGGGCAGTCGTAAAGGAGCACCTCCTCAACGAGGAGTATGCCGTCAAATGCGAGGGGTCTTAACCCCTCCGCACCAGCCTGTGCGTGATGGCCACCAGCGGGTGGCGTGCATAATCGAGGACCTGGATATCGTCAAGGGAGCGCAGGTTCATCGCCCGTGCAGTCCGCTCCATCCCGAGTTCAATATCCTCGTTCACCTCGATGACATAGGCATCAAGAGTCTTTATCCCCATCTTCTTTGCGGCAATGGCCCGGTGGTGGCCATCGACGAGGATGAGCTTCCCCGGTCTTCTCACGACGATGAGGGGTTCGGCAAGGCCTTTTTTTATCTCGTAGATCCGGCCCTCCAGCTCATCCTCGTAGATGCGCGACTGGGTGGGAAGGAGCTGTTCGATCGGGACTGCTTCCCTCTTCAGCTCGGGTGCAATCCCGTGGAGCGTCTTTAGAGTGGTGATGAAGTTGAATACTTTCTCTGGGGAGACATGCTCGATCTGGGAGCGGATCACGTCGGTATTGGATATGATGCCGAGCAGCCTGTTCTGCTCGTCTACGACCGGGAGTTTCTGGATCCCTGATCGGAAGATGACCCTTGCCGCATCGTTGATGCTCATATCGGGGTCGGCCACGATCAGGTGCTCGGACATCACCTTCCGGACAGGGGTGGATACTGGCTGGAAGAGGAGGTCCCGGGCTGCGACATACCCCACCACCTCGTTTCCTGTCACGACCGGGAACCCGTCATGCCCGGTCTTCTGGATCTTCTCCATGACCTCCCGCACGGTCCCCTGTGCATCCACAGTGACCACGTCGTAGGTCATGTAGTCCCTGACCTTCTTCTTATCCATTGTATTTCATTGTTGGGTCAAGGGACTAAAAGCCATCGGAAAAAAAGAGATTAATCGATTTTGATGCGGCTTCCCCGCCCTTCCTTCGATTTCATCATCCGTATCTCAAGGACACCATTCTTAAAGCTGGCGGAAGCCCCTTTATCCGTGACATCGTGGGGAAGTGCGACAA
Organism: uncultured Methanolinea sp.; assembly: GCA_964598545.1. Lineage (GTDB taxonomy): Archaea > Halobacteriota > Methanomicrobia > Methanomicrobiales > Methanospirillaceae > Methanolinea_A. The sequence continues at coordinate 12,495 of CAZRCH010000036.1, read as the reverse complement.
TCCGAGCCATGGACCCGTACATTCTCTCCCTGACGTAGTACCCTTCTTCCTTCTCCTCCTTGTCCATCTTCCTCTCACACGAGATCTCGATGGTGTTCGGGCTGAGAAGGGAGATTGAGACGTCCTCCTTGTCGACCCCGGGGAGGTCGGCGACGATCATGACTTCATCCTCATGCTCTCTCACATCCACCCTGAACTCTCCGCGGATGGCTGGAAGCATCCTGTCTGCAACCCCTCCGGGAGGAAGAAGTCGCCCCCCACCAGCCCAGAACCGGTTCTCTATGTCCGACATCATCTCCTCAAAGTCACGCATCATCCAGCCAAATGGATATCTCCTTCTGTATGGCATTAATACACCCTCCTTTGGTCCCCGGCATCCAGGGCCGATGGACTAACTTTCTGTGAGGGTTAGTACTATAAAAAAATATTGATATTGCGTATTGCTATGCCCGGTCACTCCAGACCAGGATACAATTCAGAGGACCAGATACGTTCGTCTGGTCCGTGAGGGTCTTTCCATCCACGCGCTGTAATGTTTATTTTCCCCGGGGCTAATCATACAAGGATGAAGGATCAAGAGAAAGGAAAGAAAAAGAAGAAACCCGCCTCCAAATGGACTACAAAAAAGATAGGGATTATCGTCATCGGCGTCGGGTTTGCGTTGATCATGGTGGTCAGCTCCCTCGGGATGGGCTGGCTCATCTCTATGAACCCTGCCGCCGTTGGCGATGGCGCGGTGGTGGATGTCACTTTATATGACGGCATGGGCCGCCCGGCACTCACGTCCAATATCCGTACCTTCAACGCCACGACCGAAGCCGGGAATATGGTCTGGTTCTGCGGACAGTTCTCTACAAGGGTCAAAGCAACGAGCCAGAAAGAGATAATCTCCATACCGGTGTACAACTACTATTACGGCGAGGCAAAGTATGCCCTCTTCTCCCCTGAATGGGATGCAATCGCCGCCGAACTGGAAGGGATGCGGCAGGGGGACTCCCGCAGGATCACGTTCCCGACACCCGAAGGTTTCGAGCGGGAGATGACTCCCGAAGAGTTTGACGGGATAGGGGGGAACTTCACTACGGTCACAACCGGTGACCAGATAGTGCTCGGCTTTACCGAGAATCCCGAGGTCTCACTTGAAGAGAATGTGACACCCAGCTACGTGATCCGTACGGGATATGTCACAGAAAAGACAGACGCAGGAATCCGGGTGAACTACGCCTTCCCCTCGGCACAGATTACCCTGCTCCAGCTCACCAAGGCCTGAAATACCAGAGTTTTTTTATCATCATCTCCCATTTTTCTGCATGGCACTACGGATACTCTATTTCTCACAGGATGGGTGCATGGCCTGCGAAGAACAGGAGCCGATAATCCCTGAGGTAGAAAAGGACTGCAAGGTGAAGGTTGAGAGGATCAGTATCAATCCCAGGGAGAGTCGGGAACTTATCCGGGAGCACCGCCTGAACGTGACCCCCACCATCATCCTGATCCGTGATGGAGCCGAGGTGGAACGATTCGAGGGCCTGGTATACCGGGAACAGATGGACGAAGCGATCCGCCGTCATTTATAAAGGATAGGCAAAGATCCTCCGGATCTCGCGGGCCTGCGCTTTTGCACCCTCCCTCCGGATCATCGTTCCTTCCCGTATCTTGATCCTGGACACCCGCATCCTCCTCTGGCCGGCCTTGTATATCTCCCCGACCACAAACGGTTCCTCGCCCGGGACGACAATCTGGAGGGAGGTGGTGGTCCGGCCGGAATGGAGCGATATTCTCACTGCCACCTCTTCCACCTTCCTCGTCCAGAGCGTGGTGATATCGTTGCTGATCGCCTTGTGTGGCCGGGATTCCCCACGCTCGATAGCGGTCACCTCCACCCCGATGTAGTCGTCCCCGCACTCGGCCACGAAACGATCGCCGACGCGGCAGGGTTCCCCATCGTCCATCTCGACCTGGCAGACCCGGGATATGCCCTCTGCGCTCACGATGGCTTTCACCCGGAAGGTCTTCTTTTCCTTCGCAGCCTCAAAGGGGTGCACGCTCCCGCATTCAAGGCACCGGGCAAGGGGGTTCCTTCCCCAGGCGATCACTCCGTGTTCCGTCACTTCACCGCAGGCAGGGCAGTAGCACTCCGCGTTCCTCTCCATCACCCTTCACCATTCCTGGTATACCATTCCATCTCCCCTGCAATATAGACTCTCGCACCTGGCCGGACAGTCCTCGGCCAGTTCCTCTCACGACTCCCCGCAACCAGGACACATCCTCATGCGGCACCCCTCCGGTGCATTCTCCTGCGTCCGGGGCCCGGTTATTATGCGAATCGATCGCCCGCCTCTACCACCAAAGTGACGAGAGGGCGATTGCGCAGACTCCCCCGCCGAGTGTCGCAATGAAGTTCGTGCCAGCATTCCCGACGAAACCGGGGTTCTCCATCAGCGCTCCCACCACGCTGTCAATGTTGGTGCCGATGAATCCGGCGACAATGCAGGCTGCCGCGGTCGGCAGGTCAATAATCCCAAGGAGAAAGGCAAGCATGGAGACAATGAAGGCTCCCGCGATTGCCACTCCCTCCCCGGTGAGGGTCACGCCGCCATTCGTCCCCGCCGGGACCCTCTCGAACGTGGTGATCAGAAACGGGCTGCCTCCAGTCACCCCGATCTCGCTTGCCATGGTATCGCCTGCGGCAGTGGCAATGCTCCCCACGAAAAGGGCGAGGAATACCGGAGAGCCGGTCACTCCCCAGAGGACAGCCGCGGCCGCAGAGACGCTCCCATTCGCAAAGACATTCAGGTATCCCCTTGCTCCTCCGTGGACCTGCTCGACGCCGATCCGGAGTTTATAATCGTACCGGTATTTTGTACTGGCCGATCCCATGATGAAGAATGCAAGGACGACCAGGAACCAGCGGATATCGGCGAAGATTATCAGGATGATCCCTATCAGTGCAGCCGAGAAGAGCCCGCTCACGTCCGCGGTCCCCGCCCGGTAGGAGAAGTATGCAAAAGAGAAGGCGATTACAACGGCAATCCCGATGAGGGCCATGTCTGCATGGTAATTCAGTTCGTAAATGAGGAACATCGTCATGGCGATGCCGAGTGCCTCGATCATCAGCGCGTCCTCCCGTTCCTTGAGAATTGCTCTCAGGAGGACTGCGACGATGACCCCAAAGAGCACGACAAGGAGGACCCAGGTGTTGAGGTAGGCCATCACGAGGGCACAGCCCACCAGTGCTGCGGCAATATACCCGATATACGAATAGAGACGCTCATCCGTCCCCCTGAACGCAAGCTCGCCCATCACCATGATGGTGAGGGTGCAGGAGAAGACCACGAGGGGAAGGATTGAGATGCCATAGAGGAGGGCTATTGGGATGAGGGCCATCGCAAGGAACCGGGTCTTTCTGATAAGAAAGAGCACCATTGAAAAGAGCACCACCATGATTGCCAGGATCCACGGGGGTTGTACGATGGGTGCGATGAGGATGAAAGAGAGCACGAGGACAGCGGCGAGGCGCTCCCCCATTCGATTCATCATTCTTCTCTTGTTGGCCCGGACAAGATAAGAGCTTTTGTCTGGGTCAGCCTCTCCATCCGGGGTGCCGATCCGTACCAATCAGCCTGGTTCCGCAGATGCCGCCCAGTCCGGCAGTATTTGCGTTCGATTAGGTATATCTCCTGTAAAGACCCATATTGAGAAAATGTCGCCGTCTTTGGATCTCCCCAAGAATTACGAGTTTTCGGAGGTGGAACGGCGCTGGCAGGACGCCTGGCGCGATGAAGACAACTATTTTGACCCGGCATCCACGAAGCCAAAGTACATCATAGATACCCCTCCCCCTTATCCCACCGGCACGTTCCACATAGGAAATGCCTTCAACTGGTGCTACATCGATTTCATCGCCAGATACCGGAGGATGAGGCAGTTCAACGTGATGTTTCCCCAGGGATGGGACTGTCACGGCCTGCCGACCGAGGTGAAGGTGGAGGAGATCCACGGCATCACCAAGAACGATGTGCCAAGGGAGAAGTTCCGGAATATGTGCCGGGAGCTTACCCTCTCCAACATCGAGAAGATGCGCCGTACCCTCCGGCGGATGGCCTTCTCGGTCGACTGGAGCCGCGAATACATCACGATGCTGCCCGCCTACTACGGCAAGACGCAGCTCTCTTTTCTCAGGATGCTCGCCGATGGGTACATCTACCAGAGCGAGCACCCCGTCAACTTCTGCACGCGGTGCGAGACCGCCATTGCGTTTGCCGAGGTGGCATACGAGCCCCGCGAGACCACCCTCAATTATTTTGACTTCGATGGACTCGAGATTGCCACCACGAGGCCCGAACTGCTCGCGGCGTGCGTGGCGGTGGCGGTCCACCCGGAGGACGAGCGATATCGGGGCATGGCAGGCAGGGGTCTCTCAGTGCCGCTCTTTGGCCACAAGGTCCCCCTGATCACCGATCCTGCAGTCGATCCGGAATTCGGATCAGGTGCGGTGATGATCTGCACCTTTGGCGACAAGCAGGATGTGCACTGGTGGAAACAGCACAATCTCGATTTGAGGAAGGCTATCGACCGGCAGGGGCGGATGACCGGAATTGCAGGAGACTATGCGGGCATGAAGTCCTCCGAGTGCCGGCAGGCCATCCTCGATGACATGAAAAGGGCACGGATCCTCACACGCCAGGAAGTCCTCGAGCAGAGGGTCGGCACCTGCTGGAGGTGCAAGACCCCGATCGAGATCATGAGCGAGCGCCAGTGGTTCGTGAAGATCGATCCCGATGCGATCATGAAGGCTGCACGCGAGGTCACCTGGAACCCGGAGCACATGTTCCTTCGGATGGAGAACTGGGTATCGCAGATGGAATGGGACTGGTGCATATCCCGCCAGCGGATCTTTGCAACTCCCATCCCGGTCTGGTTCTGCAGCCGCTGCAACGAGATGGTGGTGCCGGCCGAAGAGGATCTCCCTGTCGACCCCACCACCTCCCGGCCTTCCCATCCCTGCCCCATGTGCGGGTCGACTGAATTTATCGGGGAAGAAGATGTCCTCGATACCTGGATGGACTCCTCCATCTCGGTCCTGAACGTGACCGGGTGGAACGATACGTCCATCCCACCGCTCTTCCCGGCCGAACTCCGGCCGCAGGGGCACGATATCATCAGGACGTGGGCGTTCTATTCCATCCTCCGTTCTGTGGCCCTCACCGGCTCGAGGCCCTGGAACCAGATCCTCATCAACGGGATGGTGCTCGGAGAGGACGGCTTCAAGATGAGCAAGAGCCGTGGCAACATCATCTCCCCGGAGGATATCACCGAGAAGTACGGAGCCGATGCCCTCCGCCAGTGGGCAGCCGCAGGGGCCGCCACCGGATCGGACATCATGTTCAACTGGAACGACGTAGTCGCCGCCTCCCGCTTCCAGACCAAGTTCTGGAATATCGCCCGCTTTATCCTTCTTCAGCTCGAGCGCCAGCCATATTCCCGCGATGCGCCGATCGAGGCTCCTGCTGACCGCTGGCTCATGGCCCGCCTCTCAGGAACTGTGCGGGAGGTGACCACCGCGATGGAAGCAAGCCAGTTCGACCGTGCACTCAAGGCTCTTCGGGAGTTCTCCTGGGACGTGCTCGCCGACAATTACATCGAGCTTGCCAAGGGAAGGCTCTATTCCGGGGAAAAAGACCGGGAAGGCGCCTGCCGGGTGCTGCATGCAACCCTCGATACTCTCTGCCGACTGATGGCGCCGTTTACCCCGTATTTTGCAGAGGAGTGTTTCTCGCACCTTGGCCGGGGGAGCGTGCATACCTGCACCTGGCCCGAACCGGGGTCAGAAGACCCTGAAGGGCTGGCAAATGGCGATCTCCTCGTCAGGATCGTTGCCGAACTGCGGCGGTACAAGCATGAGAAGGGGCTTGCCCTGAATGCCCCGATGGGAAGGGTGGCGGTATTCTCTTCCCCCATCACCGATGACGGCGGTGACGCCGGCCGGGCGCTGAATGCCCCCTTTGACTGGCACGCGGAGCCGCCGAAACTCGAGAAGGTCCCTGGAGACCTGAAGTTCAACCTGGCAGTCATCGGGCCGAAACTCCGGAAGGACGCGGGTGCATTCATGAAGGCGGCACGGGCGCTGTCCCCCGATCTCCAGGAGAACCCTCCACCGGTACTCGATATCGGGGGGCGAAGCATTGTTGTCCCGGAGGGTGCATTCTCACTCGAGTACCGTTACCTCGAGGCCGGGGAGCAGGTGGACGTGATCAGTGTCGGGGACGTGATCGTGACGATCCACACCACTCCCTGATCAACCCTTCCGCAAAAGAGGCGAGTTCTCCCTCCTGCATTCCTGCGTCCACCAGCACGAACCTGGAGGGCTCTTCTCCTGCCAGGCGGAGGTAATTTTCCTGGACCCGTGCAAGGAGGGACGCCTCTTCAAAGTGTTCCCTCTTCCCTGCATCCTTCTTTCGCGAGAGTGCCACCTCCACCGGGAGGATAAGGAGGAGAGTATGGTCGGGAGGGACCGTCCACCCTTCATGCACCTGCCGGAGCCAGGTGAGGGGGTCCGGGAGAACCCCTTCGAGGGTAGCCCATTGGTACGCATACCTGCTGTCGGTGTACCGGTCTGAGATGACAATCCTTCCTTCGGCCAGCGCCGGCCTGATGACCGTATCCAGGTGTGCGGCGTGGTCGGCGGCAAAGAGGAGGGCTTCTGTCACAGGGTCGACCTCCTCCGCAATGGCCCTTCGCACCTGATCACCTACCCAGGTGGCGCCGGGCTCCCGGGTAAAGACAGGGTAAAGGTCCGAGAGAGAATGCTGGAGCGCGGCAAAGAGGGTGCTCTTGCCGCTGCCATCGATCCCCTCCAGGGTGATCAGGACCATCTGCCCCTCCGCAGGTCCTCGAGAGGGATTGTGCCCCTGTGTATCGCGGTGGCAATGATGGCGCCGTCGAACCCGAGTGCCACCAGCATATCCAGGTCAGCAGGAGACGCCACGCCTCCTCCGTAAAGGAGGGGCTTATCATATGCAGCCCTCAACCCTGCCAGGGACAGGGGGATGATCCCACCTCCAGTTCCCACCGCTCCGACGTTCAGTATGAGAGCTCCCTCGAAATGCCAGTCCCCCGCATTTCGGAGGAGGAGGCGGGGATCTTCGCCGGATGGCATGACCCGGCCGCTGCGTACATCAACACTCAGATATCCGTCAGGGTATGTCGAGAGATCGGCATCTGATGTCTCTGTCGCCGCAACATCGGTGATTCGTGGCTCATGGAGGTAATCCTGCGGTCCCCTGCAGCCCCTGTCCAGGTAGCAGGTCTCAACAAGAGAACTGCAGGTCACGACCTGGCTCCTGTGGTCACCATTCCCCATGATGCGGTCAAGATCCGCCACATAGAGGTGCCTGGGAGAGAGCTGCTCCAGGTAGCCGACAGGGTCTGCAGTGGATGAGAGGCCCCATGTGAGCGGCCGGTAGGTATCCCGGTTTCCGGATGCGCCGTGCACCACCTCTCCGGCCTTCAAATCCATGGCTAAAATCAATTTCATGCTGTCAGCGCAATCACTATTAGCCAGCAGGATCATTAAATCCTATGCAATTACTGGTCAGCCCGAGGGACATTGAGGATGCCAGACGTTCTCTTGCTGCTGATATAGTAGACGTGAAGAAACCGTCCGAGGGATCTCTTGGTGCAAATTTTCCGTGGGTGGTGCGGAGCATCAAGGCCATCTCCCCAAAGCCAGTCAGCGCCGCAATCGGCGATTTCGATTTCCGGCCTGGGGGAGCCGCCATGGCCGCATACGGAGCGGCATGCGCAGGGGCTGACTATATCAAGGTAGGGCTGATGTTCGACGGTATAGATCGTGCCGGTGAACTTATCCATGCCGTGGTGAGGGCAGTCAAGGAAGAGTTCCCCGAGAAGAAGGTGGTGATTGCAGGGTACTCTGATTACCGGCGCCTGGGGAGCATCTCACCTTTCGAGATCTCGGCCCTGGCTGCGGAGGCCGGGGCAGACGTCGCGATGGTTGATACAGGTATTAAGGACGGGCGCAGCACGTTTGAATTCATGGACGAGGAGTCACTGTTACGTTTCTGCACCCTCAACAGGGAAGGCGGTATGGCCACGGCACTTGCAGGATCGCTCAAATTCGAGGATATCCCTGCCCTGAAGCGCATAGGACCTGACATCATCGGGGTCAGGGGAATGGTCTGCGGGGGAGACCGGAACGACGGAATACGTGAAGAACTGGTTGACCGCCTGGTCAGGATGGTGCACTGATCATGTTCAGGGATAAGCTCGAGGTACCGCTGGCCCTGACCTTTGACGACGTCCTTCTTATCCCTGCACCCTCCCTCGTGGAGCCAAACGAGGCCGACATCCATACCCGCTTCTCCCGGAATATCCCGCTCAACATCCCGCTTGTCGGCGCTGCGATGGACACGGTGACGGAATCTGCGATGGCAATGGCACTCGCACGCGAAGGAGGTATCGGGGTCATCCACCGGAACATGTCCCCGGAACAGGAGATCGAGGAAGTGCACCGGGTCAAGCGGGCGGAGGAACTGATAGAAAGGAACGTTCTGTCAGTCAGCCCCACGACCAGCGTGGCGGATGTCGAGCGCCTTATGGTTGAGCACGGCATCGGCGGCGTGCCGGTTCTTGAGAACGAGAAGATCGTGGGAATCGTTAGCCGCAGGGATGTCCGTGCAATCGCCTCCCGCCGGGGTTCCGAGAGCGTGCAGGCCATCATGACGAGGCAGCCAATCACCGCCGGCGAGGACATCTCCATGGAGCAGGCGCTCGAGACGATGTACACCAACAAGGTTGAACGGCTCCCGGTTGTCGACAAAGGCGATCGCCTTCTCGGGATCATCACCATGCAGGACATCCTCGAAAAGCGCCAGTACCCGAATGCCACGAGGGATGGGAAGAAGAGACTCAGGGTGGCGGCCGCGGTCGGCCCGTTCGACATCGCGCGGGCGCACCTCCTTGACGAGTGCGGGGTCGATGCACTGGTGGTCGACTGTGCCCACGGGCATAACCTCAACGTCGTCAGGGCAATCAGAGACATCAAGGGGAGCGTGAAGGCTGACGTGGTGGCCGGAAACATTGCCACCCGCGAGGCGGCCGCGGACCTCATCGATACTGTCGACGGGTTGAAAGTCGGCATCGGGCCCGGGTCCATCTGTACGACCCGGATCGTTGCCGGGGTCGGCGTCCCCCAGGTCACTGCCATTGCAAGCGTTGCAGACGTGACAAGAGGGACAGGAATCCCCGTCATCGCGGATGGCGGGATACGGTTCAGCGGGGACGTGGCAAAAGCCATCGCTGCCGGTGCCGACTGCGTGATGATCGGGAGCCTCTTTGCCGGCACTGATGAGTCGCCGGGCCGGGTGATCACGATGAAAGGCCGTCGTTACAAGCAGTACCGGGGCATGGGGTCTCTTGGCGTGATGAGTGGCGGGGTCTCGAGCGACCGTTATTTCCAGAAGAAGGAGATCGGGAAGACCAAGTTTGTTCCCGAAGGGGTTGAAGGGGTGACTCCTTACGTCGGCACCGTCTCAGATGTCGTGTACCAGCTCGTTGGTGGCCTGAAATCCGCCATGGGGTACACGGGTTCGCGGACCATCCCCGAGATGCACGAGAAGACAAGGTTTGTCAGGATCACCGCTGCCGGGCATACCGAGAGCCACCCCCACAACATCATGATCACCGACGAGGCTCCCAATTACCGGATATCGGATTGAACACTTTTCCTTTTTCCGATTGTAAAAATCCCTCTTTCCTGTGGTGTTCCGGGACACCGGCCTACCAACATATAAATACTGAAAAGACTAACATAAAGTAATCAATGCTGGATCAGGTAGAGGTCGCACGACTCCTCGATATCCTTGGAAACCGGAACAGGCGCCGCATTATCGAGCTGTTGAGACAGAAGCCCTGCTTCGTCACCGAGATCTCCGACCGCCTGGTACTTTCTCCAAAAGCCGTCATTGAGCACCTGCAGCTGATGGAGCGTGAGGAGATCCTCTCGTTCCGGCTCGATGAGCGCAGGAGAAAGTACTACTTCCTCGCAAATGACATTGACGTGATGGTCAGGCTGCTCCGTCAGGACCAGATCACCGTTGTGACAAAGGACAACTCCTACCGCCTCCGCTCCTCGCTCACCAGGCTCCAGAAGATGGTGGAGACCAGGGAGGAGATGGCAGAGAGCCTGAAGAACCTTGAGAGGGATATCGACCAGCAGATAAAGGAGATCATCTCATTTGGGCAGGAGATCCTTGAGAACGAGACCCAGATCGATCTCCTTATAAGCCTGGCCCACTGCAATCTCACCCTCCAGGAGCTCTCGGAGCTCGTCGAAGCCCCGCACGATGCCGTATCCGATAGCCTTGAATGGTTGCGCAAGAAACACATAGTCGAGCGGGAAGGAGAGACCTACCGTCTCTGTGATGCACATGCCCAGTAATGAGAACCCGTATGACGAGTTCATCAGGAACCTTGCGAGGATGGTTGAAGAACTCCTGAGGAAGATGCCTGATCAGGATACCACTCATATCATTGGCTGCACCATCATCACCGGGAACGGACCCCACAGGCCACACATCATCTTCAACGGCGACCGACAGGAAGACGAGACGACGTTTGAGTTGATAGAGGGGCCCGACAAGGTCTTTGTCACCGCCAATCTTCCCCCCGTCCTGCACTCTGCACCATACGCAGATATAACCCCCGACTCCCTGCACATCGTCATAAACGAAAAAAGGACCAGAGTGGATCTTCCCTGCAGGGTGGACGTGATCCACAGCTTCTACCATGTCCGCCATGGGGTAATCGACGTCATCCTGAAGAAAAAAACGGGAGCTGCCGCCAGCACCAGCATCGAGCACGGCTAAGTTCCAGGCGCCCGACACCCCCCCTTCTTTTGGAAACATCCCGCCACAGGACAGGTTGCTGGTCCATCCCTTCACGCGATACCACGCACCCGGATGTGGAGGTTACCCAGGAGATTGGTCCGCCTGCAAACGATACCTGGTGCGGTGAATGCGAGGGGTGGGATCCCTCCCGTATCCATGGAAAACAGGAGCGGGGAGATCCGGAATATGCATCAGGCCTGGATCCTTCCCCCGGCAGACACCCACTCCGAGATCCTGTTCCTGTCACTTGGGAACTCGCGGAACTGGTGGAGCGAGACCGTGAGATCCCTGGTGAACGCAAAGTACCCGATCTGGGTCGTTTTGCAGAGGTTCATCGCCATCTCCATCAGGCCCCGGGGATCCGGCCGCGACTCGCCGAGCCAGATATGGAAGATGTTCCCGCCATCGACGATGGGGAAGAAGACGTGCTCGATCGACATCCGTTCCGCCATTGTCACATTTGCACCGGGTGCTACATGGGTCCCGTTGGTGTAATAGATCGGAAGGTCTCTGGTGGAGCCAAGGCTCGGAAGAGCCTTTTTTAGATCGCCCTTGATCACCTTCGCGGCCCCGTCACGGTATTCCTTGTTGAGGAGGTCAGCGACGGCAAAACGCTGCCCGGTCGTTTCAGCAGGGGTCCGGGCAAGCGCGATGGTCATGTTGTGCCGCTTCGAGAGCTCCCGGGCGTACTGCTCCATATGGGTCATCGCAAGGATGGCCAGGCGGAACGCATCCCTCGACTCGTGGAGTTGTGAACCTGCATGGTGCTGGACCATCTCGTTTACTCCTACCACCCCGATCGTGTAGACAAGACCGTCAAGGTCAACGGCAACCGACCCCCTCTCGCCGGTGACCGGGTCCCTCGGGCGCTGCATCGCAAACGGCATCCTGCCCTGTGACCGGATCGTCTCAAGCCACCTCCGCTTGATGCGGAAGACCTCGACGCAGACGTCCATCAGTGCACGCAGCTCGGCAAAGAGCCGCTCGTTATCCCCTTCCGCCCTGTATGCTGCCCGGGGGCAGTTGAGGGACACCACCTGCCAGGAACCCATGGAGAAGTGCTTGCCTTCCCTGAAGTACAGCTTCTCATCGAATTCCGAGTCCTGGTCCGCGACCGCCGAGAACTGGTATGCGCAACACTGGTAGCAGGAGATCCCCTTGCCGGCGCCGCGATAAGGCGGGATCTGGTTATCGTAATATGGGGTCCCGAACTTCGACGCAAGCTCGAACGTGAGGAGGTAGAGGTCCTGGTGGGTGGGCAGATCGGGGTGGGCATCGTTGAACGCCTTGTCCTCATCCATGAACTCAGGTTCGATGCTGATCTCGGGTTTTGGGAAACTGAAGGGCTTGCCCCATGCATCCCCCTCGAGCATGACCTCCATCAGTGCCATGAAGAGGAGACGGACTTCCCGCTCGAACTGCCCGTATGTCCTGCGGGGACCGCTGCTGCCGTCCCAGACTCTGCCCCGGAATACGACCGGCTTGTCCTTCCAGAGGGATGGCACACCCGGACTGAGCTGGACCGATGAGAAGACGAGCTGCCCGCCTCTTGCGACCATCATCTGGGTCATCTCGTAGACAAACATCT
>CAZRCH010000035.1:0-21999 GCA_964598545.1 uncultured Methanolinea sp. | reverse complement strand
ACCTCACTCCACCGTCACGCTCTTTGCCAGGTTCCTCGGCTGGTCCACGTCCCTTCCCAGCGCGACCGCGGTGTGATACGCGAGGAGCTGCAGGAGTGCGGTCGACGCGAGGACGTGGGAGATCAGGCCTCCCTCGGGGAGCGGGATGAACACGTCGGATACCTCCTCGAGTTCCTGGTTTTCCTTTGCACCGATCACGACCATCGGGGTCCCCCTCGCCTTCATCTCCTTGATGTTGGAGAACATCGCGGGGAATGCAGGGCCCGGTGGGCAGAGGGCGACCACAGGAGTCTCTGGGGAGAGGAGGGCGAAGGGGCCGTGCTTGATCTCCCCTGCCGCGTACCCCTCGGCGTGGATGTAGGTGATCTCCTTCATCTTCAGGGCGCCTTCGAGCGCCAGCGGGTAGAACGTGCCTCGTCCGACGAAGAACATGGACCGGGCTTCCCTGCACAGTTCCACTGCGGGCGAGAGATCCTGGAGCAGCGCCTCGCCGATGGCAAGGTGGCCAATCCCAAGGGCCAGTTCGAGCTTTCCGCCGCTGAGGCGGTCGACGAGGTGGAAGAAGACCGCGAGCTCCGCGATGAACGACTTGGTGGCCGCGACGCTGATCTCGGGGCCCGCCCTCATGTAGAGGGTGTAGTCAGCAAGCCTCGTAACCGTGCTCCCGAGGACGTTGGTCACCGCGAGGGTCGGGTGGTTGTGCATGCGGGCCTTGTCGATGGCGGCAAGGGTGTCCGCGGTCTCGCCCGACTGGCTCACTCCCACGACGAGGTCGCCCCCCGGGGGGGTGTGGTACTTGAACTCTGACGCCAGTTCCACCCTCGCGGGAATTCCGCAGTGTTCCTCGATGAGGTAGCGGCAGAGGAGCGCGGCGTGGTAAGATGTCCCGCAGGCAACGAGTGTCACGCCCCGGATCCCTTCGAGTATCCGGGGCGTCTCCTCGTCCCGAAGCGCCCTGATGGTGGCGGAGAAGACCTCCGGCTGCTCGTAGATCTCCTTCTGCATGTAATGGGGGAACCCTCCTTTCTTCACCTCCGCAAGGGACCAGTCGATCCTCTGCACGGGCCTCTCCACGTTTGCGCCTCCATGGCGAATCACGATCCCCTTCGCCGAGACTGACGCGACGTCCCCGTCCTCGAGGTAGATGACCCTCTCGGTGTGCTCGAGGATAGGCGTGACATCGGATGCCGCGAGGAACGCCCGGTCACCCACCCCGAGGACCAGGGGACTCCTTTTTCGGGCAGCAACCATCTCCGGGCACCCTGCCGCGATCACGAGGAGCGCGTAGCTGCCCTCGAGCCTTGGGATGACTTCCTCCACCGCCGCCGCGAGATCTCCCCGGAATGCCTCCTCGAGGAGGTGAGGGATGACCTCCGTGTCGGTCTCCGAGCAGAACGTGTGCCCGCGGTCCTGGAGTTCCCGCTTCAGGGCCAAATAATTCTCGATGATGCCGTTGTGGACGACCGCAATTTTTCGGAGGCAGTCAAGGTGTGGGTGGGCGTTCTGGTCATTCGGGACCCCGTGCGTGGCCCACCTGGTGTGGCCTATCCCCATCGTGCCTTTTATTCCGGAGAGATCCGCACCGCCGAGAGATATCTTTCCCTGCTTCTTCTTCACCGTGATTCCGTCATTTGCGACCGCGATGCCGAACGAGTCGTATCCCCGGTACTCAAGGCGACGCAGCCCCTCGACGAGGACTGGTGCCGCTTTCTTTCTCCCGCAGTACCCGAAGATTCCGCACACGCCTATACCACCAGGCCCCCATCCTCGTAGGCCATGGTAGATCGTATGCGCGACCCTCCCCCGATCTTCACGCTGTTGCCCACGATTGCTCCCTCAAATGTCGTGAACGGCCCGGCCCGGACCTTCTCGCCGAGGATGGCGCCGAACCGCCCCTTGATCTGCTCTCCCTGGATCTCCATGAGCGGGGCCGCGGTGACCGTGCTTACATGGTCCTCGAGATGGACCCCCTCCCCGACGACCGTGTCCCTTATCCTCGAGTGTGACCCGATCTCGGTATCGTCCATCAGGATGGAATTCTCCACGACGGTGAATGGTTCTATCCTGACCCTCGCCCCGATGCTCGTAAACGGCATGATGCAGGCATGGGGGCCGATCTCGCACCCGGGCCCTATCACGACGGGACCGATGATGCAGGTCCCCGGTCCGACCCTGCTCCCTTTCCCGATCCTGACCTGGCCCTGGATGACAGAGGTCCCCGACACCTCCCCTGCCTTCTCGGGGGGTGCCGAAGGGATGAGCTTCTGGTTCATCTGCAGGAGGTCCCAGGGATAGACCGCATCCTGCCAGTCATCGGCGGGAACCGCCCGCAGCTTCTTCCCGGACTCGATGAATGCGCCCACCGCGTCAGTCATATCGTTCTCCCGGATGAAGGAGAAGAAGTCACGGTCGAGGGAGAAGATCCCGGTGGATATCGTGAAACTCGGTGCGAGTGCAGGCTTCTCGACGATGCGGGTCACAAAACCCCTTTTCGTCACCACGACGCCGAAGTTCGACGGGTAAGGGTGCTCTTTCACGAGCACCGCGTTTTTGACGTCCCGGATCCTGGCGATGGACGCGCTGTTGATGAAATTGTCCCCCGGGAGGACCAAAAAACGCCCTTTTACCAGGTCTTTTGCCTGGAGCAGGGCGTGGGCCGTCCCAAGCTGCTTCTCCTGCACCACGACCTCGACCTGTTCGTCTAGGGTGTTCAGGTGCCGGATCACCTGCTCCTTCCGGTACCCTACCACCATGATGATCTCCCTGATCCCGCACGCCAGGAGCGCATCGATCACATAGTCCATCACCGGCCTGTTGCCGACCGGTATGAGGGCTTTGGGCCTGCTCCGGGTGAGCGGCCTGAGCCTCCTGCCTTCACCCGCCGCAAGAATCACTGCCTGCATCGCGACCTCCTCGCTATCGTATCTTTGCTCCCGGGGCGATATATCCATCTACGAGCACATGGGGCCCGATCTGTGCCCCGCACCCGATCACCGCACCGACGTTCACCGAGCAGTTGATCCCGGTCTGCACCCTGTCGCCGACGATAGCCCCGAGTTTTTTACGCTTGGTGGATATCCCGCGCACCTTCACCTCGGCGCGGTCATGGCGGAGGTTCGCAACCTTTGTCCCGGCCCCGAAGTTGCACCCGCTTCCCACGACGGAGTCCCCGAGGTAGTTGAAGTGCGGGAGGTTGGTTTTTGGGAGCACGATGGAGTTCTTCACCTCGGTTGCGTGGCCCACGTGGCACCCGTCGCCGATCGCCGTCGCCCCGCGGATATAGGCATGGGGGCCGATCCGGCAGTCTCTCCCGATGATGCACGGTCCCTCGATGCAGGTGCCGGCCCTGACCACCGAGCCCTCGCCCACCGAGACCGGCCCCTTCAGCACCACCCCTTCCTCGAGCACCCCCCGGATGGAGGGGGCCAGGTCCTGCATCATCCGCTCGTTCGCAGAGAGGAGGTCCCAGGGGTAGCCCACGTCGATCCAGGATGCCAACCTGCACGCCGCAAGTCCGCCTCTCCGGATCAGCACGGCCAGCGCGTCGGTGAGTTCAAGTTCGCCCCTGGGAGAGAGTTCCACTGTCTCGAGGAGGGAAAATATCTCCGGGGTGAAACAATACAGCCCTGCATTCACCAGGTCACCACGGGGCTCCGGGGACTTCTCCTGCAGGCCCACAACCTGGTCTCCTTCGACCTGGACCACCCCGTAATCCTCCGGGTGGTCCGAGGTGGCGACCGCCATGCAGTCCGGACCCGCCGCGAGGAACCTGGCGATGTCGGAGGGAGTGACCACCATGTCCCCGTTCATCATGAGAAAGTCGGAGTCAAGCCAGTCCCTGGCCTGGAGGAGCGCATCGGCCGTTCCCCGCTGGTGCCGCTGGACTGCGTACTCGATCCTGACCCCGTGCGCGTTTCCGTCACGAAAAAGGTTCCGGATCTCGGCCTCCATGTACCCGGTGACGATGAGGAACTCGGAGATCCCCGCGTCGCGTGCGGCCAGGACGAGGTGTTCCAGCATGGGGCGGTTCGCGAGCGGGAGCATGACCTTTGGCCGGGTCGCGGTGAGCGGCCGCATTCTCTTGCCCTCTCCTGCGGCCAGGATGACACACTGCATACCAATTATCCTCTCACTGCCGCTTTATTTCCTTTTTCCACTCCCTGACCGCAGAAAGGCCTTTCCCGAGGAGTGACTCCGCCGCATCACGCGTCCTCCCCTCGGCAGTGACCCGTATCTTCGGCTCGGTCCCCGATGCCCGCACAAGGTACCACCCGTCCTCCTCCTCCACCCGTATGCCTTCGGTGGGAACCACCGCGCCCAGCGCACCCATCACCTCGGGTGCCCTGGCGCAGGGAAGGGAGGTCCGGAGGACAGGGTACATGGGAATGGCATCGAGTTCGGCCGCAATGTCCCATTCTGATGCCATCCTGCAGAAGAGTGCCGCGGCGTACGGCCCATCGGGGCAGAGCGTGTGCCGCGGGAAGATCCAGGCTCCCGAGGGCTCGCCGCCGAGATCCCCCCACCGCACCAGTTCCTCCGAAACGAAGCTGTCCCCGACCGGCGTCCGCCTCACCTCGGCCCATTCCTCGATCGCCATGCTCGCATCGGTGGTGGTCACCACCTTTTTTGCGCCCAGGAACCGGGTGAAGAGGACCAAAAGGTGGTCGCCGGAGATGTAGCGGCCACGGGAATCAAATGCCATCATGCGGTCGGCATCCCCATCGTGGACCACTGCCCCGTCCGCATTCCATCTCCTCACAAGGGAGCCGATGTATTTCACGTTCTCCTCGAGCGGCTCCGACGGCCGGGGAAAATGGCCCGAAGGGCAGCAGTTGATGCACTTCCGGTCGACTCCCATACCCCCGAGGACCCCGGGGCTTGCCACGCTCCCGGCACCGTTCCCGCAGTCGAGCACCATCCTCACTTCGCGCGCGCAGTGCACATCGCCGATGACCCCCTCGATGTAGGTCCCAAGGATGTCGTCTCCGGTCACCGTCCCGAAATGTCCGGGGGGTGAAGTGAGCCCTGTCCTCGTCAATTCTTCTGTAAGGCACCTTTCTGTCTCCTCCTGCTGTGACTTCAGGAAGGAAGACCCCCCCGGGTTGAAGACCTTGAGGCCGTTATACTCTTCCGGGTTATGGGACGCAGTGACCATGCAGCCCGCACCGCCCGCTGGGACTGCCCCCGCGACTGCAGGGGTGGGGACCAGTCCCGCGGAGCGCACCGCCGCTCCTTCTGAAAGCGCGCCTGCGGAAAAGGCGTTCTCCATGACCCGCGAGCTGGTCCGGGTGTCCCTCCCCACCACCACCTCCGGGTACCTCCTCCCGAGGACCCGCCCGAGCGCGAGCGCGGCGGCGACGAGTTCGCGCCCGTAGAGGGCCCGGATTCCGGAGGAGCCGAAACGCATGGATATGAATCGGAAACGTGAGAAATAGAGTTATCCTTTCCCGTAAGGGCACCAGTGGCGCAGTCTCTCGAGGCTTGCCACCCCAGACGTGGACGGGCCGACGAGGAGGGCCCTTTCGCGGTCCGGCCCTTCGAGGAGGGATCGGCCTTCTGGAGATATGAGCCCCTCGCCTGCGACCAGCATCACGTCGCACATCCCGGTGCCGCGATAGGGGAACGATTCCATGACGTGGGCAGGGACCTCGAGTCCCCCCACCCGGCGATCTCCCAATTCCCGGAGGAGATCCGTCCTGCACGCCTCGTGGCACTCCCGGGAGCACGACCTCCGCACCCTCGAGAGGCAGAGAAATCCGGCCATCACGTTGATGATGGCGCATGCCGCCGCCCGGTGTGCCGGCTTCTCGAGTGTTGCATCAAAGAGAAACCCAAGCCTCGTCGTGGCCCTGGTAGGCTCGAAGGTGACGAATTCCGCGACCCGGCCGCCAAAGACCGCTTCCATGCAGGCCCCGCGCTCGAACTGGCAGACGGTGCGTTCCGGGTTCACCCAAAGGACGATGTTTCCGTCCTCGCACCCCGAGTGCAGGGAGAGTTCTTTCAATTTTTTTACTGCGTCCTGGAGAATATCCATTCAACTCACCATGATCCGGTGTCTTGGAGGAGCACCCGGCAGGGTGAGCCATCGAGCCCTTCCAGCCGGAGGGGCAGCGCCACCATCCAGTAATCCCCTCCCTCGACGCACGAAAGGTCGAGGAGTTCTATGACCGCAATCCCCTGGGAGAGGAGGGTCGTGTGCACCCTTCCGTCCCCCGCATAGGGCTCGATTGACGGCGAGTCGATCCCCACGCACCCGATCCCGGAATCCGCGACCGCCGCCGCCGCCTCATGAGAGAGCCCGGGGTAGTCATCCCGGAACTCATCTTCCCTGGAGAACCAGGTCTTGACAAGAAGCCTCTCCACCCCACCAAGTGCGGGTGCGAGCGCCCCGGCCCCGATCTCTGTCCCCTTCCCCTCGATCTCGATGACCCTGCACCTCCCGATCAGCTGGCCGGGGGGGATGGCATCGACCGGGGCACCGCCGCGGATATAGTGGGACGGTGCATCGATGTGCGTGCCGGAATGGGTGGAGAGGTGCAGGCAGGAGAGGAGGTACCTCCCCCTGTCCTCCTGGACCATGGAGGGAACGTGGTCCCCGGGATAGACGACGACCCTCCCGGTCAGGGGGCGGGTCACGTCGTGCCAGGCCAACGTTTCACACCTCCCACCCGTGCCGGCCGAGGAGTGGCACGAAGACCACGCCACCAAAGTATGCACTCTCCACCCGGTCCCCTCTCTTCACGAGCCTGACCAGCTCCTGGATATCGCGTCCGCCCACCGGGGCCACCAGCCGGCCTCCCTCCGCCATCTGGGAGATGAGGGGCTCGGGCACCCGCGGCGTCGCGGCGGTGATGAGTACCGCCTGGTAGGGTGCCCCGGGGGGGTAGCCTTCCGACCCGTCCGCGACCACCACGCGGACGCCGTGGACCCCTGCCTTTCTCAGGTTCTCCTCCGCGAGTGCTGCCACTTCCGGGATCCGCTCGATGGTGATGACCTCTGCACCAAGGGTTGCCAGCACCGCTGCCTGGTACCCGCTGCCTGCCCCGACCTCGAGCAGACGGTCGCCGGGGGAGATCTCCAGGAGCTCGGTCATCACCGCGACGATGTAGGGCTGGGAGATGGTCTGGCCGTGCCCGATGGGAAGGGGGGCGTCCCGGTACGCGGCACCCTCGTAGCCGGCGGGGACGAAGAGGTGCCGCGGGACCGTGCGCATGGCTCGAAGGACCCGGGGGTTTCTCACTCCGCGGGCCGCGATCTGGGTGTCCACCATCGCATTCCTCTCCCCCGCCCTCTGATCGTCCGGCATCTCTCCTCCCCCGCGTGGCCAGGGTGTATTAGAACCCGCTCTTCTCCGCCGAGTCAATCGCCGCGTCGATCTGGTTCTGGAGAGACTCCGGGAGCCCGGCAATCTTTACGTCCAGGAAGCCCCGGATGATGGTCGAGGTCGCTACGTCCTCGTCAAGGCCCCGGGACATCAGGTACTCGATCTCGTCCTTTGCAATCTTTCCCACCGCCGCCTCGTGCGAGAGCTCGGTGTCGACCACGTCCCCCTTGATCTCTGGGATGGCATGGATGATGCCGTCCTTGAGGATGAGCCCCTTGCACTCGATGTGCCCCTTGGTATGCCTCGTCTTCCCCTCGATCATCCCCCGCGAGATGATGGTGCCCCCGGTCGTGATCGCGCGGGTGATCAGCTCGGCCGAGGCGCCTTCCTCGGAGAGACGTGCCACCGACCCAAGGTCCATGTGGGAGCCGGGCGTGCACACCACGATGCTCGAGAACCTTGCGACCGAGTTCTTGCCCGCCAGGTCCGCCACTGGGGACATCTGGATCTTCCGTACCGGCTGCATGCAGACGTAGTTTGAGAGGAAGACCCCGTTCTCCTCCACCCTTGCGGCACTCCGGGGGAATACACTGATCTCGTCACCCCAGTTGTGGATCATGGTCGTGGTGATCCGGGCGTTGCGGCCCACGTAGAACTCCGAGACCCCGATATGCGAGCCGGTCTTCGTGTAGGATGCGCTCGCACATCCCGAGATGAGGTGCAGTTCCGCTCCCTCCTCCGCGATGATGATGTTGTGCACGTGCTGGACAGGGGTCTTTGCGAGGAAAAGGCAGGTCTGGAGGGGAAATACGGTCCTGCTCCCTTTCCTCGCGATGATCACGAACCCCCTCGGATCCGGCTGGTCCGCGACGAACCGGGTATACTGGTCCTTGTCCTTCCTGACGAGGTTCCACGAGTAGTCCTCCAGCCAGCCGTATTTCGTGAGCGCATCCTGGATGGAAAGGACCTCGATCCCTTCTTCAAGCGCCGCCACCTGCTTGATCTCCTGGTCGACCTGGAAGAAGCTCCCTGACCGGTTCTTCATCCCGACCTCGAGGCCGGTCTGGGTCAGGCGCTCCCTGTCCGTCGCGGAGAGGTCCTCCATCCTGCCTATATCTTCTGGCATGCCAGGCACTCCTTGTATCCCGAAGTCTTGATCACCCGGAGTATCTCCCGTGGGTTCCCGTGGCAGCGGAAGACGCCGTCGCACATGACGTGGCCGTAGTCCGCGTCAAGGTAATCCAGGATGTAGCCCGTATGGGTGATCACAAGACCGCTCTTCTTCCGGTTCACGATGTGCACGTCTTTTTCGAGGAGCCTTGCGATGGCGGTCCCGATCAGGCTGATATTCTCGAGGTCGACCCCGCTCTCTGGCTCGTCAAGCATCACGAAGTCCGGCTGCTGGACCATCAGCTGGAGGACCTCGCTCCTCTTGATCTCCCCTCCAGAGAACCCGAGGTTGATCGCCCGCTCCATGAAGGTGTCCATGTGCAGGAACCGGCTGTACTCGCTTACCATGCCAACGCGGTCCCCGGACGTGACGGCGAGGAGCTTGCCCAGCTTGAGGCCGGCGATGGTGGGGGGCCGCTGGAACAGCATACCCATGCCAAGTTTCGCCCGCTCGTGGATGGGCATCCTTGTCACGTCCCTCCCCTTGAAGAAAATCTGCCCTTCCGTGACATCAAGCCCACCAAACCCCATGATCGCCCTGAGCAGCGTGGTCTTTCCAGATCCGTTCGGGCCCATCAGCACGTGGGTCTCCCCCTCCTTGATGTGGAGGTTGATATCGTGGAGCACCTCCCGCTCGCCTATCTTTACATGCAGGTCCTCGATCTTCAGCATGGTATCTCTCCCTGGTCTCTGTTGCAGTATTATCTCATGGCGCAAGGATTAAACGGTTGTGACCCGGCAAGTCCCGGGCCGGCTCCGCCAAAGGCTCACGGTGCCTGGTGGGCGGAGAACCAGGCATAGAGTCCTTTCCTGTCGTGCTGTTGGCTGACGAGATGGTTGTGGACCCCTGCGATGCGGTTGTACCGCTCCACCAGCAGGAGGAGCCCTGACCGCAACTGGTTATACTCCTCTACCCGGGTGTTGTACGCTGCCACGCGCATGTTGTACCCGGAGAGGTCCCCCCGCGACCGCATCAGGTCCATTGACGCCTTCTCGATGTCGAGCAGGTCTCTCTTCTCCTTCAGGGTGCGCTCCCGGCCCCGGATCTCGTCATCGAGCACCGCGAGCTCTTTTCCCATATCAGCGACCGCCACACCTATCTCCGCCGTCTCGGTGCAGCGGGTGTAGCCCAGGGTTCCCTCACCGATGGAAATGACAAGCGGCGCGGACGCAAGAATTGTCCCGCCTGCAAGTTCCCGGGGGGCGTTTCCCACCAGGGTCACGTTGGTGGTCTCGACGTAGGCATACCCGGAATCCTGGTACCCGGTGCCCGGGCAGCCGATGCCGACGGCCATGTGCCGTTCAGGCTCGAAGTAGAGGAGCGCCGTCCGGTACCCTTCCCGGCTGAGGAGGGCGGCAAGCAGCAGGCTCTTGTCGTCGCAGTCGCCGATCCCTTCGACGAATGTCTCGACCGGGAACCGGGGACTGGCCTCGTCCTGGGTCTCGTAGGGGATCGACTGGACGAACACTGCGAGGAGTTCCGCGTACTCGTCCGGGTCCATGCGGTTTGCCTCGCGTTCACTGCGGAACTCCGCGAGGAGTTCCGAGAAGAAGCCGTCCTGGCCGGGGTCAGCGATGAGTGCGCGGTAGATCCCGGCCCTCCACTCCTCTTCGGGGATGGAATGGTCGTAGATGCGGGCACTCTTGTCCGAGGCCTTCGCCCCTGCATACACGCCTGCGCCGGGACGAATGTCCACCACCACGGTCCGGTCCTGGAAAGGGAACGCGTAGACCGGCGGGACGGGCATGGCTCCCCCTTCGACCGGGACGATCCTCGGGTACACGACAGGAGACCCGAGCCACGGGAGGCCTTCCAGGCACCCGGATGACGCGAGTGCCGAAAGAAGCAGGCCAGAGAGAACGAGCGCGGACAGGAGTCTCAAGGCGCTCACTCACCGTGGGTTCTGCTGCAGGTATCCGGGCAGTGCGGCGATCGACGGGAGGATTGCCGAGGGGGGCCTCGCGAGCCCGGAGAGCGCTTCCGGCCGGAACTTCCCGGTCTCGACGAGGAGCCCCGCCATGCCGGCATCCATCGCCCCCGCGATATCGCTCCTGGCATCGTCCCCTATCATAGCGCATTCCCCGGGGCGAAGTCCCATGGAATCGAGTGCCATCCGAAAGAACGCCTTCGAGGGCTTCCCCGCGAGCGCGGCCCTCTTTCCTGTCGCATACTCGAGTGCTTTCACGAAAGGCCCTGCCGAGAGCGAGAGGCCGTCAGTGTCCATCCAGTAGCGGTCCTTCTCGAGCGCAACGAAGGGAATGCCATCGACGACGAGACGGAATGCCTCGTTCATGGCCCGGTAGGTGAAGCGGTCCCCCGCATCGCCCACCACCACCACCTCCGCCCCTTCACGGGCCTGCTGCAGCCCGGCCTCCTCGAAGTCGCAGTGCACGTCGCCGGTGGTGAGGAGGAGTATCCTGGACGCTCCCCTCTGCCGCACCAGCGCCGCGGCGGCAATTGCGGGAGTGAAGATGAGCGCGGGAGGGATCTGGAGGCCCATCCCCTCCAGCCTTTGCGAGAGGCCCTCTCTCGAGCTCCTTGTGGTGTTGGAGACGAACCTGAACGGGTATTCTTCTCTCTCGAGCCAGGAGATGGCTTCCCTGGCACCGGGTACCGGCACGCCGCCGGTGTAGACCACGCCATCGAGGTCGATAAGGAGTCCGCGGATGCCCGTCACGCGCACCCCCATGGATACGTCGCGCGGGTGAGCCTTCCCCTGCCGCGGGCGCACCGGTGAAGAGTGCCCGGGCCGGCGCTGCCGGTTTTCATCACAGGGTGCCCTGCCGGCCAGGCATCTCCATGGTGCTGCATGCTCGCTCCATTCCCCCTCCCGCGCGGGTGGTCAATACCGAGAGGTTCGCCGCGGGGCCTCTTTACTTTCACGGTGCACAGTGAACGCTCAAATGCGAGTCCGCCAGATAACCCACCTGATACTCAAATGACCATGCCCCTGGCCTTCGAGACCGCCAGTCGACTCTGGAGAGACCGCGTCCTGGAGGCCCCCGACTACGCGGTGATCAAAAACGACCGCATCTTCATGGCAGGCGTATCGGGTTCACCGGTCCTCGAATCCGAGTATCGGGAGATCCAGCGCTTCAAACGCAATCTCCTCCAGAGATACAGGGAGACCCCTCTCGAAGCGCTCTTCCCGGGTTGCACCGTCGAGACGGCAGAAGGACCGGCGTACTGCATCACCCGCAGGCACGGGATACGGCTCCCGGAGAGCGATCCTGGGAGCGTCCGGCGGCAGCTCGAGGCGGACCTCACCCTCGTGTTCGGTATCGGGAAGCAGAAGGAGAGGGATCTGAAGCGAAAGGGATACCGCACCATCCCCGACCTCCTGCAGCACAGGCGGTTCGGGGAGCCGGCAAAAGTGGCTCTCCGGGTGCTCCGGGAGGGGAGCGCGGCCGAAGTCCTCTCCCTCGTATCGCGGTGGCACCCGGTATCCGACCCGCGCTGTCTCTCCACGGCCGGCCTCTACCGGGAAGGACAGTTCCTCTTCCTCGACCTGGAGACACTCGGCATCTACCAGCGCCCCGTGATCCTGGTCGGCCTTGCCTTCGTGGAGGGAGACCGGCTCGTCACCTGCCAGTACCTCGTCAGGAGCATGGAGGAGGAACTCCCGGCCCTCCTTGCAACCAGGGAGCACCTGTCCAAAGAGGTGGTGCTGGTCACCTACAATGGAAGGAGTTTCGACGTCCCCTACCTCGTCGAGCGGTATGCGATGTACGGGGAGGACTGCGGTATCCACAACCCCCATTACGACCTGCTCCACCCGTCAAGACGGCGCTGGCGGGACTCGTATCCGGACTGCCGCCTCTCGACCCTGGAGCAGAGGCTCTTCTCCATCCACCGCGAACAGGATGTGCCGTCGATGATGGTCCCCGAGTTCTACGAGACCTTCCTCACCACGCAGAACCCGGGGCCGCTCATCCCGGTCGTAGAGCACAACTGCCAGGACCTGGTCTCGCTGGCCCGGCTCTTCTGCCTCTTCCGGGAGGAGTCCTGACCATGGGAGTCGGGGATATCTATAGCTCCCTCTCGGCCGATGCCGAGCTCTCCCGGGGAATCGTGCACGTGGAAGAGATCCCTTCCCGTGATGCCGAATACGGCTCGCTCGAACGCGACCTCCCCGACCCGCTCCGCAGGTATCTCGATTCCCGGAATATCCGGCTCTACTCGCACCAGTGCGAGGCTGTCGAGGCGTTCCGGGCCCAGGAGAGCGTCATCCTCACCACGTCGACTGCGTCGGGAAAGACGCTCGCCTTCGCCCTTCCCATATTCGAGCGTGTCATCGAGGACCCCGATGCCACCTTCCTCCTCCTCTACCCGACAAAGGCCCTCACGAACGACCAGCTGCGTGCCTTCCAGTCGCTCGGAGAACAGACGGGGATAGACGCGTTCCCTGCGGTGTACGACGGAGATACGGAGACTGGCAGGAGGCCCCGCATCCGCCAGAAGACCCGGATTCTCCTCACGAACCCGCACGAGCTCCACCACATCCTCTCCTGGCACCACCAGTGGAGCCGCCTCTTTCGGGGCCTTCGCGGGGTTGTCCTCGACGAGGCCCACCGCTACAGGGGTGTCTATGGCTCGCACGTCGCCCTCCTCATGAGGCGCCTCCGCAGGGTCGCGCGACACTATGGATCGGAGCCTTCCTTCTTCCTTTCCACCGCCACCCTCGCAAACCCCGGGCAGTTCGCCTCCAGGATCTGCGGGCTACCCTGCAGGGAGATCGGGAGGGACGGGTCGCCCCACGGGCCCCGGACGTTTCTCTTCTACAACCCGTTCCATGAATGGCCGGCGGCACGTTCTGTCCACAGGGATACCGCGCTCCTCCTGTCCCGGTTCCTTGACCACGGGATGCAGACACTCTGCTTCACCGGTGCCAGGAAGACCGCGGAACTCGTGGCCCTCTGGGCGGGCGGGACGGCCCCCGGGGGGGCCGGGATTGCGGCCTACCGGGCAGGATACCTGCCCGAGGAGCGGAGGCGGATCGAGGAGGGGCTCCGCAGCGGGTCCCTTCGCGGCGTCGTCTCCACGAATGCGCTCGAGGTGGGAATCGACATCGGCTCGCTTGGAGGAGTGATCCTCTCGGGGTTCCCTGGCACGATGATGGCTGCCTGGCAGCAGGCAGGAAGGGCGGGCCGTTCCCACGGGGAGTCCCTTGCGGTACTGGTGGCCTTTGCAAATCCCCTGGACCAGTACTTCATGCGGCACCCCGGGGAGTTCTTCGGGGCCTCCCACGAGCATGCCATCATCGACCTCGAGAACCCGTACATCCTCTCCGGGCAGGTCCTCTGTGCGGGGGCAGAGCTCCCCCTTGACTGCGAGCGGGACCGGGAGTTCTTCGGCCCATCGCTCCCTGGTATCGTGGCAGCCCACGAGAGGGAGTCTCTGCTTGGGAAGACCCGGAGGGGATGGATCTACTCGGGGAGCCGGCGCGCATCGGACCTGGTGGGGATTGACGGCAGTGCGCGCGAGACCTTCCGGGTCCTCTCGCAGGGCCGGGTACTTGAGACGATGGACCGCTCGCAGGCGTTCCGCGAGGCTCACCCGGGAGCAATCCTCCTCCACCAGGGGGAGCAGTACCGGGTCGACACGTGCGATCTCGCGGCAAAGACCATCCATGCAACACCGGTTGATGTCGATTACTACACCCGCCCCCTGAAATCGGTGCAGGTCAGGGTCACCGCGGTGAGGGCCCGTCGCCCTCTGCCTGGGGCAGGGCTCACTTACGGCGACGTGGAGGTGACCGAGCAGTACACGGCGTACAAGCTCCTCAAATCCGAGACGGTCATCGGTATCGAGCCGCTTGACCTCCCCCCGCTGCAGTTCTCCACCCGTGCACTCTGGATCGGTGTTCCTCCCGGGGTGGCGGAGGCGGTCGGGCAGCAGGGGGGTGACCTCGCAGGGGGCCTCCACGCCATGGAGCATGCCATGATCGCGATGATGCCGTTTCATGTACTCTGCGACCGGTGGGACATCGGTGGCCTCTCGGTTCCCTGCGGGGGGGATCTCGGAGACCCCGCCATCTACCTCTATGACGGGTACGAGGGCGGGATAGGCCTAGCCGAGAAGGGTTACGATCTCTGCGAAGAGATACTCGGCACCGCTCGCGTCCTCATCGGGGAATGCCGGTGCGAGTCCGGGTGCCCTGCCTGCATCCTCTCGCCAAAGTGCGGCAGCGACAACCAGCCCCTGGACAAGGCCGCGGCGCTGCACCTCCTCTCCCTCGTATCTGGGGCGGATGCAGGAGAAAAATAGGGGTTATTCCTTGTCCTTCAGGACACAGATGGAGGAGGGTTCCCTCACGAGGAGTGCCAGGCTCTCGGTGATGGAGAATTCAAGGCTGTCCCCGATGGGTCCCACGAACCCGACCGTCATGTCCTGCCCGAGGATTATGGACGCATAGCGCTTTCCTGATGCCAGCAGGACCCCACCGCTCTTGAGGGAAGGTGCCTTGTACACCCCGTCCGTGACAATGGCCCTGATGTGCTCGAGTTCCGTGCTCTGCCCCTGGAGGTAGCGGCGGAAGAGGAGATTGTATCTCGAGGGGGCCAGGGCAAGGCTGTATGGGCCGTGATACCCTGCCTCGTCGAGGCGGATCATGGCCTGGATGACGTCATCGGCAGCTTTCCCCACGGTATTCCACGACGAGAGCTTCAGCATGCCGCAATCCTCCATCGTAAGGAGCCCGGGGCTCCCCGCGGCGCCCTCGAATATGAGGGTATCCTCGTTTCGTGCACACTCGATTGCCGCTTCTGCAGCGCCTGCCGCGGAGAAGGGGAGCCCGTTCTGCTCGAACGCCAGCAGGTCCCTTACCCCGACTGTGAACGTCGTGCTGATCAGGTGCACCGGCACGAACTGGCTGACTGCCATGCACTCGTTCACCTGGCAGTCCTCGAGCGGAACTGCCTTGAGCCCGAGCCCGTAGGGCCCCTCGATGTGCAGGAGCCTTCGTCCGGCAAGGACGCTCTTTGCAGCGTCGACCATGGCCGCATCGAGCAGGTCCCATGTCCTTTGCTCAATCGGGGCATCTTCTCTCCCTAGGTAACGTTCTGACATGATCTCCTCCTCACTCCTTCAGCGAGCCGATGGTGGTCGCGCCACCCTTCTTCTCCTCCGCTCCCTGGGATGAGCCGCGGGGGCTGAATTTCGCGATCTCTGCCTCCACCTCTGCGGCCCCTTCCGCATAGAACCCGGCCTCGTCGGGTGCCAGCTCATAGAGAAGCCTTAAAAATTCCCCTGCGTGGACCCGCTCTTCGTCCGCGATGTCGAGCAGCACCTCACGCGCAAGCTCGTGGTCGATTGACTCTGCGAGCTGGGTGTAGACCTGGATGGCTTCGTACTCGTCGGCGATCATCAACCGGATGGCCCTGACAAGCTCGCTGTGGGAGAGCTTCCGGTCGCTGTTCATTCCAGAAAATGCAGTCGCAAATTCAGGCATACCTCATCAATCCTCAAATTGTACAAGGGCCTGTTTGAACGAGACCCCTCGTTAGCCTTATTTTACCTTCCAGATTAATATGGTTCCCTCTGGGATGCAGGGAGACAGAGTAGCACTCGGCGGCCTTCAGGGGTCGTTTCGGCCAAAAGATTCGTCTTCCGAGCCACCCTTTCGTGATTCCTGCCCGTGCGGGTAGCGGGCGAGCACCTGCCTGACTATCTCGCTCGAGCTGCAGTAGCGGTCTCCCAGGTAACTTCCAATCCGTGCCAGTTCGACTGAGAGGCCCCGTTTCTCGAGCTCCCTCCTTACTTTCTCCTCTTCGAAGTGCTGGTTGAACCCGAACGTGATCACCGCGGGCCGTATCTCCTCGATCGGCCTGAACATGTCATGGAGATCCCCAAGGACCGCGTGGTCGACAGGCCTGAGTGCGGCGACCATCCTTGCCCTCTGTTCTTCAGGGATGACGGGCCTTGGCTTGTGGCGGACGTTCCTGTCCCTGGCGACGATCACATACAGCTCGTCGCCGAGCCGCCTGGACTCCTCGAGGTAGTAGACGTGCCCGGGATGGAGGATATCGAATGTCCCGGTCGCAACCACCCGCTTCACCCTACCACCTCCAGCGCCACGGGTTCCCCGTTCGCCCGGTAGCACCGCCAGTCCTCCCTCGAGTACGGGAATCCCACGATGAGGTGGTAGCGCCCGACCCTCGGGAAAAAGGAGAGATCGGCGTTCGAGGGAGAGAGAACCCCGTTCGGATGGCTGTGGGCGCTCCCGGCCACATGGGTATCAAGCGGCATCATGTCGTAGAAGAGGCTTGCGCTCTCCTCGCTGCTCACGGTCCCGGGGAGGAGGAAGAGCTCCTGTATCAGGCCTCCCTCTTCCATGATCACCCCCGCGAACTCGTAAGGATGGCGGTCCCTCCCCACCTCCAGCAGGAGGTCGAGGAGGTCCGTGCTGATGCCCCGTACCTGCATTATGCTCCATCATATTGGGAAGGCGTCGGCATTAAACCATGGTGCGGGGAAGGCTGCAGGAGTAATGTCCCCACGTGTTCCGTTCAGAACGGCCCATCCTGCTCGAAACTGCGGCCGAACCTGATCGCCAGCTCCGCCTTGAACAGCTCTTTTCCCAGGTACGCCGCATGGTCGAGGAGGGAGACATCGCCCGCGGCAAGGATAGTCGAGAAGACCTCTGCCCATGAGGTTCCCCTGTACGCCCGGTCCCTGATGACTGCGATGATATCGCTGTCCTCTATCCCGATACGGAAGTTCCCGCACGGGTCGTACTCGATCTCTGCCGGTACCGGGCCTGCCTGCACGCAGTCACGATATTCAAGCGGCGGCTCCCTCCGCCTCCGCTTCTCCTTGATCACCAGGAGGTCGAGGCCGAGGTCCTTGGGATAGGGCCGGCCAGAGGAGAGGACCATCATCTCTGTCGCCCTCCTCATCTCCCGGACAGCCCCCCTCGTCTTGTCGCTGTGCTCGCTCGTGAAGACCACCGCGGCACCGACCTCTGCGGCCATTGCGCAGAGGAGCGCATTCGCACCGATCGAGTCTGCGTCCAGGAGCTCGACCACGTTGCCAGCCCCAAAGAAGAGCGGCACATCCCATTCCCTGAACCTGGCCAGGGACTCGACCAGGCCCGAGCCGGCCGGGGGGAGGAGAGGGTCTGCCAGCAGGCATTCAACTCCTGCGTCCCTTGCCAGCGCCAGGTTCGCAGAAAGCCCGTTCCTGCCCGGGACCACCACTGCGCCTGCACCGGCCCGGGCTACCAGTTCCCCCACCCGGGGGATGTTCTCCTCCTGGAGCGAGAGGACCAGGTCCGCCCTCGGCAGGGCTGCCGTAATCAGGGCCGGGTCCTGCGTGTCCACGGAAAGTGGCCGGTCGATATCGTCCAGGGAGGAGAAGGCGGCGCGGACCTGGGCGGGAGTAGCGTCGAACCCAAAGCCGAGGTCGACAATGTCTGCCCCCGCAGAGAAGAGGTGCTCCACCCTCGCGTGGAGGTCCGCCACCCGGTGGGCGTCCATGATCTCGGCGAGGACCTTGATGCGTGAACCCCCGCCGATCTTCACCCCCCTGACTGAATAGAGAAAATCGGCCTCCTGCTCGGTGCGGGCGATGCACAACTCCGCCTCCCTTCGCCTCTCCCCGGCCAGGAACTCGTCAGCAGGGACCGTTCTTGAGAGCTGGATCTCCGGCAGCAGCGGGAGGACGAGGGCGAGGTCTGCGGCGTGCCGGGGGCCCAGGTAGACAGGGACGCCGGTCGCCTCCTCAACCGCCGCGAACGACGCGGTGCACATCCCCGAGACGATGGCCAGGTCGTAATTCCCTTCGGAAAGGAGCGCGAGCAGCGTGGCCGGAGCAAGGAACGAGGCGATCTCTCCGGTAACCACGACCCGGGCGTCGATCCCGGCTGCAGCCCGCCTGACCACTTCGACGGTCGCTCTCCCGGTGGGGAGGAGTACTCGCATAAGTCTTCTTAATATCACGGAGGACAAAAAAAGGTATGATCAGATGCTGAACTGCGATCTGCACATTCACACCAGGTATTCCCGGGACGGAGAGAGCACCGTCGAAGAGGTCATCAGGAGGGCAGAGCTTGTGGGCCTTGATGCGATCGCCATCACCGACCATGACACGGTCGAAGGTGCCCTCCATGCCCTGGCTGTCCCGTCAAGGCTCATCATCATCCCCGGCATAGAGGTCTCCACCCTCCAGGGACACCTCCTGGTCCTCGGGATCACCACTCCCATTCCACGCGGCCTGGAGGTGACCGAGACCATCAGGCAGGCCCGCACGCTCGGGGGCCTCGTGATCCTCCCGCATCCCTTCCATATCTGGCGCCACGGCGTCGCCAGGAGGCAGCGGTCACCACTCTCGGAGGTGGACGCGATCGAGGTCTTCAACAGCAGGTACATCGTGGGTTCAGCAAACCGTAAAGCCGCGCGGATCGCCCGGCGGATAGGGAAACCCTGCGTAGGAGGGTCCGATGCCCACAACGCAAGGTTCGTGGGATACGGGAGGACGCTCGTGGACGCCGAGCCGGACAGTGCGTCGATCATAGAGGCAATCCGGGCAGGGAGGACGGTCGCCACGGGGAGGATGACACCGCTTCGGACCTACACCCGGCAGTCCCTGCGCAACACATGGAAGAAGTTCACCAGGGGGATGCAGCCCCGCTGAGGCTGGCCTTCCGGTGCGGGTACCTGGGAGACGGGTTCTCCGGGTCCCAGATGCAGCCGGGGCTCCGGACGGTGGAAGGCGAATATATCAGCGCATGCATGCACCTTGGCCTCTTCTCCAGTCACAGGGATTCACGTTTCCTCGCAGCAGGGAGGACCGACCGCGGTGTCCACGCCAGGGCGCAGGTATTCTCATTTTCCACATGCGTTCCCCACCGCGCCATCTCCGCACTGGGCCGGAAGCTTCCGCCCGATATCTGGATCACGGGGTATGCGATGGTGGAGCCCGGCTTCCATCCACGGCACCATGCAATACGCAGGACCTACCGCTACTATTTCCTTGACCGGGGCCTTGACGTGGACGCCATGGCCCGGGCAGCACGGCGCTTCGAGGGATGCCATGACTTCTCGCTCTTCGCCAGGGTCGAGGGACGAGACCCTCTCCGGAAGGTGATCTCCGCAACGGTCTTCCGGGAACAGGGACTCTGCATCTTCGAGGTCCGTGCCGAGAGTTTTCTCTGGCACATGGTCAGGTACATGGCCGCCGCACTCTTCCTGGCAGGGACGGGGGCCGGTGGGGAAGAGATCATTTCGGACCGGATGGAGGGTGACGCTGGCGCCAGGCTTGCCCCCGCTCCCCCTGACGGCCTTGTGCTCTGGGACATCGAGTACCCGTTCGCCTTTGTTCCCCTGTCCCGGGACGAGAGGTCGGCGAGCTTCCTTGAAGGGCGCCTGGCCCATCACAGGACGATGACGAGAGTGCTTGAGGCGTTCATGGATCCCGGTGATGTCGCGTGATGAAGATCTGGAGCATGGGACCAGAGGAGGGGACCTGCCGGTGAGAGCCTCTGGACCACGCGATCTTACCCTGTCTTTTTTTTCGCCCCCCGGGCACATGAGCCTCGCAGGGGGCCTCCCCTGATGAACCAGGAGAGGGAAGCTCAGGAGGGCCGGTGCTTTCTTCCGGCCCGCTTTCCGCATCGTGAAATTCCGGGTGGAACAGTGACAAAATGACGGAATTTACCTGTACTCGGTGCGGAAAGTGCTGCATGAGCCTTGGACGCCACATGCAAATCGAGAAGAGCCTCTCGCCATTCTCCCACACCCTTCGCGTCCTGGTGACCGGCGAGCGCATCCCCGTGCAGGTCAATCCTGCCTTTCGCGACCTCTTCCTCTTGGGGACTCCTCCCGCCTACGAGACAGGATGGTGCCCTTTTCTTCGGAAGGGGACTGACGGGACCTTCGTCTGCACGGTCTACTCCTCGCGGCCCGGTATCTGCCGAACCTTCAGGTGCTGCACCATGCGCATCCTCGATGAGGCGGGATCCGAAGTGGGGAAAGTGAAGGGGAAGTCCTCCCTCTCGACCGCCGATCCTCTGCTCCTGCAAATATGGGAGCGCGAGGTCCTGCCCTCCTCCACCCTGCCCGAAGAGCAGTTTGCCCGCCACTGCAGGGAGGTGCTCGCATCGCACGGGTATGCATGCGAGCAGTTCGACTCCTGACGTCCGGCATGGCTCATCGGGAGAGAAGATCTCCAAATGATACCTGCGTGCTGCGGGGACCGCCTCTCCTCATCCGGATTCTCCCGGAGAGCGGTTGCCCCCAACAACACCTTGATGTATTTTTACTCATATGAGTAATTAAGGGCACAGGGCCCACAGGAAGGCTGATAGATATGCCAGGATTTGATGGAACAGGACCCTTCGGACGCGGTCCCATGACGGGCTGGGGCAGGGGCCGCTGCAGGGCATACGGAACTCCCATGGCCGCGCAGGGCCAGGCGCAGGCTGCAGGAGGCACACAGGAGACTCCACAGGAACCTGCGCCTGTGCAGCAAGGAAATGCACCACCCGCGTACTATGGACTGGGCAGGGGAGGCATCCCCTGGGGTTGCGGGCGGGGATTTGGAGGCGGACGCCGCAGGCGCTGTGTCTGGTAAGACAGGACTCTTTGGTATCCATGAGAACAGAGAGAGACCAAAAAGCCCTGCGTGGTCGGCACAATGACTGAACACACCAGCGATGACCGGGGGATCGCCCTCGGACACCTTTCATCTTCTCCTTCAACTTGTGTACAGGGGGGAAATTCCCAGGTCACTTCGGTACCGTTGAGGACCGCGCTTCGCATTGCAAGGGAAAGGCAGCGATCAAAATCCTCGCGGCGAAAGATATTCCGCGAAGAGCCGGAGCGCTACCTGGATATCATCCACCTGATGAAAGACCCGGACTCAAAGTAGCCACCCGGCTGCCGGCGAAGAGTCCTGGTCCCGTTCATCTCTTTTCTGATCGCCTCACCGGCAGGGTCTTTCCGCAGCAGAAGGCCTAATCAACCTGCCGGGAGGAAAGGTACATGCATGGATGAAGACGCTCCCGTGCCTGCTGCAACCCGGCGGAGGGGCAGGCCAAGGACCCCGAGAGTCATCGGGAATGCCTTCTCTTCCCGGTGTTATTCCCCGCAATGCTGGCCTGACGAGGGGAGGGCGGTGATCACGCTCCTTCCAGACGAGGTGGAACTTCTGCGGCTCGTCGACCTCGAGGGAATGGAGCAGGAGGAGGCTGCCGCGATCCTCGGTGTATCGCGAAGGACAGTCTGGAGAGACCTGCACACGGCAAGGAGAAAGGTGGCTGACGCACTCACCACGGGAAAAGGTCTCCAGATCGGGGGATGCACCCGCGCAGCGAGGGGTGTCTGCCCCCGGAAATGTCCGCGGTTCCCCGGCAACTTCTGATGGTGTATCCGGGCTCATACCCTCTGCCCGGGAGCCATTTTCGCCTGCGTGACCCTCGTATCCGCAATCTCCCTGCAGGTAGCGAGGAGATGACAATTACATCATCTTTATTTCTTTCTACTCATATGAGAAATAATAGATGACG
>CAZRCH010000034.1:0-22358 GCA_964598545.1 uncultured Methanolinea sp. | reverse complement strand
CCCCTGTCTGTTTTTTTAAAAAATTCAAAGGTAACGCTTTGAGGCACTGCGCTGTTCAGGATACTTCCTGGACAGTGAAAACCGTTCACGTCCATTCTTCACGACGGCACGGTCGGAGTAGATATCTCTTTTCCCATCATCGCAAAGGAGGTAACGTGTGCAGGAATGTGAGAGTATGAAGTCTGGCTTCCACCCCTCGTTTTTTCCGGTCTGAAGGTAAACCCACTCTGTATGACAAGGCAAGGACCGGATGCCTGTCTCGAAGGAATTCTCGCACTTTCCGGGGATGACCGGTGGAAGATTGACCACTCGCACGCAGTCATCAATGTCACGGCGTACGTCGTCCGGTCATTTGATGGCAATGCCCTCATCTTTGCCATGCCATTGCATGTGCTCCATCCTCTCCTTTCAGAGGTTCCGCTCGACTGCCGGGGTTCACCCGGTGCGGTTGCCTGCATCATCGAGGAAATCAAGCGGAGGGCACAGTCGGATCCGGCACTGGGGCCGCTTGTGGGACGGGGCACCCGGTTTCCCCACCAGTTTGCCTCAATCACCGAGCCCTACACGGTTATTGGATCATCCGCTGCACTGGCATCAGATCTCTGGCATGCAGGGGACCGGAACTTTGCAGATGCACGCGGGGTCCACCTCCTCCTGAACGGGGCTGTCCCCTGTCCGGAACAGTTCTCCCAGGATGAGGTCGCATCGGTCTTAAAAACGGTCGCACGCCTCTGCGACGCGGTTGCAGCAATCGCGTGTTCTGTCCCGGTCCGCGTACTGGAAACCGCCTGGATCTCGACACTTGACCAGCAGC
The DNA here is from genome assembly GCA_964598545.1 of uncultured Methanolinea sp. Classification (GTDB taxonomy): domain Archaea; phylum Halobacteriota; class Methanomicrobia; order Methanomicrobiales; family Methanospirillaceae; genus Methanolinea_A. The sequence continues at coordinate 21,544 of CAZRCH010000034.1, read as the reverse complement.
TGATCAGGGAGATGCTCCCATCACTGGGACTTGTCTCTTTTATCGGAGATGGAGCACGGCTTGCACGCCACTACACGCGGTATCGGTGTTACTTCCGGACAGCCGGACCAAAGACCGGGGTTCACATACCGTTTGCCTGTCCCTGGGAGCTGGACCCGTGCGAACTGGAACTTCCCGCAAGCAACCGGACAATCACAGGTCTTGGGATCCGCAGACGGGAGGTGTTTGCTGTTGCCGGGTCAAACGCACAGGGCAAGACGACGTTTCTCGAGGGTATCCATGCCGGAATGGACGACCATGCCACAGGTGACGGCAGGGAACTTGTGGTCACAGTCCCTGGACTCTGCACTGCCGAGGCGATGAACTGCATGCTGACCGGGGCTGACGTGAGCATGTTCTTTTCCGCACTTCCTCCTGGCATCAGCGGGACGGTGCATGCCGCGTCGGGAATGGGCAGTGGGTCGATGAACATGGCGTACCAGGTGCAGAGGGCCGTTGGGAGAGGTTGCCCGCTTCTTATTATCGACGAGGACCGGGCTGCACCGAACCTCCTGGTCCGGAGCTGCCTTCAGACTCATGAGATCACACCCCTCTCAGAGATCTTGTGCCACGACCGTGGAAAGATGGGAGCGACTGCCCTGATATTTGCCGCATGTGCGATGGACATGCTGGTAGCCCAGGCAGACCGGATCATGCTCCTCGATGGCCACATCGCAAATGCTGTCGATCGTGAAGCGTTCAGGAAGAGGGTGGCAGAGTCCCTGGAGAAAATGGCAGGAGATCTGCGGTAGTAGTTTTTTTAGAGGAAAAGATCTGGGATTATTCTCTCCGGATGGTCCTTTTGTATCCGGGGAATGAAAGATACCGTACATATTTTCCCTGTTTTACTCCAGGTTTTTTGTTTTCCCGCGACATTCCGGGCAGCATACTTTCCATCCTGGGGGAACGACGTCCTGTGATACCAGGCTCCTTTTCCCAATAACAAGTCGGCATGTATGAGAATTTCAATTCCCCGCCGGACCATAATCTGGAGAGTGTCACGGGAGATCACCTTTTTTGTATTCTCCCTTCGAATGATGCAATATGCAGGCATAGGGCATGACACGCAGGCTGTAAATGTCGTGGATGCGTGAATCTCTGCATTTGTTACGGAGCAGAAGAGATGGAACCTTCCGTTGAATACATACTCCTCGTCATCGCGGTTCTGATCCTCGTCAGTATCGTCGCCAACAAAGTATCGGGAAGGCTCGGGGTACCTGCCCTCCTGATCTTCCTTGTCGTGGGCATGCTTGCGGGATCGGAGGGGCCGGGAGGGATCTATTTTGACAATCCCTGGATCGCCCAGGCAATCGGGGTGATAGCGCTCGCGTATATCCTCTTCTCGGGCGGCCTCGATACCCGCTGGTCGGAAGCCAGGCCCGTGCTCCCCCAGGCAGTCGCGCTCTCGACCGCGGGTGTCCTCCTCACCGCGCTCCTCATGGCCGCCATCGCAGTGGTGGTGTTCAAAGTCACCCTGCTCGAAGGGTTCCTCCTTGGTGCGGTCGTCTCCTCCACCGATGCTGCTGCGGTCTTCTCGATACTCAGGACAAGGAGGGCAGGGCTGAAGGGAATCCTTCGGCCGCTTCTTGAGCTCGAGTCCGCGAGCAACGATCCGATGGCGGTCTTTCTCACTATCGGGGCAATCACGCTCATCCTGAACCCCGGGATGCCTGTGGTAGCCATGGTCCCACTCTTCATCCAGCAGATGGCAGTCGGCGGGCTCATCGGGTACGGGATGGGGAGGGTGATGGGCTATCTCATCAACCGGCTCAAGCTCGAGTTCGAGGGATTGTACCCTGTGCTCACCCTCGCGCTCGTCATGATGACATTCGGGCTGACGGCGTCGCTTGGGGGAAGCGGTTTCCTCGCAGTCTACATCGCGGGGCTCGTGCTTGGGAACAGCTCGTTCATCCACAAGAACAGTCTGATGCGGTTCCACGAGGGGATTGCCTGGCTGATGCAGATCGCGATGTTCCTTACTCTCGGGCTGCTCGTGTTCCCCTCGCACCTCATTGCAGTCGCAGGGGCCGGCATCCTCTTCTCGTTCTTCCTCATATTCATTGCGAGGCCCCTCTCCGTCTTCCTCGTGCTCAGCCCGTGGAGAATGGCCCTCCCCGACAAGGTGATGGTCTCCTGGGTGGGCCTCCGGGGGGCCGCCCCCATTGTCCTTGCCACGTTCCCCCTCCTCGCGGGGATTCCCCAGGCCGGGACGATCTTCAACCTGGTCTTCTTCATCGTGATCACGTCGGCGCTTCTTCACGGAACTTCTATCCCGTTCATCGCACGCCGGCTGGGCGTTTCCGCCCCGCTGCAGGATTCCCCGAAACTCGCAATGAGCCTCGGGGCAGGGTGCGATTCCGGGAACGACCTCGTCGAGATCGCAGTATCACCGGGTGCAGAGGTTGCAGGAAAGCAGATCGTCGAGATCGGGCTGCCCCCGGAGACCCTCATCATCATGATGGAGAAAAGCGGCAGGCGGTTTGTGCCATGCGGGAGCACCATCATAGAGGAGGGGGACACCCTCCTCATTCTTACAAGCCCCGAACTCGGAGACAGGATCCGTTCCCTGTTCTCGGCGACGCACCCTGGGACCGGGGTCACGGCCAGGGAAACAGAGGAAGGGAAAGATACGACATGAACCGTTCGCACTGACGCCGATTTCGGGGGAACACTGGGCACTCACTCTTCCCTTTCACGGATGCAGCAGGGAATGTCGGGTTTGCGGCCAGTCAGACCCTGCCCCCTTGCGCGGGAATTCACACTGGTGGTTCGGGGTAGTAGTCCTCCCCCTGCTCGCCTGAACCGATGAACCTGTACATCCCCTTCGGGAAAACCATCGTGAACTGGGAGCCTTCGCTCCGCGTATCCTGGAATTCCGACAGAGTGGATGCAATCCATATAATTCCAAGAAAAACCCTGGAAGAAAAACAATCATTTCCAGGATCTGTCTCTATCTCAGTGCCAGTTCGATTCCGACCCGCAGGTCGTCGTCATTGAAAGGTTTCAGGATAAAACCGTTCGGGCGTGTCTGTTTTGCTCTCTCTATGATCTCCCCGTGCGAATGGGCGGTTACAAACACAATCGGCATATCATTCGTTCTCCGGACTTCCCGGGCAACCGAAATGCCGTCATAATTCCCGGGAAGGCCTATGTCAAGGAGAACGAGATCCGGGGACATTCGCTCTATAAGTGATACAGCCTCATTTCCATCGGCAGCTCTTCCACATATATCATACCCGAGTTTCGTTATCCGCCATTCCATCAGCCTGGCGATGATATCGTCATCCTCAACAATGAGTATGCGAGCTTTTGACATTCGGCAACAATGACCTGTCAATTAAAGCCTGCTCTAGGGCCGCTAATAAGAATTTGCCATGCATTCATTCATCAGAGCAATGAATATTCATCAGGATGATGAATGGAAACTGCATGTACTATTGAAAAATAATCCTGTATTGCTCACCTGTATGAGAATCAGTTCGTATATCGACTATTTTAGTTTTTCAGACAGTTCTTTTGGTTTGCACCCTGCACCCGAAACAGGGTCGGGCATTTTTGGAGTTCAGACAGGTGCGGTCTTACCTGTGCCACGAATAGGTGAAGGATCCTTTGGATGCGAATTGCAGTATCCGGCCTGGCTGCCCCTGCCATGTGGCCACCAGGAGTATATTCTCCTCTTCTTTGGAAAGCCCTTTCATCAGGAGGACGCAAAGGTTGTATGGTATGAAGTACGAAATACGCTATAAACCCGCCTATTCCCTCCTGGTGGTCACACTGTCACCGGGCGAGAGCATTGTCGCCGAATCAGGGTCGATGACCTATATGCAGCCCACCATCGAGGTGAAGACCCAGAAACGGGAGAAGAGTCTCTTGGGCACACTCGGGCTTGCTCTCGTGGGCGGGCAGAGCTTCTTTGTCAACGAGTTCACCGCGACAACGGGGACTGGCGAGGCAGGGTTCAGCGCCGCCCCGCTCGGTGATATCGACACAATCCCGATCAGCCAGGGGAAAGGGTTCATCCTCCAGAAGGCGGCATACATCGCCTCCCAGGGGACCGTGAACCTCGACGTCAAGTGGGAAGGGTTCACGAAAGGGCTCTTTGGGCAGGGACTGTTCATGATACGTGCGACAGGGGAAGGGACCGTATTTATCAACACGTTCGGGGCAATCGACCGGCATACCCTGAAAGAAGGTGAAAAACTTGTCGTGGATAATTTCCACCTGGTGGCGTTCAGCGACACCTGCCAGTACAAAGTGACGAAGTTCGGTGGGCTGAAGGAGACGATACTTGGCGGAGAAGGGCTTGTCACCGAGATCCAGGGACCTGGCGAGATCTTCATCCAGACCAAGAACATCAGGGAGCTTGCCGACTGGATCTGGACCATCATCGAGCCGAGGGTGCAGGCCAAGGCAAGGTGAAGGGAGGCATACAATCTTTTCCCGGACGAAATGAGACCAGAATCTCGAGTCGACCCTGAAATCGCGCGGGCTTCCCGGTTCAACAGGCGCTCCGGGACCCAGCCACGGTATTGACCTGAGCATTCTGGGATGGACACGACTAAATATTGATAAGTGAGACATCGGTGCATGGAATCGCAGGACCGAAAGAATACACTTCCCTCGTCTGGCTGGGTGCGTTCACCCCTGAAGCTGCTTGCGGCAATAGTCATCTGCAACCTTGCCGGGATCATTGGATCACTCGTCACTACTACGGGAGAAGGATCATGGTATGCAGCAATAGAGAAGCCACCTTTCAATCCTCCTGGGTTCGTCTTCGGCCCTGTATGGACCACGCTCTATATCCTGATGGGTATATCGCTCTACCTGATATGGATGGAGGGGACCGGCAGGAGGGAGGTCCGGCTTGCACTCATCTTTTTTTCGACCCAGCTCGTGCTCAATGCGCTCTGGACATTCCTTTTCTTCGGCCTCCAGTCTCCGTTCCTCGGCCTTGTCGAGATAATCATTCTGTGGTTATTCATCGTCGCCACCATTGTTGCCTTTTACCGGATCAATAAGACGGCAGCATTCCTGATGGTCCCGTATCTCGCCTGGGTCACGTTCGCCGCATTCCTGACGTACAGCATCTGGATTCTGAATGGCTGAAAAAATGCAGGGGATCACTCCCGAACCGACATCCAAACGGCCGGATACAAGCATTCGAACCCATAATGGCGGGCATGTATTCTCGTTCAATAGTGTGGCGGAAAGAGGTACGGCATCTGCCACCGGCAGGATACGGGGCAATCTTTCCCACCTGCCGGGAATACCGGCCCCCTCATCCTCGCAAGGATCCCGCCGTGATATGAAAAAAAGCGATGCGAGGAATCAATAATGGACAGTCTTGTATAATTCAGGTTTGAAATAGGTCCTGAATTTGTTCAATGCAACTGGTTTCTGGACTGACATCTGCCCGCTGATCATCTCAAGGGAATAGCGGGTCTCTTCACCAGTTGTCGGCATCCAGGCCTGCTTGTAGACCGCTGATATTGTCTGCCTGCCGGTCCCCGTTACCAGGAACTTCCAGGTTCTTACCCCTGCCGCCCCTATAAGCCCGGTTCCTGATGGGGTATATGAATCCTGGAGGGTCTTCAATCCCCCGCTCGTCTCCATTATCCAGCGAAAACCTGTACTCGGGTTCTCTCTCAACGAGAGAGTGACCGTATCCCCGGGGTTGACGTGCACGGTTTTCCCGTCATCTTCATTCGAAAAAGCAAAATTGGCCGCCATGACCGGCGCCGAAGCATATGCAAGGGCAGCGAGGACCACAAGGATGACAAGTCTGTATTTCAGCATTGGTGAACGCTCCTTATCTCTTGAGAAGTACGTTTCCTCATCTCTCGTATAAAAAGTCGTGCCTTAAACTGAGGCACGAGACATGTGAGAGTCGAGCCGTCTTTTTTATTTCCAGCCCTGGAAGAGCGGGAGGATAATCTCGAAGATGAGCGTGGCGATGATGTAAAAGACCGAGGCAATGCCCATCGCAAACACGAAAAAGACCAGCGGGGTGAATATTTGCGGGATGGTGCGTACATTGACCGCGAGCAGCGAGGCGAGGGTAACAAAGAACACGACCAGCGCATATGCCATGGTCGCGAGGACTATCCTCCGAATGCGTGCAGTCCTGCTGATCAGGACAAGAATCGATGAAAAAACGACCATCCCAAGGCAGAATGCGATAATTGAGAAGATCACTGCCAGCACCTGCGTGTAGGTGAGGTATATCCATGTGGTGAGGGTCAGCACCAGCACCACAAGGGGGATGACGAGGAGGAGGCGCTTGAATGCTTCGATCCCGATAAAATAATAGAAGATCGGCCTGTCCCGGGGTTCGGCAAATGCCGCCCAGAGTACCGCAAATATGCCGAGGTACGTGATCAGGAGGCAGGAGGCAATGCCGATCTCCTGAAGGTCAAAGGGTATGCCGAGGATTTCCAACACCGGTTCGCTGCTTCCTGTTGCCGGGAATATCCGGGTGAGAAATACAGTGAGTGCTGCAAACAGCGTAATGAACACGAACAAGAACCAGTACGCCCGAAGAAACGAGCTCAGCTGGAATTCGTTCTCTCCCACTGCGATGACCGGAACAGGTGCCATGAAATGGCAGAATGTCGGTGTAACATCACATATACCTTTCTTCATGCACGTCCGACGAGGTATTTGTCGTAACAAGGACTGGCCCTTTCCGCCTGATTTAAATAGTTATCCGGTCATCATCCTGCTGATGAACCATCCGGCACTGGACGGGGGCCTGGCATGATATCGATTCTCCTTGTTGACGATGAAGTGCAGTTCCTGGAGGTGACCCGCATGTTTCTCGAGAAGGGAAGGGGTATCCGTGTGACCCCCGCCACATCCGGCGAACAGGCTCTCGAGCTCCTCGGGCACCACAGGTTCGATGCAATCATCTCGGATTATGCGATGCCCGGCATGAATGGCATCGAGTTCATGAAACGGGTGAAGGCAATGGGTGACGACACCCCCTTCATCATCTTCACCGGAAAGGGCAGGGAGGACGTGGTGATCGATGCACTCAATTTCGGCGCAGACCTGTACCTTGAGAAGAGCCCTGATCCGCGGACACAGTTCTCGGAGATGATGCAGAAGGTCAAGAATATCGTCGCTATCCGCGCTGACATCCAGGTTGCACGGGAGAAGATGAGGATATTCTCATCGGTAATGGAAAGGTTCCCCGGTATGGTCTTTCGCATACGACTCGCCGGGAGAGAGACGGTCCTCTTTGCGAGCGCAGGGGCAGACCTCCTTACCGGTTATCCTGCAGATGACCTAGTAAGGGGGAACCCTTCATTCAGCCAGCTCATCGTTCAGGAAGACCGTGACAGGGTCGATGAGGTGAGAAGAACGGCTCTCCAGTCAGGTGACGAGTACCACGTGCAATACCGGCTGATCACCCGGTCCGGGGATGAGAAGCGTGTCATGGAGGGGGGTTTTGTGGTACCGGGTGATGGGGAGGGAGTCCTTGAGGGATATATCCTCGATCTCGACTATATTTGTCACGGATCACCGCCTCCCGGTCGTCAGGCGTCTTCTTCCCCTCGCTGATTCGCCTTGCCTCTCTCAACCGGGCGGAAGCATTCCCGGGGAACCCTGATCTCGAACCTGGCCCCTTTGCCGAATGTCCCGGTCTCCTTGATCGCAAGTCCGGTGATTGCCAGGATCTCCCGGGAGAGAAAGAGTCCGAAACCGGTATTCTTCCCGTATCCCCGCCTGAATATCTCCTCTTTCTCACGTGAAGGGATACCCTGCCCATTATCCTCATACACGATCTTCATACCGGACTCATCCTGCAGCGAGGTTATCCAGATTGAATCGACGCCTCCTCCATGCCGAAGCGAGTTGTCAATAAGGTTCTGTACCACGTTCTCGAGGAGGGGATCGGCATAGATCTCGACATCCCTGTTGTCACTTTTTACTGTTGCCCCCTGGAGGCTTGCAGAAACCGATGCCCGGCCAATGATCTCCTCAAGGACCTGCCACTGGGGGATTTCAATCCCAATGTCCTGGTATACCTTTGTGAATTCGATCTGCCTCCTGATGGTCTGGGCGAGGTGTTCCACTTTCACAAAAGTCTCTCTCTGGGTATCGTCTTTTGGGTCCTCCTTGAGCAGATCAATGTAGAGGAGAAGGGCAGTGACCGTGTTGAGGATGTCATGCCGGGTGATGATGTTCAAGAGGGTGAGCTTTGCATTCATCCTGCGAAGCGATTCCTCGGCAATATGCCTGCTGGTCACATCGTGCGCGGAACCAAGGACAATGGTCTTTCCCCCCATTATTACCGGATGATTCCTGATCTCTGCGATCACACGGCTTTTGTCTTTCCTGTTGATTATGAACTCTTCGGGGCCTGTAGGCTCGCCTTCAACATGTCGTGCGAGGAGAGAGATGGCTTTAGGGACTTCTTCTGGCGAGAGGATGCCTGTTTCAAGAAAATTTTTTCCGATAAGAGTGTTCCTGGGATATCCTACCAGATCTTCCGCTGCTGCGTTTCCATCGATGAATGTCCCCCTGATGTCAGTGAGGAAATATGCGTAAGGCGCATACTCAAAGAGTACCTTCAGCCGTTCCTCCGATGCTGCTTTCTGTTCTGCGATCTTCGCCTTGTCGGTGATGTCCTGCCCGATGCAGGATATACCGGTCACGTTTCCCTCCGGGTCGCGCAGCAAAGTATTATTGAGGTCGATCCTGCGGATCGTTCCTTCTCTTGTCCTGATGCTGCAGGTGAAATAGAGCGCGTTCAGGTCGCCATCCATCGCGGAAATGAAGAACTGCCCGACCCTGTACCGTTCAGGGTCAGGGATAAAGATGTCTGACCAGGACGTCCCCACCACTTCATCTCTTTCATATCCTGCAAGTGTCAGGAGGAAGGCATTGCAGAACGTGACTTTTAAGTCCCTGTCCAGCTGAAACGCGATGAGCCGGGCATTCTCCAGGGATTCTCGAAACCTCCTCTCGCTCTCGCGGAGCTCCTTCCTGGATCCGTGCCTTCGGACGGCTTCCCGGATCATGTACAGGAGTTCAAGGAAGTTCAGCCGGGGATCACCTCTCTTCTGGAGATAATAGTCGGCTCCGTAGTTGAGGGCCTTTATCACAATCTCCTCGCGGCCTTTACCAGTGAAGATTATGGTCGGAGTCTCATCCCCCTGGCCCTTGATCATCTTCAGAAAATCGATCCCGTTCATCCCGGGGAGTTCATAGTCGAGGACGATCGCATCGTAATGAGTGTTCTTCAGGGCCTCGATGGCGTCGGGACCGGACATGCAGGTATCTATCTGCATCTCTTCTTCCCGCTCCAGGAAACGGCAGATGAGTTCGAGCAGATCGGGATCGTCATCGACCAGCAGGATTTTCATCATACATATCGCCTCAGGCTAGGAACAGTCTCAATATTTCAAAGGTCCTGTTTGGGGATGATAGTCATGGCACCTGGAGTCTTTTTATCCTTTTGCTCGGTCCTGCTCCTTTCTCCCGCCTTTTTCAGGAGGAAAGAGATCTCCTGGCCAAAAGAGGCCATTATCGATAATTCGGGCTGCGAAATGGCAGATGTGGATAGTAAAAGAGCCATTGACAGGCTGCTTCTGTCTTGCGGGGCTCTTATTGCTACGTGGATTTTGAAAAGAGGAATACTGCAGGGTTTTATCCTGCCCGTTCGGCATGGTATTCCCTGACAGTGATACCCTCCCTGTTGCCAGAGAGCAGTGCATGCAGCTCCCTGCACGAGACGATAAAGAGCCTGTCCTGTATAAGGGCTGTCAGGTCCTGCTTCTTTCTTGCCGTAACCGGGGAGAGCCAGGCCATCCCTTCCTGCTCCCCTTCGTCATTGAGTATCATGGCGTTCCGGTCTGAAAAAAGCCCGCCCACCTCTTCGGGAGGTACAAAGAACGTGTGGTCCCCCAGGGAGATGGACATCCCCTTTCCTGAACGCCGGGCGATGCCAGCCCGGGTAAAGACGGATACCGGTGCCTGTCTCATGATGTCACCGCATACCTGTTGTCCCTCTCTGCATGTAAATCTGGCGTCAGACGTTAAATTGGAGTCAGATCAATAAAATAACGCAATATTGGTGGTTTCTATATTCGTGGTAACGGGGTTGAATCGGTGTTTGGGTCATCCCATGGAGCCCTACGGGGAAACAGGCGGTGCAGCGCGTATACCCGGGTTAGGCAGGTTAGGTGCCGGACTGGTTACGCGCTCTGTACATAAAGTCCCGACATTCTTGGCTAAAGCAGAATTTAATTGGTGATTTGCGACGTTTTTCCAAAAGATTTATATAATGGACAATACAACAAAAAATGTGAAACCAACATGGTTCAGTGTCAGATAATGCTGATACTCCAATTGATCGTTGCCTGATACTCTCACGCATCAATGGTATATCGCTGCCTGGACCATGGTGGTCATTCCTCTCACATTTTCTGGAATACTGCAGGGTATCCTGTAAAAAATTTTTTTAGTCCCTGCCACCTCTCTTCTCTTTCACCCATCTTCCGGTGTGAAGTCATCCAATCATGAAGTACACGAGAATCGAGAGGAGAAAGACCAGGAAGAGCATTCCGGCGCTGAGGACGGGGATGAAGAGGAGGACTGTATTCACGGTGCTCGCCATCTGGGTGATACGGTGGGACCCGAACACGACGACCCCCTCGCACCAGGCAGTGCTTCCCGCTGCCTCGGCGGGGGCCATGTCGGCCATTGCCTTGCAGAGGGCTTCGTTCACGCAAGGGATGATAGCTGAAACAGGTACATGAAGACCGACCGGGTTCTTGCCGCTGATGGTGTTGACCACGTGCGAGTCGGTCGTCATCACTTCGGCGTCGTCAACCGATTGGAGTAAAAAATTCCTGAGGGCATCCCTGACTCCCCCCTCCATGTTGTTGCCATCAACCAGGAGATAAGCAGTGGTATGATCCCCTGCCTTTACGACGGCCATCTGGATGCCCTGGTCGCCAAACCCCTGTTCACGCGTGAAAGGGACCTGCACGTGCGAGATCCCGAGTTCGAAAGGAAACCTCTGCATTCCTGGCGTCTCGTCTATTGCCCTTACCCCCGCATGGTAATATTCCATGGCGAGCCTTGTCGCCGGGAGCACATAGGTGATATCGCCGGCATAACAGTTATGGGCATCAATGAAGGCGACATGTGGGAACGACCGGTGACCCTCGGACATAATGGTCATCCCGATATTAAAGTCAAGGTCCTCGGTACGTTCTGGGGACCTGGTGCCCACCATCATGAGGGTGTCATCGAAGACCTGGCAGAGAAGCGAGACAGATCCCTGCTGGTATCGCACTGACCGGGTCGCGTAATCAGAGAATTTCAGATCTTTTCGTGACCCTGCAACCGCCTGCACGAGCTTGTCAATCTCTTTCTCGGACACCAGGTTAAAGTCATGGGTGGCAGCTCCGTGAGGCACCATGACCATCTCTGGAAACCCTGACTGCATTCCCCTGGGAAGGTTTCCCCCGCCAATCTCGCCCATCGGTCCCGGGTGCACGTTCGGGACAGTAAGGATGAGGCCTTTCCTGCCGCTCCTCCGAAAGAAGATCGTGACCTGCGGCACAGTGACCTCCTCGCCTATCTTGCGGAAAAAATCCTCGAGCGCCCTTGAACCATCGGTCAGATGTGCAAGGAACGAGTTCAGGAAGTCGAGCCCCCTTATCTGGAATGTCCGGTAGAGTGGCCTGTCGATTGCCCAGACAAGGAGGATGAAACCGAGACCGAAGAATACCTGGAGGACAAGCGCCAGGAGAAGAAAATTCTTCGGGAACAGGAACACACCCATCGCAACCCCTGTCAGGCTCTGGCTCGCGGCAGGCAGGATCATCCGGGGTATCCGGTAATCGGCGATTGCAACAAGGACGAGGAGCCGGAGTCCAAGGATAATCCCGAGGGATATTGCGTAAAAGAGCGGAAGCATCGAGGAAGAGATCGTAAGCGCCGAGAGGGTGATGATGACTCCAAAAAGCGTGCAGGAGAGTGCCAGGAGCGCAGACCTGTTCCAGGTCATGGGGCGCCCGATCAGCTCTACTGCAGGCTTTGTTGCAATGAATGCGAAGAGGGCAGGGATGGTGAATGCCAGGGTCCCGAGCCAGAGGGCAGAGCCGAGTTTCAGGCTGACCCCGTCAAGAATGAAGCCCAGGAGCAGGAGAAGAGCAAGCGAGATTGGCCATGAGGGGGCATTGAAGAGAAAGCGCCCGAGCCGCTCGATCCTCAGTTCTCCCCCCATCACCGACATGTTCCTGTATCACTTCCAAACCCGGTGAGCGTCTCCTGCGCCGGGTCCTGTCTCTGGAAGAGCCCCGAATTCGCGCCGGTACCGCGCCTCCATCTCATCCCATGATGGGAGATTGTTCTGGCACCCTACGACCTCTACGGCAAACGAGGCGGTCACTGTTCCGATCCGGCAGCACTCCAGCGGAGGGTATCCACGTTTGAATGCCACAAGGAAGCCAGCGCGGTAGGCGTCCCCGGCCCCGGTGGGATCGACCATATCGACCTTCACTGCGGGGATATGCCAGCGCTCCCGGTCTCTGATGCACTCGCTTCCGCCGGCGCCCATCGTGAAGATAGCAAGGGGTACACGGGCGGCAAGCTCTTCACGCGAAAGGCCGAGTGTCCGACACATGCTCTCTACTTCGTGCTGGTTTGCAAAGAGGATATTGATGTGGGAAAGTATCGACCCGAGCTGCTCCCTGCTGTAGCGGTGCAGGTCCTGCCCCGGGTCAAACGTAGAGAAAGTTGCGCGCTCTGCGATGCGGGTGTTGAACCCGGGGTCTGCAGTTGCCATGTGTACGAAAGGCAAGGCGGGTGCTTCCGATTGGGACAGGATGCCCGATGCACCCCATTCGAAGAAGGTGATCTGGTCTCCTTCCTCATCGGTGAACATGAACGCGGTTGCGGTATGGGCATCAGATGCCGTGAAGAAATGCTGATGAAGGCCAAGCGACTTCTGCCAGCGGTCGTATTCGCTGCCGGAAAAATCCGCACCCACCGCGCTCACCAGGGTGCAGGGCTCACCGAGCCGGGCGATGCCTGCGGCAATGTTCGCCGCCCCGCCGCCGAAATAGATCTTCCTGTCGAGGATCGTGGCAGACCCGTTCCTTGGCGGAAACCTGGGTACCCTGCAGATGTGATCGACGGCCGTATGCCCGACGACGTATATCACAGAGTGCAGACCTCCTTGACTTCCAGGGGAACGTCGCGGAGGGCTTTTCCAATCACCGATCTTGCGATACGGGTGGCGTGTTCGGGTGATTCGGCCCTGAAGACTTTCATCTCCAGCAGGAGCCCCACGAGGGCGGTATGCGCCACCACCAGGGCACTGTTCAGTTCTCCCTCGCAGAATGGGCAGGCAAGCATTCCTACCTCCACGTCAACATAGGCTGCAACCGGGTTCAGCCTCTTGCCTGCCTCGCTTATGGCAATGCTCACTGCATCGTCGAGCGAGGAGACATCTTTCACCACCCATGCACCTTCAAGAATTACACGATAATCAGGCATTCATAGATCCCTCACCAGGACTGGTGGTGCATGTGCTCCACCACCGGCATTCGTTCTGTATAACTCCCTGGCGTAAAGCCGACTCCGAGACAGAGGATTGCAACGGGCCTCACGTGGGACGGAAGGTCAAGCAGTTGACGCACCTCCTCGTCCTGGAATGAACCCACCCAGCAGGTATGCAACCGCCTGGCATGGGCTGCAAGCATCATGTAGGTGCAGGCGATGGTCGCGTCCTCTACCGCGAACAGGACGCCGCGATCGCCGTACCTGGACATGGATCGCACGTAATTTGCGCATACGACCAGGAGGACCGCGGCCTTCGCCACGTGTTCCTGTCCGTATGCCGCCTCTGCCATCCTCTCCTGCGCCTCTTCCCCCTCGACCATCACCACGTCCCAGGCCTCAAGGTTTCCCGCACTCGGTGCGGTGCTTGCGCAGTCCAGGATGTAGGTGAGATCCGCGTCAGGGACTTTTCTCCCGTCATACTCCCGCACCGAGCAGCGCGATACCAGGAATTCGAGGAATTCAGATGAGTCCATTCGCTTCGAGTACCTGCCATGCTCCCTGGGCAGCAGTGGTGACCGCGCTGATCGATTCGCTCATCTTCAGGGATGCTGCGCCATAATTCTCGCTCTCGACAGTGCTGATCGATTCGGAGAGAAGGTTGATGGCTCTTCGGAAATCCGATATCTCGGTCCCCTTCCAGGCAAATTCGAGTTCGGAGCGGACCGCCTCCAGGAGGAGGATAAGCATCCGTTTCCCGCCCGGACGCTCGGCGTCCGGGAACCCTGCCAGGGCGATAGTGAGCTGCGAGGAGATGATCAGTTCACTCTTGGCACGCTCGGCAAACTGGTAACCCTTCACCGCTGTCTTCAGTTCCATACTCTCACTGTACTGCAGTCATACAAGATACTTCTGGATTCTCAGCAAAATCACTAAAAAAAAGGAGATTTGGGGATATTGGTAGTTATCTGCCCGATTTCTGCTTGGCGCCAAGCATGGAGACCTTGGGCCTCCGCATGGCTTTGCGGACCATGGGGTTAGCCTGAGGTCCTGACTCGGTAGAGCGGCCTCCCCGGCCACCCCTTCCCCCGCGACCTCCCCGGCCACCCCTTCCCCCGCGGCCCCCGCGGAAACCGCCCTGGCCCTCTCCCATCAGCTGTTCGAGCTTGCGCAGCGATGCGCCAGCCTTGAACCGCTGGTTTGGCCCCGGCTTTTTTAATTCCCCTTCAGACTTTGGAACCAGGCGTATCTGGCCCTTGACGCCTTTCACCTGCGTCCATTGGACGGATCCTGTTTTTCCCATAGGCAAACTCCTTAATTTATTTGCGATGCTTTCTTTTAATACTTTGGACCCCCTCAACGGGGGATGCGGGGTTATTTTTCCCCGAGTGCTTCAGCGAGCGCCGCCTCCATGACCTGCGAGACTTTCCTGCCGTCTACCGCGCCCCGTACTTCCTTCATCATCACTCCCATGAGGGGACCGAGGGCTCCCATGCCCTTCTCCTTCACAAACGGCATCCTCTCGCGCACGATGCTCCTCGCAAGTGCTTCAAGATCGGCCCCTTCAGCCGTTGACTCCACGGCCTGCATTGCCGACTCCGAAGAATCACCCTGAAGTATCCTCCTCAACACATCCGGGACGGCCTCCTTGCCGACGCGCGCCTCCTTTACCCCGAGCAGGACCTGTAATACTTCCGGTATGACCGGGTTTCCACCGGAGTCACGGTCGGCAACGAGCGGGTGGACATCGAGCCCTTCCCGGGAGATTTCTTTCAGGGTTGCAATGAGGGTCCGGGCCGCAAGGGTGGCAGCGATGCCGAGATCCACTGCCTTCTCGAAGAGCAGCACGTGCTCGGAGTAAGCGATCTGCCGTGCAACCGCGGCATCGAGGCCATGGTCCCTAAAAAACCGTTCTGCCTTCGCGTTCAGGAGTTCAACGCGGGGGATCATCTCCCAGCATTCCGAAGTGACCGGGACAGGAAGCACATCGGTCTCTGGATACATCCTCGCTGCTCCCGGGAGTGGCCGCATGTACGAGGTGCTGCCCCCTTCCAGCATCTTCCTCGTCTCTTCAGGGACTCCTTTCAGGGCAAGTTCGGCCCGGAGGATAACCTGCTGGCATGCGCACTCCGCCTGGCGTGTATCTCCTGCCACGAGTACGATGCAGTCAGCCTCCCCGGCTCCGACTTCAGCGCGCAGGGCAGTCACTTCATCAGCAGTAATCCCATAGGAGGGAAGCTCGTCAGTGTGGAAGATACCTCCCACCCCGCATTTCTTTGCATAATCGGAGAGTTCGCTGCCAAGCCTCCTCCCGTTCTGGATCTCCTCTCCGACAAGGCCGGCGAACCCTGAGAGCGTGACGGCCATGATCCGCGATGCCTTCCTGAGGATCTTCGAGCCGGAATGGGAGAAGAGGGCTGTCACATCGTGTGGAGTCCGGGAGATCGACGCTCCTCGCTCGATTAATCGCTGCCGGATAGCAAGGAGCCGTTCCTGGCGCTGGACCTCCCTTCTGACTACCTCTGAGATGAGATCCAGCTCCTGGACCCCCTTGATCTCCACACGCGCCCCTTCGCGGATAGAGATATTGACGTCCTGCCGAATCGTCCCAAGGCCCCTCTTCACCTTGCCGGTCGAGCGGAGCACCATCCCGAGGAACTCGGCTATCCCCTGCACCTCTTCGGGGGAATGCATGCAGGGCGAGGTGGTGATCTCCACCAGGGGAATTCCCAGGCGGTCGAGCGAAAAGAGCTCATCCTTAACCCTCTGTGCCGCCTCTTCCTCGAGGCAGATCGTCTCGATGGCCCCGCCGTTCGGGAGAATGCCGTTCACGGCAACGAGGGCCGTACGCTGGAACCCGCTGGTGTTTGACCCGTCGATGACGAGCTTTCGCATGGTGTGCACCTGGGGTATCGGGGTCATGTCACACATCTTCGCGATCTGGAGACAGACCGCGAGTGCCTCGGGATTGAGGGGGGCAGGAGGCTCCTCGTCGTTCTCAACAAGGCATGTGCTGTCATAGGTATAGTACCAGAACCTCCGGAGGTTCTTCATCTCTTCGCGTGCCGCCCTGTCAATCTCGCCGAGTTCGCTCTCTGTCGCGCGCAGGTAGCGGAAGAATTCCCCGTTATGTTCATCGAACGGTCGAAGTTCCGTCGGGCAACGGCAGAAGAGCTTCTCTCTCGTATTCAGCTGCTGGTGGATCTCGATCCCTGCAACGAGGCCGAGCCGGTTATAATCCATGCAGCGACCTCCTCGTGTACTCCCCTTTCAGGTTCTCCTGCATCATGCGACGCGCCTTCTCACTATCGGGCTCGTTTCCAAGTACCCACATCAGTTTCACCAGCGCCGTCTCGGGGAGCATGTCCTCTCCTTCGATGACGCCTGTCCTGATCAGGTCCCTGCCCGTATCATAGACACGGTCACACACCCTCCCATGGAGACACTGGGATGTCATCACAACGAGGGTCCCCTGGTCGACCATCTCCCGTATTGCCGGGATGAGGGAGGTGCTGATGTGACCGAGCCCGCTCCCGGCAATCACCACTCCTTTCAATCCCGCGTATGCTTCGAGCATGTCAGGGGACATGCCCGGGCTGAAGTAAAGAAGGCCACACGCTGGTTCAAGCCGGTCGTGGAGCGCGGGTTCGCAGGTACCCCTTCCTGCCGTGCCGGGAGAGAGGGTCACCTTGAGCGAGGGATAGTCAACGTAACCCAGGGGAGGGACTCCGATACTCCGGAACGCATCGCGCCGCGAGGTGTGCATCTTCCTGACCCTCGTGCCACGGTGGATTGCGCACCGGTCGTCGCTCGTCGTCGCGTGCATCACTACAGCCACCTCGCCAAGGTCACCGACCGCTACGCTCGCACTGCAGAGTGCGTTCATTACATTGTCTGAACTGGGGCGGTCCGCAGACCTCTGCGAACCGACGAAGACGACTGGCACCGGGGTCTCGAGCATGAAGCTGAGGGCGGCTGCGGAGTATGCCATGGTATCGGTCCCATGGGTCACGATGACCCCTTTCGCCCCTCCCTGTATCTCCTCGTAGACAGCCCTCGCCAGTTCCTGCCATATCGAGGGTGTCATGTTCTCCGAGAGGATGGTATACAGCTTCCGGGTCCGGTAGCGGGCGATCGCACTCAGGCCGGGGATCGCACGGAGGATGTCTGACGCATCGAACTGGCTCGTGACTGCACCTGTCCGGTAATCTATCCTGCTCGCAATTGTTCCCCCAGTCGAGACGATGGAGAGCACGGGCAGAGTGGTGTCCTGCGAAACCTCCTCTCTCGCGGGTTTTGCCGGGGGTGGGCGCTTGATGAGGGTACAGTCGCCTGGAAAGACCCCGATATTGTACCCGCTGTCCATCTTCAGGACTGCCATGCCGTCGCGGCCGGTGATGTAGGTGCCCTTCAGTTCAGCACCACCCACGATGCACCTGACCAGGTCGCCGGACAGGAGGCCGCTCACTCTCCCGCCTCCTTTCTCGCATCGCTGATCAGGCGGCGGATTGCCTCTGAGTAATGAGACATCTTTTCCTCCAGAATCCGGGAGTCTTCTGCAAGTATCGTCTTCCTTGAAGAGAGGGATACCTTCACTGCGAACGGAGAAGGGCTCCCTTGAGCCCTGCGGCGGTCGATACAGGCCCGAACGTCGAGTGCCGCGGCGATATCATTCCCGGTAACCCCTGTTTTCGAGAGGGGGGCAAGCCCCATCTCCTCCGCAGCACGGTCAAGCGTGGGCAGGTCAAGGCCCCCCTTCTGGATCGCCTTACCCACGAGAGTATGCGCAGTCCTGAAGGCAAAACCATGCGACTGGACCAGCATGTCCGCAACGTCTGTCGCAGTGGAGTACCCCCGTCCTGCTTCCAGTGCCATGGCAGCGGTATTGAAAGTGGCCGAAGAGAGCATGTCCACCAGGAGGCGGGTGCTGTGTTTTGCATCCCTTATCCCTCTCCAGAGATGTGGGTTGAGTTCCTGCAGGTCGCGGTTGTAGCTCAGGGGAAGGGCTTTTCCGATGGCAAATGCCGCAGTGGCGGAACCGAGCACTGATCCAGCCTTAGCCCGCATCACCTCTGCCGTATCCGGGTTCTTCTTCTGGGGCATGATGGAACTCGTCGAGCAGAAGGCGTCATCAAGCTCGACGAACCTGGCAAACCCAGAACTCCACACCACCAGCTCCTCGCAGACACGGCTCGAGTGCATCATCATGATCGCAAGGGATGAGAGTAGCTCGAGGGCGAAGTCGCGCGAGGACACCGCATCCATGGTATTCTCAAGCACCCCCTGGAAACCGAGGAGTTCCGCAACGAATTCGCGCTGGATGGGGTAACTGGTTGATGCAAACGCCGCGGCACCGAGGGGGCACTGGTCGACCCGGGAGAGCGCGCCTGCAATCCTCTGAAAATCCCTCCCGAACGCAGCCTCGTGGGCAAGGAGGTGGTGTGCAAGCGTGGTTGGCTGTGCGTGCTGGAGGTGCGTGAAGCCGGGCATGACACTTTCGATATGCTCCTCTGCAAGGATGAGCAGCGTCTCTCGCAGGCGGATGAGGATGGAGAGCTGGCGCACGATGTCTTCCCTCACCCGGAGGCGCAGGCAGGTTGCGACTTCGTCGTTCCTCGAGCGCCCGATATGCAGCCTCCCTCCGGCTTCCTCCCCTATCGTGGCGATGAGAAGGGTCTCTATACCTGCATGGATATCCTCGAACCGGTCATCAAAAGCTCCCTCGGGAATACCGTTATCGTACAGGTCCAGAAGTGCGGACAGCAGCTTGCCTGCCTGGTCTTTTGCGATGATCTTTTGCCTTGAGAGCATCAGCACATGGGCGATGTCGACCAGGATGTCCGCATCGGCGATGCAGCGGTCTGCACCCATAGAAGAGAGAAAGTGCATCATCTCTCCGCTCCGCTCCCCAGTGAGCCGTCCTCTCCGCACCACGTCCTGATCCATCCTATCCATAACCTCGCATACAGTTAGGACGCTGGAATGAGATTAAAGCCACGCCTTCCGGGCCGCGAGCTCGATTGCCCTCTGCACCGATTCTCTCGGGATGATAGTGGCGACCGGCACCTTCACCAGCTGCTCGATCACGCTGCTGACAATGGGTGCGCAGACGATGGCCACAGCACCCTCCCGCTCTGCGCGGATCGCGGCGATCGTGGCCTCTTCCATGGTGTGCACGGGGTACTCACGCACCCTGACCTTCCGGCCGTCGACCTCCGCGTTCCGCTCCTGTATCACGTCGAGTACCGGGCGGGCGGCGATCAGGCCGATGAACTCTCCCTCTGAAGAATGAGTGATCCTCCTCATTGCGTGAACCACTGCGCGCAGGGTGGAGAGATTCGGGGACCTCTTTCCATGCACTATCTTGTAAAGAGAGCTCGGGGCGACCCCGCTCTTTTCGGCAAGCTCCCTGACGCTTATCCGCAGGTCACGCTGCATGACCTCACGGAGGGTATGTACAAACTCTTCATCGGAGATGAGCGCTGCTTTCACCAGCCGGTCTACCGGATCGATCTGCATGATCTTTCGCGATATGAGATGTTGCCCTCTCCTGTATAATCGTTTTGTCCATTCTGGAGTGATCATTTTTCTTTTTGTCATAATATTTAACACAAAAGGCCTATTTATTTGAAAAATATTTCACAATAGTATAATAACCGTCATCTTTCGGAGAATTTATCTGCACCAGTGAGTACACTGTGTGCATGAAAATGTCGCATGCGTGTGCAATCGTCGGCCTGCTGTTGTGCGCAGCACTGATCGCCGGGTGCATCACCCCGACCCCTCCCTCGGGAACCCCCACGCCCACGGTATCTCCCGCTGGGGCCCACGTCATCGTCACGTACACCAAGGGGACAGGGCCTATGCCCACCCTCCTTGGCACGGACCAGATCGACGGCTACATCGCCTGGCAGCCTTTTGTCGAAGTCCCGCCCATGGCAGGGATAGGGAAAGTCCTTGTGTATTCGGGAGATATGCCGCCTGAAGGCAAATGGAAAGATCACCCCTGCTGCGTCTTCACCGCAAACGAGAAAGTCATCGCAGAACATCCGGATCTCGTGAACGCCATGACTGCCTCGATGATCCTCGCCACCCGGTACCTTGACGAGCACCCGGAGGAGAGCGCAGAGATCGTCGCAGACTGGCTGGCCGGAAAAGGCAATTTCACCTACGGCGATATCTCGGTCTCATCAGTGGATGTACTCAAACGGGCTTTCCCTACGGTGAAATTCGTGAATGAGCCCACTGATCAGTGGATGGACTCAAACATCGAATTCGTCCATGCGTTAAGAGAACTCCAGGTGCTCACCGGGTCCCTGAAGGACTCCTCTGATGCGGATTCAAAAGCTCTCCTCTTCGACACCACCCCGTATGATTCGGCACAGTCCATGGTGGACCAGGGGAGGATCGTGACACCATCTCCAGTGAAGGGCACAGTGGGAGTGGGCTACCTGATGTCGGATCACCATGCTGCGCTCTTCGTGGCCATCAAGAAGTGGGAGTATTTCAACGATACATACGGCATAGCCCTCAAGCCCAGGGACCCTGCCGCTTCAAGGCCCGATACAGCGGACCTCATCGTGAATGGGCAAAAGGTGGCCGAGCTGAAGCTGATCTCTGGCGATGCCGGCCCGCAACTGATGCAACTGATGGCAACAGACAACATCCAGTTTGCGCTGGTAGGAAACCCCCCTGCAATCTCTGCAGCCGACAAGGGCACGCCAGTCAAGATCATCATGGCGATCAATTTCGAAGGCTCTGGCGTCGTGGTTACGGATGACTCTCCTGCCACTGACTGGAACAGTTTTGTCGCATGGGCAAAGGAGCGCTCTGCTGCCGGAAAGCCGCTCAAGATCGCTGCTCCGGGCAAGGGTTCGATCCAGGACGTCATGATCCGTTATTCGCTGGAAGCAAGCGGTTTATCTGTGAAGGAAGGATAACCTTAGGGGACAATGAGGTATCTCCGGTTCCTCCTCCCCATTCT
>CAZRCH010000033.1:0-23231 GCA_964598545.1 uncultured Methanolinea sp. | reverse complement strand
CCATGTGTCCACCATGATGGCCATGGATGGCAGGAAGAAGGCGGTAATCAGTTTCGCCAACGAGAAGGCGGCCGAGGAGATCCTCAGCCGGCTTGGCATCATGTAGGTGGGGAAGATGGGACATCGCATTACCACACAGAGCCGGGGGAAAGGAGGTCCGACCTACCGGGCTCCCTCCCACCGGTACAAGGCCGCACTGCGGCACGTGAGCAGCGGCGAGAGCACGGTGCGCGGCCGGGTCGAGGATATCGAGCATGACCCGGCCAGGCACGCCCCGATAGCCCTGGTGAGGCTCGAGACCGGGAGCAAGGTCTACATGCTGATCACCGAGGGAATGGGCGTCGGTGACATGGTTGCATGGGGACCGGAGGCCGAGATCAGGAACGGGAACACCCTCCCGCTCGGTGAGATCCCCACCGGGACCTATGTCTGCAACATCGAAGCCCAGCCGAACGACGGCGGAAAGTTCGTCCGCTCGGGCGGCGTCCAGGCAGTCGTCGTGGACAAGAGCGAGGGACGCGTAGGCATAACCATGCCGAGCGGCAAGACCAAGTGGTTCAACAATCGCTGCAGGGCGACGGTTGGGATCGTTGCCGGCGGAGGCAGGGGAGAGAAGCCCTTCGTCAAGGCCGGAAAGAAGTACCACAAGATGCGGAACACTGCATCCAACTGGCCCCGCGTCAGGGGTGTTGCCATGAACGTAATCGACCACCCGTTCGGCGGCGGAGGACACCAGCACCCGGGGCGGCCAAAGACGATCGCCAGGGGCACCTCGCCCGGACGGGCGGTAGGGCACATGGCAGCAAGAAGAACCGGGCTTTCGAAGAAGTGAGGGGAATACCATGGCAAAGAAGACACAGAAGAGACTTCCAAGGCGGCGCGAGGAGTTCACCTACAGGGGATTCCGGCTGGATGACCTTCGCGCAATGGGAATGTCTGAGCTGATCCCGCTGATGCCCTCCCGCGCCCGCCGCAAGGTGAACCGCGGCCTGACCCGTGGCGAGGAGCACCTCCTCACCCAGTTCCGGAAAGGCGACGGGGCCATACGGACCCACCTCCGCGACATGATCATCATGCCCGAGATGGTGGGAAGGGCGGTGGAGATCCACAACGGGAAGGAGTTCATGAAGGTGGAGCTGCAACCCGAATCCCTCTTCCATTACCTGGGCGAATTCGCCGTCACAAGGAAGAAGGTGAGCCACGGGAGCGCCGGTATCGGTGCAACCCGGTCGAGCAAGTACGTGCCGCTGAAGTGATTGAACAATGGCAAGAACACACTATTCCCAGGATATTGGAGGCGACAACGTGGCACGGGGGAAGGCGAACGAGCTTCCCATCTCCCCCAAGCACGCCATGGAGATTGCCAGCTTCATCAAGTTCAAGCGCACGGGAGAGGCCATCTCCTACCTCGAGCAGGTCATCGACCAGAAGAAGGCCATCCCCTTCCGGAGGTTCAACCGGAAGGTGGCCCACAAGCGCGGCCTGCCCGGCTGGGACGCGGGGCGCTATCCCAAGAAAGCGTCCCATGCCTATATCAGGCTCCTGCAGTCAGTCGTAAAAAACGCCGAGTACATCGGTCTCGATACTGAGAACCTGGAGATCGTGCATGCCTCGGCCAACCGCGGCCGCGGCTTTCGGGGAATGTTCCCCCGGGCCATGGGCAGGGCGACTCCCAAGCGCAGGGAGACCGTGAACATCGAGATAGTGGTCAGGGAAGTGCAGTGATGGCAGTAGAGAGAAAATTCGTGGCTGAAGGCGTACGCAAGGCCCGCGTGGAGAAGCACTTGAAGAAGGAGCTGAAAAGGGCCGGGTACGGAGGCATGGACCTGCAGCGCACTCCCCTCGGGACCCAGGTCACCATATTCGCGGAGAAGCCCGGTATCGTGATCGGAAAGGGAGGAAAAGTGGTCCGCCAGCTCACCCAGGACCTCGCAACCGATTTCGCGGTGGAGTCCCCCCAGATAGAGGTGCAGCAGGTTCAAAATCCCAGTTTCAATGCCCAGATCATGGCAGAAAGGCTGGCAAACGCGCTGGAACGCGGCTGGTACTTCAGGAAGGCCGGCCAGAGCATCATCCGCAGGGTGATGGAGGCCGGCGCGCTCGGCTGCGAGGTGGTCATCGCCGGGAAGCTGACCGGTGCACGGGCACGGGTCCAGAAGTTCTCGGACGGTTACATCAAGCATTGCGGAGAGCCTTCGAACACCATCGTCGAGAAAGGATACGCGGTTGCAGTCAAGAAACTGGGCGTTATCGGGGTGCAGGTCAAGATCATCCCCGCCGGCGCAAAGATACCCGACCACTTCGAGGTGACTGCAAAGCGGGAGAAGCCCCGGGTCACCGAGGAGATCGCCGTCACCGCCGTGGGCGAGGAGATCGTCGATGAGATCCCGGAAGGTCCCGATGACTTCGACGAGGAGAAGCTGCTGGGGAGGAAGTAGATGGCGATATTCCGTGCTCAGGAAGTGCGTCAGCTCTCCGACGTGGAGCTGCAGGAGCAGATGGAGAAGCTCAAGATGGAGCTCATCCAGCACAACGGGAAGGTCAGCGCAGGGGGTTCCACCGAGAACCCGGGCCGGATCAGGGAACTGCGCCGGACCATTGCCCGGATGAAGACCGAAGCGAACAGCAGGAGACGCGGGTGAGATGATCTCCCCCCAGAACATCCTCAGGCACGAACTCATAGGCCTGGATGTTGCGGTGGTGGAGGCAAGCAACCCTGCGCTGTCCGGCCTGTCGGGGCAAGTTATCGATGAGACCAGGAACACACTGGTCATCCGGTGTGACCGTGGGGACAAGAGGGTCCAGAAACACAGGACCCGCTTCCGCGTCACTCTTCCGGATGGCGTCCTGGTGGAGATAGACGGCTCCGCGCTGGTCATGGCACCAGAGAGGCGGATCAGCGCATTGCACAAGACCAGAGGGAAATAATGGCAAACAACATCGGATTGAGCGTCAGGCAGCCCGAAAGGGACTGTGACGACGCAAATTGTCCGTTTCACGGCACTTTACCGGTGCGCGGCCAGGTGATCACCGGCAAAGTCGTGAGCGACCGGATGATTGGAACGGTGGTGGTAGAGCGGGCATACCTGCACTACGTGGGCAAATACAACCGCTACGAGAAGCGGAACAGCAAGATCCATGCCCACAACCCGCCCTGCATTCAGGCGAAGACCGGGGATACCGTGCGCATCGCCGAGTGCAGGCCGCTCTCCAAGACCACTACCTTTGTCGTGGTGGAGGTGCAGCCATCATGAAGGCAAAGCAGTCGAACATCCCGAGAGCACTCTCCACCGGGACCCGGATGATATGCGCAGACAACACCGGGGCCCGTGAGGTGCAGATCGTCTCCGTGTTCGGGTATCACGGGGTGCGCAGGCGCCAGCCCAAGATGGGACTTGGCGACATCGCGACCGTCAGCGTCAAGAAAGGCACCCCCGACATGCGCCGCAAGCTCGTGCGGGCGGTGGTGATCCGCCAGAAGAAGGAGATGCGCAGGCCGAGCGGGCTGCGGGTCAGTTTCGAGGACAACGCCGTCGTCGTCGTGGACGAGAAGAACGAGCCGCGCGGGACGGAGATCAAGGGCCCGGTCGCCAGGGAAGTGGCGGAGCGGTTCCCGAAGATCGGCTCCATGGCCACCATCATCGTGTGAGGGATCGGCTATGGTAAGGATCGAAAGTACACAACCAAGGAAGCAGAGGAAGGCCAGGTATACCGCTTCTGTCCACGCACGTGGCCGGTTCCTCCACGCACCGCTTGCACCGGACCTCCGGAAACAGTACGGGACCCGGAGCGCGCGCGTAGTGGTGGGAGACACGGTCAAGGTGCTCAGAGGCGAGGCGGCCGGGACCGAAGGGCCTGTTGACGAGGTGGATACCAAGATGTCCCGCATCGTCGTCCAGGGAGTCTCCATTCCCAAGTCTGACGGGACGGAGATGCCGAGGCCCGTCTCTCCTTCCAACGTGCAGATCACCAAACTGAACCTGAAGGATCCGCGGAGGGCCGCGTCCCTGGGGGAGAGTGAATAATGTCAGATCACCTCAAGAGGCTCAATGCCCCGAAGTCCTGGCACGTTGCCAGGAAGACGGAGAAGTTCATCACCAGGACCAGCCCTGGCCCGCACAATGCCAATGCCATGCCGGTCGCGGTGTGGCTCCGGGACCACATGCGCTATGCCTCCAACATGAAGGAGGTAAAGCAGATCCTGATCCAGAAGGACGTCATCATCAACGGAAAACCCTGCCGGAACCCCCGGATGGGGATCGGGATCTTCGACATCATCTCCATCCCCCGGATCAACAAGCACTACAGGATCCTTCGCGACAAGAGGGGCCGGCACAAGACCATCGAGATCGACGCCGAGTCGGCAAAGAGCCGCCTGGCAAAGATCCGGAACAAGACGATCGTCCCGGGAGGAAAGGTGCAGCTCAACCTCCGTTTCGGCGCAAACGTGCTTGCAGACAACACCTACAAGCCCGGCGACTCGGTGGTCATATCCCTTGAGCCCGAGAACAGGTTTGCAATCCTCGACCACTTCCCCTTCGCCGTCGGCAACATGGCGATGGTCATCGGGGGCAAGCACTCCGGCATCGTTGCCCGCATCGTCGGGATCGAGGTAGTGCCGGGGAGCGTGCCGAACCGGGTGATCCTGGAAGACGAGGAGAGCAAGGCGCGCTTCGAGACCATCGACGACTATATCTACATGGTGGGCCGCGAACAACCGGCTCTCACAGAGTGGGGGATCGAGGAATGAACCCCATGCGCAATGTCTACGTGGAGAAAGTCGTGGTGCACATGGGGGTCGGAGAGGCCGGCGACAAGCTGACCAAGGCCGTCGACCTGATGAAGACCATCACGGGAGGCACCCCGGTGCGCAGCAACGCCAAGCAGACGAACACCACGTTCGGGATCCGTAAAGGCGCCCCCATCAGCTGCCGGGTGACGCTTCGCGGCAACAAAGCGGAGACATTCCTCAACACGGCGCTTGGCATCGTGGAGAGAAGGATCAACGCGAGCCAGATCGACCAGCGTGGGAACTTCTCGTTTGGCATCGAGGAGCACACCGACTTTCCCGGGATGAGTTACGACCCCCAGATAGGCATCTACGGCATGGACATAAACGTCGTCCTCGCCCGCCCGGGCATCCGCATCTCGCGAAGGTCAATAGAGCAGCGCAGGCTCCCCAGCCCACAGCAGGTAGGCAGGCAGGACGCCGTTGCCTTCCTCAAGGCAAGCCACCAGGTGGAGGTGCTCTGATATGGGTGGAGAGAAGGTCAAGAAATACGGCCGCGGTGCACACGAATGCAAGATGTGCGGCCGGAAGCAGGGCCTGGTGCGGCGTTACAATATCATGTTCTGCCGCCAGTGTTTCCGGGAATGGGCGCAGAAGATGGGCTTTAAAAAGATGAACTAGAGGGAGCGTCAGGCATATGGCAAGACTTAATACAATCGCAGATGGTATGTGCGCCCTCAAGAACGCGGCAGACGGAGGCAAGTCCGACGTGATCATCGAGCCGGCGAGCAAGCTGCTGGGCGCGATGTTCCGCATCATGCAGGAGGCCGGGTATATCAGCGGATTCGAGTTCATCGAGGATGGGCGGGGAGGCCAGTTCATGGTTCACCTCAATGGCAGGATCAACCGGTGCGGCGCCATCTCCCCCCGATACTCGGTGAAGATCTCCGACCTGGAATACTGGGAGACCCAGTTCCTGCCGGGGAAGAACTTCGGGATACTGCTCCTCTCCACCTCGAAGGGCGTGATCACCCATGAACAGGCCCGCCGCGAGGGTGTGGGCGGGGAACTCCTGGGGTATGTCTACTAGAAGGGGTGCGAAAAGACAATGGCAACAGAACGAACCGTGCGCATCCCCAAGGGTGTGAACGTAGAGATAAACGGCCCCCTTGTCAGGGTGAAAGGCCCAAAGGGGCAGCTCGAGCGGGTCTTCCGTTTCCCCCAGATTACCATGAGCGTTGCCGGGGATGAAATGGTCATCTCCACCGAGGCAGACAGGAAACGGGTCGTCGCAATGGTGGGGACCATCCAGGCACATGTGGCAAACATGTGCAAAGGGGTCTCGGAAGGGTTCGAGTACCACATGAAAGTGGTCTACAGCCACTTCCCGATCCAGCTCAAGCTCTCGGGCAACCGGCTCGAGATCAACAACTTCCTCGGTGAGAAGAAGCCTCGATACGCCCTGATAAGGGACGGTGTCACCGCGAAGGTGGGCAATGACGAGATCGTCCTCTCCGGGATAGACCGCGAGATGCTCGGCATCACGTCGGCAAATATCGAGGATGCGACAAAGATCCGGAACCGTGACCCCCGTATCTTCCAGGACGGCATATACCGGGTTCAGAGGGGATGAGGATCATGGCTGACGAAAAAATCCGACGTATTCGTGTCAGGGCAGAGAAGTCCGCCCGTTTCAGGAGAGACGGTGATGGAAAGAAGGAGCGTCTCGCCGACACCTGGAGGAGACCCCGCGGGCTTCACAACAAGCAGCGGATCCAGAAGAAGGCCAAAGGCCCCATGCCCACGCCCGGCTACGGAAGCCCGGCCGACATCAGGGGACTGCACCCAAGCGGATATCGCGACGTGCTGGTCCACACTCCCGGCGACCTCGAGGGACTCGATCCTGCGCTCGATGCAATCCGCATCGCGGCCCAGGTTGGAGCCAGGAAAAGAGGCATAATTCAGGAGAAGGCCCTCGCCGCAGGACTCAAAGTCCTCAATGCAAAGGACCTGTCCGCAAAGAAGGAAGCAGAAGCCGCCGGAGAAGAGCCGGAGAACGAAGAGGAGGTGGAAGAGAATGACTGATCTCTCCACCCAGAAGAGGATATCCGCGTCAATCCTGAAGTGCGGTGTCCACAGGGTCTGGTTTGACCCTGAGCGTGCCTCCGACATCCAGAACGCAATCTCCCGCGAAGACCTCCGCGGTCTCATCGATGAGGATGCCATCAGGGCACTCCAGCCCAGGGGCAACAGCAGGGGGAGAGCGAGGGAGAAGATGGCGAAGCGCTCGTACGGGCACTGCAAGGGCCCAGGAAGGCGCAAGGGAGCGGCCGGGGCCCGGAGCCCCCGGAAACGTGAATGGATCAAGAAGATCCGGGCGATCCGAAAGACTCTTGCGGAACTCCGCGACGTCGGGGAGATCAATCCCCACCTGTACCGCACGCTCTACCGGCAGGCGGCCGGGGGGCAGTTCAGGAGTGTCGCGCACCTCAAAGCGCACCTTGCGCTCATTGTCGGGAGGATGAAGTAACATGGCGACAGGACCACGCTACTTCGTTCCCTTCCGCAGGAGGAAGGAGGGCAAGACCAACTACTATGCAAGGGCAAAACTGGTGGTATCCGACCGGCCCCGCATGGTGGTGCGCCGCACGAACAGGCATATCATCATCCAGCTGGTCACCGCGGAGATGGACGGAGACCGGACGCTCGTCTCCGCTCACTCGGGCGAGCTTGCCGGGTTCGGGTTCTCGGGGTCCACCTCGAGCACCCCTGCGGCATATCTCACCGGTGCGCTCTTTGCGGTCAAAGCCCTGAATGCGGACTACGAGTCTGCAATCCTCGACATCGGCCTTCACCGTGCGACGCGGGGTGCCCGCATATTCGCGGCCCTGAAAGGGGCGGTGACTGCGGGGCTCGATGTCCCGCACGGCGAGGAGATCCTCCCCGACGATGACCGGGTGAAGGGTGCACACATCGCCGCATACGCACCTGACCGCGCAGGCGGCCTCGTGCAGAACGTGGAACAGACAATGGACGCCATCATGAAGGAGCTGGAGTAATATGGCATATGAGAAAGAGGAATGGGTCCCACTGACCGGCCTTGGGAAGATGGTGGTATCGGGCCAGCTGTCCAGCATCGACCAGGTGCTGGAGAGCGGCCGCCCCATCAAGGAGCCGGGCATCGTCGACGCCTTCCTCCCCGACCTCGAAGATGAGGTCCTTGACATCACCATGGTGCAGCGGATGACCGACTCCGGCCGCCGGGTGAAGTTCCGCGCCGTCGTGGTGGTCGGGAACAGGAACGGGTACATCGGGTTTGGCCAGGGCAAGGACTCCCAGGTGGGAGACGCCATCAAGAAGGCTATCGTGGATGCCAAGACCAACCTGATCAAGGTCCGGAGGGGCTGCGGCAGCTGGGAATGCGGCTGCGACACCGCGCACTCCATCCCCATGATGGTGGAAGGAGCGGCAGGCAGTGTCCGGGTCACCCTCAAGCCGGCACCCCAGGGTATCGGCCTTGTGACCGGAGAGATCAGCAAGAAGGTGCTGGAACTGGCCGGAATCCGTGACGTGTGGACGTTCTCCCGCGGCCAGACCCGGACCACCATCAACTTTGCCAAGGCTACTTTCAACGCCCTGAAGGCGACCAACATGATCCGCACGGGAGGCCAGGAGTAATGTACGCAATCGTGCAGGTCCGCGGGGTGGTGAATACCCGGCGTGACATCAAGGATACCTTGAAGATGCTCCGCCTGCACCACATCAATCACTGTGTCCTCGTACCGGACACCCCCGAGTACCTGGGGATGATCCGGAAAGTCAAGGACTTCGTGGCCTATGGCGAGGTGGATGTCGAGACGGTCGAGACGATCCTCCGCACCCGGGGCAGGGTTGAGGGGAACAGGCCCCTCACCGACGAATACGTGAGGGAGAACTCGACATACCCGGGAATCTCTGACTTTGCCAGGGCCCTGGCATCAGGAGAAGCCCGGTTGTCGGATATACCCGGGGTAAAACCGGTGCTCAGGCTCCATCCTCCAAGGAAAGGATACCGTACAATCAAGAGGACCTACCCCCAGGGAGGCGCCCTCGGGTACTATGGAAAGGAGATCAACGAACTCCTGTACAAAATGAGGTGAAGTGATGCCAGTCAACAAGCGATCAAAATTCCGCGGCTCGAGAACGTGCGGCGGAGGCACCCACAAGAACAGGAGAGGTGCGGGCAACCGGGGCGGCAGGGGCCGTGCCGGCCACCGCGACCACCGTTTCTCCCATTTCCTCGTGTACGGGGAAGTCCACAACGGCAAGCATGGGTTCGTCAACCAGACCTCGGCCGCAGTGAACGTTCTCTCGGTGGGCAGGCTCGACGAGATGGTCGAGGAACTCATCGCTGCCGGGATGGCATCCAGGGAGGGTGACGCAGTCGTCATCTCCACGGATCAGATCGGTATCGATAAGATACTTGGCAACGGAAAAGTCACACAGAAGATGCACGTGTCCGCGCGTGCATTCTCCGGACAGGCAAAACAGAAGATAGAGGCGATGGGTGGCCAGGCCCTGGTTATCTAATCCCTTTTTGTGGTGAAAGAATGGGAGAACTTCTGGACCGAATGGAACCGCTGCTTGCAGCGATGCCCACCGTAAAAGGACCTGAAGGCCACGTCCACTTCAAGAACAAGCTGGTCTGGACCGCAGGGATCCTCATTCTGTATTTTGTGCTTACCAACATCCCATTGTTCGGACTTGACCCGGGCTCCCAGGACATATTCTTCTACTGGCGCGCCCTCCTGGCCGGTGCCAGCGGGTCGCTCGTGCAGCTCGGGATCGGCCCGATCGTGACCGCGTCCATCGTGCTGCAGCTCCTGAAGGGTGCGGACCTCATCCATATCGATACGAGCGATATGAGAGGGCAGATCCAGTACATGGGCCTGCAGAAACTCCTGATCTTCGTGATGATCATCATCGAGGCGGCACCGAACCTCGTGGGCGGCTTTTTGATGCCGGACCCCGTGATCGCGGATGCGTTCTTCGGCGGGAACCTGTTCCTTGTCTCGATCATCATCTTCCTGCAGGTGTGCATTGGAGGGCTGCTGATCGTCTTCATGGACGAGGTGGTCACGAAGTGGGGTATTGGATCCGGCGTGGGTCTCTTCATTATTGCCGGGATATCCCAGGCCATCATCAACGGGTTCATCAACTGGGCACCCGTCAGCGACCAGTATCCCGTTGGGTTCTTCCCCCGGATAGCCGCGGTCATCATGGACGGGGCAAACTTCCTGCAGTACATGGGCACCGACATGATCGCGTTCATCACCACGATCGTCATCTTCCTGATCATCGTGTACGTGGAATCGACAAGGATCGAGATCCCGCTCGCGCATGCGCAGGTCCGGGGTGCACGGGCGAGGTTCCCGGTCAAGCTTATCTACGCGAGCGTGCTGCCGATGATCCTCGTCCGCGTGCTGCAGGCAAATATCCAGATGATCGGGCTCTTCCTGAATAATGTAGGGATCACCATCTTTGGTGC
Organism: uncultured Methanolinea sp.; assembly: GCA_964598545.1. Taxonomy (GTDB): domain Archaea; phylum Halobacteriota; class Methanomicrobia; order Methanomicrobiales; family Methanospirillaceae; genus Methanolinea_A. Next base: position 12,975 of record CAZRCH010000033.1, on the reverse strand, counting down.
ATTCCAGGGTGCCACCCCCGTCAGCGGGCTTATGTGGTTCCTCGCTCCCATCAACGGCCCCGATGACTGGATGTGGTGGCTGTATGACCTCGGTCATGCGCCCTGGGAAGTGCTGGTCAGGATGGGGATCGATATCTTCGTCGTGGTCGTGGGAGGCGCCATATTCGCCCTCTTCTGGATCAAGACCGCGGGGATGGACTCAAAAGATGTGGCCCGCCAGATCCAGCACTCCGGGATGTCAATCCCGGGATACCGGAGGAATCCGCAGGTGCTGGAGAAGTACCTTGACCGTTACATCCCGAGGGTCACTGTCATCGGCGGGGTGTTCATCGGGGTCCTGTCGGTCTTTGCCAACCTCTTCGGCGTGATCGGGGCGGTGAGCGGCACGGGGCTCCTGCTCACGGTGTCCATCACCTACCGGCTCTACGAGGAGATCGCGAGCCAGCAGATCATGGAGATGTACCCGTTCATGCGGACATTTTTCGGAAAGGAGTAAGAATGACAGGAAGGAGAGTGATCGTGACCGGTGTCCCCGGGGTCGGGAAGACGACCGTGGTGACCGGTGCGCTGAAAATCCTGGAAGGAGAGGGGATCTCGTACCAATCCCTCAACTTCGGGACCTACATGTTCGAGACCGCCCAGAAGGAGGGGCTCGCAAGGGATCGCGACGAGATGCGCCGGCTTCCCGGCGATGTCCAGAAGACGCTCCAGCAGAGCGCCGCCCGCGCGATGGCAAGGGAGAGCGGAAATATCCTCGTCGACACCCATGCCTCTGTCAGGACTCCGAAGGGATTCATGGCCGGCCTGCCCGAATGGGTGCTCCGGGAGCTGATGCCGGACACCATCATCCTCGTCGAGACCGATGATGACCAGATCCTCATGCGCCGGCTGTCGGACGAGACCCGGACAAGGGACATGGAGGGATCCGGCGCGATAGCCGATCACCAGCAGTTCAACCGTGCGATTGCGGCATCCTATTCCATGCTCACCGGGTGTACCATCAAGTACGTCACCAACGCGGATTTCCTGCTCGACCGCGCGGTAGATGAGATGGCCGCCGTCCTCAGGTGAGCGGAATGAAGAAGAAGAAGTTCGGGGGCTTTATTGCCCTGCTGGTGGCCATGGCCATGATCCTCTCCTACAGCATCGCACCCATCCGCGACGGGGTAGGGGAGGCCCTTGACGTCGTGCTTGGGCCGCTTGCAGGGATGATGCCATTCTACATCCTGATCATCATCCTCTCCGCTGCCACCGGGCTCTATTCATCGATTATACAGAAGTATACGATAGACTACGAGAGGATGACCGAGGTGCAGGAACGGATGAAGATCTTCCAGAGAGAGTTCCGCGAGGCCCAGCTCTCCGGGGATGAGAAGAGGATCAAGAAGATGGACGCAAAGAGGGACAAGGTGATGAAGGAGCAGATGGAGCTCTCCCAGCAGCAGTTCACCCCGATGGCTTATATCCTGATCATCACCGTGCCTATCTTCTTCTGGCTCCTCTTCAGGATGGGCGTCACACCCGATGCGCAGATCACCATGCCATTCTTCGGGACGCATCTCCTCAATGTCGCAGTCCTCGGGCCAGTCCCGGCCTGGATCCTCTGGTACATGATCTGCTCCCTCTCCATCAGCCAGGTGGTCAGAAAGTCCCTGAACATCGGGGGCATCTGATGCGCATCACGGTGAGCGGGCTTCCCGGAAGCGGGACCACCTCGCTCGCCCGCCACCTTGCAGCCACCAGGAATTATACCCTCATTTCAGCCGGCGAGGTGTTCCGGCAGATGGCAGCTGAGAAACGCCTCGACATCGCGGAGTTCGGAAGGAGTGCAGAGCAGAACCCCTCGATAGACCTGGAGATCGACGCCAGGCAGCGCAAGATTGCCGAGTCCCGTGACGACATCATCGCCGAGGGGCGGCTCTCGGGATGGTGCGTGCGCAATGCCGACCTGAAGATCTGGCTCCAGGCTCCAGTGGAGTGCAGGGTTGCACGGATATTCTCGCGGGACACGCTCGACGATATCGATACCGCGCTCCTGCTCACCCGCGAGCGGGAGGCATCGGAGGCCCACCGTTACCGGCAATACTACTCGATCGACATCAATGATCTCTCCCCCTACCACCTGATCCTCAACTCCGAAAAGTTCGGGGTGGAAGACCTCTCCGCCGTGGTTGAGACGGCGATCGCAAGGGTTGAGCAGGCATACCCTGTTCACTGACCCGGCCGGATACCGTCTCGCCTATCCATCCTTCTATCGTCTCATCACGGGAAGCCGGGCCGCGTTCTCCCGCATCCAGTTCCGGCACACCCAATGGCGGCCTATTATCTTCTACCAAAGAAAAACAGTTGTTCCAGGAGGATTGCGAAAAGCGTGATGCATATGCCCGGAGGTGGCTGCACGGCATGAGGCTCTCCGTGCTGACAGACAATTCCAGCCTCACGGACCGGTATTACCTTGCCGAGCCAGGGTTCTCGGTGCTGGTAGAGGAAGGGGCCCGCAAGGTGCTCTTTGACCTGGGATACTCCGATGTATTTCTGAGGAACGCCATGAAGATGGGCCAGTCCCTCCTTGACCTCGAGTACGTCGTGCTCTCCCACGGGCACCTCGACCACACCTGGGGCCTGGTGCACCTCGTAAAGGCCCTGACAGAGGCAGAGATCGAGAAGAGAGACTTCAGGAGGCCTGAACTTGTCGCCCACCCGGATGTCTTCCTGACCAAGCAGTCCGGAAAGGTCCCTGAGTCGGGCGCGCTCCTCTCGGAAGAGAAGTGCGCGGAGCATTTCGGCCTCCACCTCTCCCGCGAACCTTTCTGGCTCTTGGATGACCTTGTGTTTCTTGGGGAGATACCGCGGAGGTTTGAGTTCGAGCCGCCTGAACCCGGGAGGAAGAGGAGACGCAACGGCGACATTGAACCCGACCTGATGCCGGACGACAGCGCACTCGCGTGGAAAGGGGAGGAGGGGCTGGTAGTAATCACCGGGTGCTCCCACGCGGGTATCTGCAACATCGTTGCATACGCCCGCGAGGTCTGCAATGAAGAGCGCGTCCAGGACATCGTCGGCGGGTTCCACATGATGAAGGCGCCAGAGAACCGCCTCGATGCAACGGCTGCAACCCTCAAAAGCATGGGCATTACGCGGATGCATCCCTGTCACTGCACCGGTTTTAGGGCGGTCCACCGCTTTGCCAGGGAGTTCATGGTGGAAGAGACGGGATCGGGGCAGGTGTGCGAGTACTCCTGACCATATATTTTCGGTATGAAGGGAGCAATTATTCCTCATTCTCGGGACAGGTGGGTTGGCATGGAGACCGTTGGGGGAGACATCGAGATCTTCGCAGTCAGTGAATGGGATGCCCGCGCGCTCCTGGAACTCTACCGCGCGGGGGGATGGTGGAAGGACGAGTGGGACCCATCCCACATCCCGGTCCTGGTCAGATCCACCTTCTTGTTCGTGGTAGCCGTGCACCGGCAGAGCGGGCGGACGGTAGGGATGGGGAGGGCAATCTCCGATGGCGTGTCGGACGCGTACATCCAGGACCTGGTCGTCCTCCCCGAATTCAGGAGGCGGGGGGTGGGAAAGGCGCTCCTTGTGAGGCTGGTTGAGATCTGCAGGGCCAGGGGGATCTCCTGGATCGCGCTCGTAGCCGAACCTGGAACGTCCGGCTTTTACAAGGAGTCGGGATTCGTGGTCATGGAAGGCCATATCCCCATGCGCTACCAGGGAGGGGAGAGCGGGTGCTGAAACTCTCGCAGTTCCGTCCCGTCACCTTCAATGAGCAGGTGCTATTCCGGGACCATTACAGCCGTTATCCCCAGGTGCACAGTGACAACCTCTTCTCCAACATGCTCTGCTGGAACCATTACGCCAATTATGCATGCCTGCAGGTGGAGGGGGCGATCGTGCTTTGCAGCACCATCCAGGGAAAGACTCGGTTTCGCCCCCCCATCGGCCCACGGGACCCGGATATCCTCGAGGATGTGATACGCCTTGCCGTGGAGGAAGGGGATGAGGCGCCGCTGGTACTTGTCGATACGCCCACGAGAGAGTGGATGGAGTACCTGTATCCCGGCATTGTCCTCCATAAGGACCGCGATCACTTCGAATATGTATACCGCGCAGAAGACCTCGCCCGCCTCCCGGGGGGGGAATACCTGACCATCCGGCGGCAGCTGAACCGGTTCAGGAAGCAGTGCAGACCGCACCTGGAGGAGATCGGCACCCGGAACCTCTCCGAAGTGGAGACTTTCCTCCACGAGTGGTGCGAGTGGAAGCAATGCAACGAACACCCGTTCCTCTCTGCTGAGAAGGATGCAGTGATGTATGCGATCTCGCATTTTTGCGAACTCGGTCTCTTGGGGCTCCTCATCAGGGTCAATGGCAAGGTGGGAGCAATCGCGGTCTTTGAGGAACTGAACCGCGAGACGGCGGTGGTCCACTTCGAAAAAGGCCTTCCCGAATGCGAAGGGATCTACAAAGCCATCAACGCGGAGACTGCGGCATTCCTCGAGGAGCGGTATACGTACATCAACAGGGAGAGCGACATGGGAGTCCCGGGGCTCAGGGAGGCAAAGATGCGGTATCACCCCCATCATATGGTCGAGGTCTCGTATGCCCTTCGAGATGACCTCGCGATGCTGGTATGAACCTGCTGCAACGACTTCTCTTCACACTGCGCGGCGCAATCAGCCTTCGTTTTAAAAATAACAAACATTATATTATTCCCTTTAATATAACATGAAAAAATATGGCTTGTATGGCATTATTTTTCCCGCGAGACAGGGAGGTGCGCGCTGTGAATCCGGGCTATTCTGTGCCTTTTTTCAATAATGACTGATTTTGTCATATTTCTTCAAAAAAGGCTCAATATTTGCCCTGATTATTGGAAAAGGAGAGCGTATCGCGTGTGGAATAAGGCAAAGCTTTAAAATAGGAAGATTTAACCTCTAAGACAGTAGTTCCAAGGGAACTATGGTGGGAGAATTCAAATGCTTGAGATGAAGCGTGAGGCAGTTGTCCGGAATATGAAGGACAACGAAGTGATAAAGAAGTTCCAGACAGACAAGGCGTGGGGTTTGTGCACGATGGTGGACCTGAAGCACTGCGACCCGGAGACTATAAGGGACCCGGAGAAGATCCAGGAATTCATCATTCAGCTCTGCGATCTCATCGAGATGAAGAGATTCGGCGACCCCACTATAGTCCACTTCGGCCCCTGTGCCAAGGTAGCAGGCTACTCCATGACCCAGCTGATAGAGACCTCGCTGGTATCCGGCCACTTTGCCAATGAGACCGATTCGGCATACCTGGATATCTTCAGCTGCAAGGAGTACGGCCCTGAAAAGACCGCAAAATTCTGCAAGGAGTTCTTCGGCGCAAAGTCGATGGACTTCACTGTGGCATTCAGGTACTAAAAGACGGGCAGATAGTTCCCGGAACACTCCCCTGCAGTTAAGCAGGGGAGATGCGCAATACCTTTTCTGGAAATCCCTACAGGATACTGCCCAGGTCCTTCCGGGCGGGGGATCCGCGGTGCAGCCTTTTTCCGGTTGCACCCCCAAATCAGGGTGGGTCCAAACCCCTGTTCGACCAGGAGCCGCAGACTGCAGGCCTCCTAAAGGAGCCCGATGATCCCATCGGCGATGATCTTCACCGCGATGGCCGCAACCAGCATCCCGAGGACTTTTGCCATGATATCGATCACGGTCTCGCCAACGATTTGCTGGAGGTGGGACGAGAACCGGAGGATGATCCACGTTGCCACGAGGGAGAGCGTGATCGCAATTGCCGGCACAAGGATCCCGTATTCTTCGGAGAGGAGGATTACGGTGGTGATGGCGCCAGGACCACAGAGGAGGGGTGTGCCGATCACCACCCCCGCCACTGATTGAGAGGGTCCTCTCGATCTCCCGATATCGAGCCCGAGCGCCATCTGCATCCCCAGGATGAAGAGGAGGATGCCCCCGGCAACCTGGAAGCTCGGCATGCTGATTCCCAGGATATTGAAGATGAAGAAGTTGAAGAAGAGGAATATATAGAGGAGAAAGCCGGCCACTGCGACGGCAATGAGCGCCTGCTTGTTGATCTCAGACGCAGGCTGCCCCTTGGTCATCGAGGTGAAGATCGGCACGCTGAGTATCGGGTCCAGGATGACAAAGAGCGCCGAGAAGGCGTAAATCACAGATGCGAGCATGTCAGGCATACAACCGCTGGATCATTATTCATCTCCCGAACCATTAAAAGCGTAGTTGGGATGCACGATAAGGGAGAACGAATCGGAAAAGGCCGAAGAGAGAGAATCAGGTGCTCCCCTGGTATGGTCCTGATCGATAGGGGGGTTGATGCCAGATTCTGGGGGTGTCCGGCAAAATGAAAAAACCAGGTGACATAGCCAGAGAGAGCAGTATCATGTCGACTTCCAAGCTTAAAAATATTCACGTTTATCCTGGCAGGGGAGGGAAAACCGGGCAGTCTGCCGGGTTTTACACGAGTGGTCGAGCCACCACCCGTATACCTCCATCGCGTGCCGGGATTATGTCGATCAACGGCGGTCCACCAGTCTTTTCGGCCGCCCTTTCACCCGGGAGAGTTCAAGGCCTCCCGGCGGGGTGAAGTGAAAGAGGACCTGGAAATCCTGCGAAATGGCCGGTGCAAGGCCTGGTTTCGCGCGGAGGAACGAGGAAAGGAACCGCTCGCCGATCTCTTCTCCTGGCAGGTGCGCAGGATCAAACGCCTCCATGCTCACCCGGAGGACGACTCCTCCATTCTCGCCGGGGTATACAAATGCCTCGTATTCACCGGTCAGGTACTCCATGTTTCCTGGCTGGAAGACCCCGCGCTCGATATCCACCCGGTTCACCGGAGTACCCATGATCCACAGGGTCTCAGCTTCGCGCTGGGGGGTGTAGATCTTCATATGCGTCCTGCCGCATGCGCACGCCTCGCGGGTCATCACGACAGTCGTGTCCTCCGTGTCGTAATTGATAAGGAGTGTGCCGCAACGGCCGCCGGGAGGGACGAGGGTCGTGAGCACCGCCCTTCCGCATTCGCCGTCAGGTACAAACCCTCCCATCGCGGGATCGTATACGTCGAGGTGCACGAGGTCCTCGGGTACGTGGAGCCCCGAGCGATCGCGGCACTCTCCGCACATGGTCCCTTCTGTGCTTCCGTATGTGTTGAAGACCTCGCGGTCCCATACCTCGGCGAGGTACGCCCTTGATTCGTCTGCAAAGCTCTCGCCGCCGACGATGAGCCGTTCAAGCGAGGTCTCCCTGGGGTCAAGGCCCTCGCCTTCGAGCTGCCGTGCGAGTCTGAGCAGCTTGAAGACGCTCCCGACGATCCCCGTGGGTTGGTAGCTCTCGAGGATCCTCCGCGGGAAGGTGCATTTGCCGGTCGGGATGATGGTCATCCCGATCCCCCGCGCCGCAAGCGTCATGGTGTTGGCCCCGACGTTCATCCCGTAGGATGCACAGATCACCACCCTGTCACCATTCCCAAAGCCCTGGGATGCAAAGATCCGTGCATACTTGGCGGCATAGCGCTCCCAGTCCTCCCAGGTGAGGAAGAAACTCTTTGGAGTGCCGGAGGTCCCGCTGGTCTCGTGCACCGTGAAGATCTCCTCCCAGGGCACGCTCCTGAACAGAAACTCGCTCTTCTGGGGCGGCTGGTTCTCTCGGATGGTTCTCCCGGATATGATCGGGAGTGATTTCAGGTCGTCATGGGACCTGACGTCCTCCGGGCGGATGCCATGCTCGCGGAACCAGTTACGGTAGAAGGGGGAATGATCCCGTGCATACCTGACGGTATATTTTATCCGCTCATCCACCAGGGCATCGAGTTCATCACGCGGGAGAGTCTCCATCTGGTGGTCAAAGAACGCACCGGGCAACATCATGTGAGTAATCAGTAAGAGGGGATGAATAAATCTCCCTTCAGGGCTGTTCTGTGCCTGCCGCAAAGACCGGGGAATACCCCAAAGGCCCTCCCCGGACCTGGATGAATGGATTCCGTAAGGGGTGAGATGCATATTCCAGGAAAAATAGTATTAAGTCGTGGCGGGGTCTCACATTGCAGTATACGAAAGGATGTGCGAACATGGCGGCAACGCAACGCTATAAATGCAAGGTCTGCGGCTACATCTACTCCCCCGTACGGGGAGAGCCTCACAACGGAATTCCCGCAGGGACGGCCTTTGAGGACCTTCCGGACAGCTACATATGCCCCATCTGCGGCATGGAGGGGAAGGGGAAGATAGGAAAATGGGGATTCGAGGAATGGATCCCCACCAAGTGGATCTGCTCGGTCTGCGGATACGTCTATGACCAGAAGCGCGGAGAACCTCACCGCGGGATCAAACCCGGGACGGTCTTTGAGGACCTCCCTGATGATTACACCTGCCCGGTGTGCAACCTGGACCCGAAGATCTCCAAAGAATATGGGAAGGTCTTCAAGCAGGGGTTCGATCCACTGGACATTCCCTGAACCTCTCTTTTCTCTCCTTTTGTCAGTTTTACGAGTGAGAGGCTTTAACCCCCGGCTCTCTCTCCGCATACCAATCCTGTCACCTGTACCTCTTCCGGGCAGTCATGCGCATGCAGCGACGCGTCTCGCAAGGAGGACATGGTTGCGACCAGCTCCCACGAAATGAATCGTGGTTTACCCATATTTCCAATACCAGAACCGGTGAGACAGTGCGAGAAGTGTTCCACGCCGAACGCGGGACCGGGTAATCCCTTCTTCTGTATTGCATCATATGGTATATACAAAAAAATACTCCCGTTGGATTGGCGGAGGGCCGTTACATGTTACACGAGGGAGCGAAGCAAGGTGAATGTACAGATTAATACCTCCCCGCTGCAACACTTTTACTGGACCAACTCCGCAAGGGTGTGTTTTAAGCATGTTTGAGCGAATCCTCATCCCCACTGACTTCTCCTGGTATGCCCAGAGGACGATCCGGTATGCAACGGAGATTCCAGGCGCCAGCGCGGCCGTGCTCCTGCATATCACTGAAGAGGCACCGGAGTGCATGACCTGGCCCTCCTCCAAGGAGGCGAGGAATTCACCGAGCACGCCCGCCAATGCACTTGCATACGCCGGTGAAGCGCTCGAGAAGGCCGGGTTTTTTGTCACCTACGAGGTTGCCCCCCCGAAGAGTGCCGGCATCCATGCCGCGATCCTGGAGTCTGCGGAGAGGAACGGGGCAGATCTTGTCTTGATCGGGGGAAAGGGCCGGGGTTTTTTGAGGGACATGCTCATGGGCCATGTCTCAAAAAGAGTCGTGGAGGAAGCCGGGGTCCATGTCCTCGTCACCCATTTTACAGGAGAACCCGGTCCGGGAGGTGAGGCTGCCGGGGCACCCGCCTCCCGGGAGAGGCCGCTCTTCTCCCGAATCCTCGTTCCGGTGGATTTTTCGCGCACAACCTTCGAGGCCATCGAGTTCCTCGGCGAGGTGGATGGATACGACGAGATCATCCTCATGCATGTCATTGCCTCGGTCAATGACCGGCATGACCTGCAGAAGAAACTCCAACATTCCATGCAGGCGCTCACCTTCCTCCAGCGTGACCTTGCACCCGGAGGAGGCAGGGTCAGACCTCTCATCAGGTTCGGGGACCCCGCCGGAGAGATCTGCAGGATGGCCGAGGAGGAGCAGGCAACCATGATCCTCGTCTCCAGGTTTGGCGCATCAGATTACTTGAAGGAGGGACCCATCGGCAGCATTGCCGCGGAGGTTGCAAAGCGCGCCCGCATCCCAGTCCTCATCCGTTTCCCCGGGTCTTCCCGCGATGTCCAGGTCAGGGAGATCGGTGTTGCCGAATTTCCCCGTGCAGAAGAGACATGGTCGCATTACCGGAAGCAGCGTCCAGATCCCTCTGCGGATCGCATATTCGGCGTTTTCGTCGATGGAGACCTTGTATCCCTCGCCCGCTGCAGGAGGGATCCCAACGGGCTGGAGATCGACGGGGTGTTCACGCAGGAAGGATTCCGCCGCAGGGGGTATGCCAGGAGCGCGGTCTCTCTCCTGGTGCACGAGTGCGGTGCAGAGCCCCTGTACACCTTCTCCACCGGGGGGATGATCGAGTTCTTCAGGTCGTTTGACTTCCAGGAGATTCCCGACAAGGACATGCCCGCATCCATCCGCGAACGCTATGGCTTTGCCCTGGGAGACCTGGCCGGGGCGGACCTCTATCCGATGAAGAGGAGCAGCAGGGGGGCATGAGCACCATTCACCATGGGACGAAAAGAACAAGAGGGTTGCCCTCTGGCGAGGATGAGGAGGCGGGGATGAGGATACGGGTGCGTGGGAGGCTGTCTGGAAGGAACATCCGTTCCGCCACGGGAACCTGCAGGGACTGAACAAGAAACCTTCCCCTCCCATGGGGGGAAGGGCATATTTATGCCTGGTCGTCCCCTGTGGGAGAGACTACTCCCCCCTGTGCTGTTCTTTTACCATCTCGACAAGCAGCGAGAACATCGCCGCTTCCAGGGGGTCCTCGATCGCGGAGAGGCGGTCGGTGGCATGGGCCCGGATCATCTCCGCCAGCCGCCCGGCATGGGGCTGGTCGGCTGCCGGGACCGCCCGCCGGGCACGGAGCCAGCGGTCGGCGGTCTCGTGGAGGTCCCGGCGCCCTTTGCGGGGTATTCCCGGTGCGGATGGTTCAGGCATTCCCTGTCTCCCGGAAGGTATCTGGATCACAGGCCGGTATGAATGGAGTGGCAGGGGGAGTGAAAGTGAGGGGACCCGATGCATCAGACTCGCCCGGTGAGAACGGGGCGACCTCGAGGGCAGTTTTGCGATCCTATTTCTGCGATGACGGCGAACATCGCATATACCGTGAGTGGAATGGAGGGGATGAGATGGGAGAGAGCATAAAACTGGGAATTATCATCTGCGACCGGTACCGGACCTGTGCCGGTGGAAAGTGCCTCAGGGCGCTGCGGAACCGCGAAGGGGCCTTCGAGCGGTACAGGGGGGAGGATGTCGAACTGGTCGGGTTTGCCACCTGCAATGGGTGTCCCGGCGGAAACGTCGAGTATGTGCCCCAGGAGATGAAGAAGAACGGTGCGGAGGTCGTCCACCTCGCGACCGGAATGGTGGTCGGATACCCGCCCTGCCCGCGCATCGGATACTTCTCGCGGTTCATCCGTGAGAAATACGGCATGGATGTGGTCGTCGGGACCCACCCGATCCCGCAGAACTACTATGCCACCCACGCGAACCTTGGCAGCTGGGATGCCGCAGCGTGGAGAGATCTGCTCGCGCCAACGCTCACCGATGAGAAGACGCGACTCTCCTATGATTAACGTCCAGGAAAGTCCAGGATCTTGCTGAAACTCTAAATGGATTTATACGGTCCCGGGTGCAGGAAAGGCAACCCTTACCACCCCAGGAAATAAATCTCTCCTCTCATGAAGAATGCCTTCCACGTGATGGTGGTCCCCACTCTTGGCTGCCCTGCCAGGTGCAGGTACTGCTGGAGTTCCGACCCCGCGTCTCCACGGATGGGCATGGGGACCCTCAAAGAGGTGGTGGACTGGCTGAAAGGAATCGAGAAGGAGCGGGTGACGTTCACTTTCCACGGCGGCGAGCCGCTCCTTGCTGGTGCCGACTTCTACCGCGAGGCGCTGCCTCTCCTCTCGCGCGAGCTTGCGCACCTGAACCCCGATTTTGCCATGCAGTCCAATCTCTGGCTGATGACCCCCGAGATCGCGGATATCCTGGCAGAATATCATGTTCCCATAGGGACCAGCATCGACGGCCCCGAGGAGCTCAACGACATCCAGAGGGGGGAGGGGTACTTCCAGAAGACGATGAAGGGGTATGCGATCGCGCGGGAGCACGGGCTGAAGGTGAGCTTCATCTGCACTTTCACGTCGCGATCGTTCCACGAGAAGGAGAGTATCGTCCGTTTCTTTAGGGAGAACGGCTTCACGCTCAAGCTGCACCCGGCCCTCCCGTCGCTTCGGAATGACAACCCCGAGCCCTGGGCGCTCGATCCCGCCGATTACGGGGAGCTGCTGGTCTATCTCCTTGATGCGTCCCTCGAGCACCTGGGAAGAATGGAGATCATGAATATCAACGACCTGTGCAAGTGCGTCTTCTTCCGGCATGGAACGGTCTGCACGTTCGTCGACTGCATGGGGAGCACTTTTGCGATCGGTCCTGACGGCGGCATCTACCCCTGCTACCGGTTCGTGGGGATGCCGGAGTACGTGATGGGGAACGTGGCCGACCGTCCGACACTCGATGCGCTGGCGGACTCGCATATCGGGCGGCTCATGAGGGATTTCCGGGGATTCGTGGACCAGGCATGTGACGGGTGTGCCCATATCCGTTATTGCCGGGGAGGGTGCCCCTACAACGCCATGGTCCCGCATGGCGGAGAGATAAAAGGGGTGGATCCCTATTGCACCGCGTACAGGCGCATATTCGACGAGATCACCGGCCGCCTGGACCGCGAGATGGCGGAGTCCCTGCCGTTCGAGATGGGGCCGTTCCCGCAGGCCCGGCAGAAGGACAGGAAACCCGGCATCATGGCGCTGATGCGGCACCAGGCGATGAAGATGCAGATGCCGTAAGGCATCTCCCATTCGGAAATATGCCCCAGGCCCTGGGGTACTCTCACTCAACATCTCGTGAGTAATGCCGTAAGGCATCTCCCATTCGGAAATATGCCCCAGGCCCTGGGGTACTCTCACTCAACATCTCGTGAGTAATGCCGTAAGGCATCTGCATTCGGAAATATGCCCCAGGCCCTGGTGCACTCTCCCTTTAATCGAAAATTGGACTATCTCGTCGTTAACCGCCGAAGGCAGCTCTCATTCGGATGCATCCACAGCGGAGCGTGGGAACTCATCGCCGCGGCAATACTCAATTTCTCATTAGTAGCAGGTAATGGAGTAGCAGCTCGGGTGCAGTTTCTATTACCCAAATGATAGTGGCTTTGCCGTTTCGTTATCGAACCATGGGTA
>CAZRCH010000032.1:11436-24341 GCA_964598545.1 uncultured Methanolinea sp. | reverse complement strand
TTCCCCATCATGGTATATACCGCGGCACGGAAAGAGGAGGGGGCTGTCACCGGTATGCGGGGAACGATTGTAGATATCAGCCACTTAAAGAAGGTCGAGGAAGAGATAGGAAAACTGAACGCCGAACTGGAAGACCGGGTTGCGCAGCGGACATCGGAACTCGAATATGCGACCCGCGAAATGGAGGCGTTCACCTATTCGGTCTCGCATGATCTGCGCGGCCCGCTTCGGGCTATTGACGGGTTCTCCCATATAATCTCAGAGTCAGCCAGTACAGGCCTCGATGAAAGGGAACTGCACTGCATCGACGTAATAAGGCAGAACGTGGTGCTGATGGACAGTCTCATCGACGGTCTTTTGGCACTCTCGCGCATGGGCCGGCAAGAACTGAAGCGCGAACGGATATCACCTGAACCGCTGGTGCGGGAAGTTGTTGCCGAAGTACTGAACCAGGCCCCGGACCGGAAGATCGATGTCACGATTGGGACATTGCCGGAGTGCAACGCCGATCCCGTGATGCTACGCCAGGTGTTCGCAAACCTCATCGGCAATGCGGTAAAATTTACGAGGAAAACGGACAATGCCCGGATCGAGATAGGAGCTTTCTTCAGGGATTCCCGGGCAGTGTACTATGTCCGGGACAACGGTGCCGGCTTTGACATGAAGTACGTAAATAAACTTTTCAAGGAGTTCCAACGGCTGCACAGGCCGGAGGAGTACGAAGGGTCAGGTATCGGCCTTGCAATTGTGGACCGCATCATCCGGCGGCATGGCGGGAAGATCTGGGCTGAGAGCGAACCCGGGAAGGGGGCGACCTTCTATTTCTTCCTTGACGGCCATCCTGAACACTCCTGAAAAAGGATTACCGGGACTTTTCCCCTCTTTCCACCTTGCATCCCGGGACCTCCGGGTGGTTGGAGAGGGTTCCATTCTCTACAGGTGCCAGTCTATAATTTGAATTTTTTAAAAAAGTGATAAGATTCACTTGAAGGATGTCCTTTGAGGGCACCACGCATGGATCAGGGGGGATATCTTTTGAAGACACTACGCGCGATTCTTGAGTCGCGAAGGTGCTGACCGACAGTTGCCGGGGAAGAATGGCAAACCAGGCCGAAAAACGGGATTGGATACCCCTTCGCTCACATAATAAATCTGTTCATTTTAAGAGGAGCCGCGAAGTACTGATCGAACATGAGAACAGGAATTCCTCTCGCCATCTTCATCCTTGGATTCCTGGTCATTGCGACCGGGTGCATGCAGACATCCCCTCCCGCCGGTCCTTCGACCTCCTTGCCAACCCATACGACACCAGAACCCATTGTTTCCCCCAGTGCAACAGTATCCCCTGGTCATCATTATCCCGCAACTTCGTTCGAGATCAAAACCTACGTCGACAACGCTGTGTCCTTCGCACAGGAGAACGGAAAAGAAGACGCCATTGCCGCATTCAACAATGCATCCGGCCCCTTCGTCAATGGCGATGTCTATGTGTATGCTCTTGATTATTCGGGTATCGCACTTGCCCTCCCCTTCCAGCCCGGCATGGTCGGCACCGATTTTCGCCCGCTGAAAGATGCAGCCGGAAAACCGTATACCGACATCGAGATCCAACTGGCAAAGGGAGGTGGGGGATATATCCTCTACCGCTACCCGTATCCTGCCGGTGAACAGCAGAGCACGCTCAAGATCAGCTACGTGCGTCCTGTCGACGACACGTACTGGATCGGGGCGGGAGTGTACACCCGAGAGGATCTCCTCATTGACGACGAACTCCGCCAGTTCGTCGCACAGGCAAGGGCATACGGGCTGGACCACGGTCGCGAAAAGGCCGTGGCCGTGTTCAACAACCAGACCGGCCCATTCATACGCGGGGAACTCTACATCTTCGCCTATGATTACAACGGGACAGTGCTCAGCTGGCCTTACCAGCCGGAGCAGGTTGGGGTGAACCGGCTCGATGCAACAGACCCTGTCGGCAACCATCACGTAAGGGAGTTCCTTGAAGTGGCGAAGGGCGGCGGGGGAATGGTCGATTACTACTCTGTGAACCCGTTTACCAACATGACAGATTTAAAAATCAGCTATGTGACTGACATCGATGGGACATGGCTGCTCGGTGCAGGCAAGTACATCGAGCCTGGGCAGGTCATCCTGCGGGCCTGAAGGTGTGCGCAATGGCGGGAGCTATCCTCCATGCCAATCTTTTTTGCCCCTGTCCAGGATATCCCTCCTTGTATTGACATGAATGACGATTCGGGCACGAACGCGATCTCCCCTCTCTGCATGGTCTGCGCCCACCTCCACTGCAAGGCCCGACCTCCTGCATGCGACGCATTTCCTGGAGGAATTCCGGAGAATATCCTTTCGGGAAGGCGTCATGTCACTCCCTACCCGGGTGATCGCGGGATTGAATTCCGGAAAACTTCAGGCGAACCATCATTTTTCATTGCAGGGTCGCATCCCGGGACACTCTTTCGTGTGACCTGTGCCGGGTCCTACGAGCGCTATGTCCCGATCCTCGACCAGTGGGAGCTGGATAACCTGTTCATTGGTTACGTACTCTGCGTTCCGCTCCCGATCCGGGCAATCGATCCGGCTGATGCAGATGCCTTTGTCGATTCCGCCCGGAAATGCCTTGATTCCATGAATCCCTGCATGCGAGAAGTCAGGCGGATGATGTACCTGAGCAGTCACGGGGAAGAAACAGAATCACGGCATCCAGAGGAAGGCCCCGCGTCCCGGCAATAACCATCACTCCGCTGGCTGCACAAAAGATCGATCTGTGAAGAAGGCCGGGGCCCTGTCTCTTTTTCTCTTCGGTTACGGGAGATCACCACGGAGAGGGTGAACACCGACTTTTTTATGGGACCTGGAGGCTGCGGTGGACCTTCCCCTATGAGAAACATGATTGACTTTGACGCCGAGGGGGAGATTTGAACTCCCGAGGCGGCGAGCGCCAGTAGCTTTCGAGGCTACCGCCTTTCCGGGCTAGACTACCTCGGCACGGGTTAGATATTTTGCCTTCTTTCTCGTATAATCCTATCGAATGGGAGTGAAGTGCCGCCTTGTTCTGGTTCCTGAAAAAAAGACGGTCGAATACGAGGGCCCCGTCAGTGCAACCTACGAGGAGGCGCTCCTCTCGCATGGAATGATCCCCGACACCGTCCTCATTCTATTCAAGGGAGAAAGCCTCCCGCAGGACAAGCGAATCGAAGAGGACGAGGTGGAGATCATCTCCACCGGATCAAGGGGATGAACCGGAAGCGGGGAAAACAAAAATAATTGACTGCCCGGGAATGCCCCTGGAAAAAATCTGGAAAAAAGGCGTATAGAGTTTCATCCCATCGGGGGCATGCCTGCGGGCATGCCACCGGGGGCACCACCCTCACGGGTGACCATCATGTCGTCCACCCTGATGAGCATGATGGCGGCCTCGGTCGCGCTCTGGATGGCCTGGCGCTTGGAGCGCTGGGGTTCGACTACGCCCTCTTTCAGCATGTCGATAATCTTCCCGTTGTACACGTTCAGGCCCGCATGCTTCTGCTTCCTGGCATGGGCATTCTTGAGGTCCACCAGCTTGTCCAGAGGGTTGTAGCCTGAGTTCTCGGCGAGGGTGACGGGGATGACCTCGAACGCGTTTGCATAGGCCTCTATGGCGAGCTGCACGCGGCCCCCGACGTTGTCGGCATAGTCCCTGACCTTCATCAGGATCTCAGTCTCGACAGCCCCTCCGCCGACTACCAGTTTCCCGTCCTCCATGGCATCCATCACGACACGGGTCCCATCCACAACCGCCCGTTCGAGCTCGTCGAGGAGGTACTCGGTCGAGCCCCGGAGGAGTATGGTGACGGTCTTCGGATTCTCGCATCCTGAGATCTTGACGAACTCCCCGTCATCCAGCTGCTCCACGAGCTCGGCGCGGCCAAGCATGTCGATGGAGAGTTCATCGACCTTGTTGGCGATCTGGGCATTGAGCGCCCTTGCGGCGAACTTCATGTCCTTCTCGGGGATGTCCTCAATGGCCAGCACCCCGCCCTTTGCGAGGTAGAAGGACACTGCATCCGCGAGGCCTTTCTGGCAGAGGAGGACGTTTGCCCCGCTCTCGATGACCTTGTCGGCGAACTTCTTCAGGGCTTCCCTCTCCTGGGCAGAGAATGCGCTGACCATCTCGCTCGAGCTGATGTGGATCTTGGACTTGACCTGGGTCTTCTTGATCTCCATGGGGCTTGCAACAAGGGCGATTTTTGCGTCCCTGACCTTCCGGGGCATGTCCTCGCTGATACGCTTCTTGTCGATGACCACGCCCCTTACAAGCTCGGCATCGTCCATGGTGTCGCCTGCCTGTTTCTTGATCAGGACGTTATCCTCGTCCGCGGTGATCTTCTTGCCCTCTTTCTCGGCAATGGCCATCACCGCATCGACCGCGATCCCATTCAGCTTGTTCTTGACCGACTCTATCGATTTCCCGGTCATGGCGGTGTCTGCGATCCTGATCAACTTCTCCCTGTCGTATGGATCGATGGTAAAGGAGAGATCGTCGAGGACCTCGAGCGCCTTCTTCATGCCCAAACGGTATCCCTCGGCAATTACAGTGGGGTGGATCTTCTTCTCGAGAAGTTGCTCGGCCTTCTCCATGAGCGAGCCTACGAGGACCACCGCAGTGGTGGTGCCGTCTCCTACCTCCTCGTCCTGAGCCCTGGCCACCTCGATAACCATCTTTGCGCCAGGGTGTTGGACGGAGATATCCTGGAGGATCGTCGCCCCGTCGTTGGTGATGGTCACATCACCGCTACCTTCCACGAGCATCTTGTCCATACCGCGGGGCCCGAGCGTAGTCCTGACCGCGCCGGCAATGGCCTTTGCAGCCGCGATATTCGAGCGCTGGGCTTCCAGGCCCCTGTTCCGCTCCACGTTCTCTTTGAGAATGATGATAGGTTGTCCTCCAAGCATCGCAATTCCTCCAATGTTGTAAAAGATGGAATTAAACTTCTATATAAATCAATCTATTTTTCAATGGAAAAAATGGAGGAGATATCAATCGATGCGGGATATTTTAAAGAGTGAGTAGACCGGAACGCCATCCACATCCCGCAGGCCGCGCTTGTCAAAGATCACCCATATGGCAACGGGAGTTGCTCCGTGACGCCGCAGGTACTTCACGACGTCCTGCATTGTGTTCCCGGAGGTAATGACATCGTCAATGATGATGCACCGCTCCCCCGTTACAGAGGAGAAATTTCCGCTGATCGATCCGACAGGGGGGTCCTGCGTGCTGTGCTTTGCAGGGTGGTAAATGGCGAGCTTGATATCCTCCTCGACTGCAATCAGGGTGGCCAGGGGTATCCCTGAAATGGCGATTCCCACCGCGAGGGTGGGGAAGCGCTCGGAATATCCCTCTTCCTTCTCACCCTCGTCGAGGGCCGAATAATACCGCTTCAGGAGCATCATTGCCACCCCGTCAATGAGTACGCCCTGGCCGCTGACCGCGGTCCAGTCGATATGCACGTCCTTCGGGATGGCCGCCCCCTTCTGCTGGGTGAGCAGCCAGGTCACGGTCTCCATGGAAAGCGAGAGTTCATCGGCGATCTGGCCGGGGCTGTGACCCTCGGAGAGGAGCATCCTGGCTTTCTGAATCAGCTCGTCGAGCGACGACATGGTGAAACAGTATTCTGTCTCCTACTTAATGGTTCTTTTCGGGATGGCCCCGCAGACAGGGCATTCTTCCGGGCCATCCGAGTACCTGCCGCACCCGGGACACCGGAACCTCCATATCCTTTTTCTCGCCCTTCTCTGCTGGAGCGGACATGAAGGGATTCGGAGATGATGTGCGACGTTCTGGACGGCAAAGTCATCGGAGACCACTTCCGCGGACAACTCGAGTGCAAGCGCCAGGATCTCTTTGTCGGCAGGTGAGAGCACCCCCGCGTCCCCGCTCGTTGCGGATACCCGCTCCACTCTTCGAATGGAGTCCCGGCCTGGAGAGACCACCCGAAGCCCGGTCGCGGAGAGCGCCTCCAACCGGCACCGGGACCTCGCATCGGCGAGTTCATCCACCACCCGTGGCGAGGTGAAGAGTTCCCCTTCCAGGGGCAGCTCTACGAAAAATGCCGTAGCGTCAAGCACCCGCCGCACGTTCAAACCTCACAATTCTCTCCCCGCTGATCCTGATATGGATGCCGAACTGCGCCAGCAGCCAGCACATGGTCCGGGCATGCTGTGTGCAGGAATGGCTTGTATACGCGCCTCCCGCCATACCGAGGTATATCAGGAGCTGGTCTGCCATGAACGAATCAACTAGTCCCTTTCCTTCCCATTCACTGACGAGTGCAAGAGCGGCATCCTCCCCCACTCTCTCTGCAGGATACCCCCTTCTCCCAAAACCTGTTCCCCCCATCCATCCTCTCCAGACAGTGCAGGAACTTCCTGTACCGGGACCAGGCCCTGTATCCATGGTCACGGGGAATTCAAGCCCCATGCGTTGGAAGAGGTGGGATGCTGCTGCACGTGCCTGCCGCTCCGCTACATGTGCAGGGAGGCCTGCGCTGCAGGAGCAGATGCCGCGGTCTCCTCCTGGCCGGTGGCAGTCGGGGGAGAGCCGGTTCAGGACAGAAGGCTCTGCATCAATCCTCACCAACCCTCCGCCCCTGGGGTAATACCCCCGCCTGATGATATCGACGGAGATGCGGGCGCCATGCATCTCCAGGAAAGGGACGAGGACATTGGAAAAGTAGTCGATGCTGGGACTTCTTTCAACCTCTGTCCCGCCAGCCAGGGTCAGCACACCGCCCGATCGGATTGCGACGGGGAGCCACGCCTGTACCACAAGAGGTATGCTCCCCGCGGTGCCCACATCGATGGAAATCTCACGCGAAGAGATGTGGCCGGGAATGAACTCTATCTCCAGGCTGCCGCTGGCACACCCGGTTACCCTGGCGTTGCAGGCCGCCGCGACCGCGATGATCGCCGCGAGGTGCTGCGGCCGGAGACCGGGCTGTTGCCTCCCTGCCCTGATACGTTCAATCCTCACAGGTGTGCCGGTCAGGGCCGAGAGGGCAACAGCCGAGCGGACAATCTGCCCGCCGCCTTCAAGGTGCGAGCCGTCAATTACCAGCATCCCTTTATTCCATCGACGACCGCACCCGCAGCGGAATAGCGGCTGCACGCCCTCTCCAGGGTGTCACTGCAGGCCACTTCGCGGATGCCGCCTGAAAGCAGCCTTGCATACGCCCCCTCGGCGAGAACCCCGTGTACGCAGACCGACGAGACGCTTTTTGCTCCCTGCTCCTTCAGCATGGCCGCAGAAGTTGCAAGGGTGCCTCCCGTCGAGATGATGTCATCCACGATCACCACGTCGCGTCCCTTCGCCTCAAGGTTCCTCGGTGCCATTCTCACCTCGTTCCCGGAGATCCGGGTCTTCTCGAGGTGATCTGTCTCCCAACCGCACACTGCTGCGACCTGACCGGCAAACGCGGCAGCGCCGTCATCGGGTGCAAGGACAAGCGGGTGGTTGAACGCGTTCTTTTCGAGGTAGCGTCCGATCTCTCCTGCCAGGCTGGCATCGTGCGCAGGGACGTTGAAATGGGAGAGAACTGCCCGGTCATGGATATTGACAGTGAGAACACGCGACACCCCGGTCGAGAGCACCCTTGCGATTGCCCTTGCACTGAGCGGCTCACCTGCATGGAACTGCTTGTCCTGCCTTGCATAGCCCACGTACGGGACCACGAGGGTGATCTCGGCGCCTTCGCAGGCATCAACGAGAAGGAGGATCTGCACCAGTGCATCTGCATCAGGGATGCCACCCACGATGACCATATCCCTGTCTGTCACCGAGAGACGGAGATAATGCTCCCCGTCAGGAAACCGGCTGAACCTTACCCCGCCCAGGGGGCAATCCAGGCCTTTTGCCACGTTTGCAGCCAGGATCTGGGAATATTCTGTGCTTACTACCAACATTTCCGCTACCTCAGGCTGAAAGTACTTAAACGAGCAGGAATAAATTATATCACTATCTCAGTGACAGAAGAGGTTAATTTTCCTATGGTACAGGAGCAGGTTGCCGAAGAGACCCAGGAAGAGGAGGTGCCAGTAGAGGTCTCCATGGTGAACTCTGCACAGGTCGATGTCCCTCCGTCTCTGATCGACCAGGTGATCGGCCAGGAGCATGCGGTAGAGGTCATCAGGAAGGCTGCAACCCAGAGACGCCACGTCATGATGATCGGCAGCCCCGGAACCGGGAAGTCAATGCTCGCAAAGGCCATGGCGGAGCTCCTGCCAAAGGAAGAGATGCAGGATATCCTCGTGTACCCAAACTCAGATGACTCGAATAACCCCATCGTGAGGACGGTCCCTGCAGGCCGAGGAAAGCAGATCGTGGCTGCCCACAAGGCAGAAGCACGAAAGAAGATCCAGCTTCGGAACACCCTCTTCCTTCTTCTCCTTATCGGGATCATCGGATATGCGTTCATCACCTACCAGTGGCTGATGGGAATCATCGCCGCAGCGTTCATCTTCATGGCACTCCGGTACGCCACCCCCCGCGAGGAGTCCATGGTCCCCAAACTTCTCGTTTCAAACGATGCCACCACCACCGCGCCATTTATAGACGCAACGGGTTCGCACGCGGGTGCGCTCCTCGGGGATGTCAGGCACGACCCGTTCCAGAGCGGTGGCCTCGAGACCCCGAGCCACGATCGCGTTGAAGCGGGCGCAATCCACCGCTCCCACAAAGGCGTGCTCTTCATTGACGAGATCAACACCCTCACGCCTCACTCCCAGCAGAACCTCCTGACTGCACTCCAGGAAGGGGAGTTTCCCATCACCGGGCAGAGTGAACGGTCGAGCGGCGCAATGGTCAGGACCGAGCCTGTTCCCTGCAAATTCATCATGATCGCCGCGGGCAATCTCGACGCCATCCAGGGGATGCACCCGGCGCTCCGCTCGCGCATCCGCGGCTACGGATACGAGGTCTATATGAGCGAGAGCATGCTTGACACCCCCGAGAACCGTGAGAAGTTCATCCGTTTCATTGCCCAGGAGGTCAAGAACGACGGAAAGATACCTCACTTCGACAAGGGCGCGATGGAGGAGATCATCCGGGAAGCCCGAAGGCGCTCCAACCGGAAGGGTCACCTCACCCTCAAGCTCAGGGACATGGGGGGCCTCATCCGCGTGGCCGGGGACCTGGCACGCCAGGAGGGGTCCGATGTGACGACCGCCGAGCATGTCATCGCCGCCAAGAAGACCGCGAGATCGATCGAAGACCAGGTCTCGGACGAATACATACACCGGAGCAGGGAGTACGAGCTGACCGTCGTGGACGGGACGAGGGTCGGCCGCGTGAACGGGCTTGCGGTGATGGGAAGCGACTCGGGATCGGTGCTCCCCATCATGGCCGAGGTGACCCCCGCACAGGGTGCGAGCGGGACGGTGATCGCAACGGGGATGCTCAAGGAGATCGCCCAGGAGTCGATCAAGAACGTGAGCGCGATCCTGAAGAAATTCACCGGGAAGGACATCAAGAACATGGATGTCCATATCCAGTTCATTGGAACCTACGGGGGCGTGGAGGGCGACTCGGCCTCGATCAGCGTTGCCACCGCGGTCATCAGCGCCATCGAGGGGATTCCCGTCCGCCAGGATATCGGGATGACCGGTTCCCTCTCGGTCAGGGGCGACGTCCTCCCAGTCGGAGGAGTGACGTACAAGATCGAGGCCGCGGCAAAGGCCGGGATCAAGACTGTCCTTATCCCAAGGGCAAATATCGAGGATGTCCTGATCGAGGAGCGCTACCAGTCAATGGTCACGATCATCCCCGTCGACTATATCGAGGACGTCCTCAAGATTGCACTGGTGCCCGAGAACCGCGAGGGTTTCCTGAACAAGCTCCGGAAGATGGCGTCAACCCCCTCAGGGCCGTTCCTTGATACGACGGGGATCTCCACTACCCCGGCGTGAAGCCATGGCAGAAGCCCGTTATTTTGATATCCGCCATGTGACGGGCACCGTAACCCATGTGGACATGGACAATGCACGCGTGGAATCAGCGGGAATTGTATTCCTGGATCGTGCCATACTCCGGGTGCTTGGCCCCAGGGGCTGGGGGATCCTTGCGATCGACCATTATACGCGACCTGGCGGGAAGAAGTTCGAGGAGCTTGTCAGGAGGGCGGCAGGCCTTGCATCACTCACAGGCCAGGAGGTGCACCTCGCGGATGTCCCTCTGGGGAGCATCGCGGTCCCCCCCATGAAGGAGAACCCCGCAGAGGTGGACCTGCAGGAGAAGCAGCGACTCCTGGCAGAGATTGAGCGAAGTGCACGAATTGATGGAATAAAGAGCACCCGGGCTAATTATATCGAGCGTTTTGAGAAGGTCGGGTTCGAGGACAGCAGCGGAAACGAGTCTTCCTGTACAATCTGCAGGTCGGGCTTTTCCATCCTGGCCGTCGCAGAGCGAGGGGGGGACATGCAGATGGGATACGTGCGAAGGCACGTCCTGCAGGATTTCAACCTGCGGCACCGCCAGGAGGAAGGAGGAGAGGCGGCAGCAAGGGCAATAGCCCTCCTCGCTGCACGGACTCCCAGGGGTGGCACGATGAATGCTGTCCTTGACCCCGAGCTTGCCGGTGTCTTTGCCCACGAGGCGGTGGGCCATGCGAGCGAGGGGGATCTCGTATGGGAAGGCAGTTCGGTGCTTGGCGGGAAGGTAGGCGAGCGGATTGGGAGTCCCGTTATCACCATCGTAGACGACCCCTCCCTTCCCGAGTTCGGGTTCGAGCCTTTCGACGCAGAAGGGAGCAGGGTTGGCAGGACCGAGATCATCAAACACGGGGTGATGAATGCATTCCTCCACAGCAGGGAAACCCTCGCCGCCGTAGGGCACGGGCACGCGGGGAATGCCCGGGCCATGCCCGGCGAACCACCCCAGGTCCGGATGAGCAACACCTACATCGAAGACGGGGACAGCTCTCTCGAAGAGCTGATCCGGGAGTGCGGGTCCGGGATCCTCCTCAAGGGAACCCGGGGGGGACAGGTGGACCCGGGGAGGGGAGTCTTCCAGTTCAACGCCGAGTACGGTTACCTCATCGAAGAGGGGGAGGTGGGCGAGATGGTAAGGGACGTCTCACTCTCTGGCGAGATACTCCGGACACTGCACTCCATCTCGCTTTGCGCCGGAGACCGGACCATGCACCAGGGATACTGCGGCAAGGGTGGACAGAGCGTCCCGGTGAGCGATGGGGCACCGCATGTGCTCCTTCTGAATGCGGTGGTGGGCGGCAGTGGATCTCATTGACCGGATTGTAAAGGAGGGGGAGAGGAGAGTCGCGGAACTCGAGGCCTGCCTCTTCTCGGGATATTCGGTGACAGGCCGGCTCAAGAGGAGGGAGATCCACTACGCGTCCGGTTCAAAACACCAGGGACTCTCCCTCCGGGTAATCCATGAAGGCCGGATTGGGACCTCTGCGACCAGCAACCCGGAACGCTGGGAAGAATGCCTGGATGCGGCAATTTCCAGCGCCCGCCTCGCGACACCACAGGAATGGAAAGGGCTGCCGGGCCCCTGCAAACTCGATCCTGCCCCGCTGAACTTCGACCCGTCTGTCGTTCCTGACCCCGAGACCGGACGCGGGCTCCTGCAGGGGCTGATCGAGGGAGCGGAGGCCTACCCCGTGGAGATCACTTCTGGGACCGCCGAGGTCTTGCGGTCGACTGCAGTGCTCGCAAACAGCAACGGGATCAGATATCTGGAGCAGGAGAGCATAGTGAGCGTCGGTATCGAGACGATCATCGGCCAGTCTACGGGATATGAGTTCGATACATCCTGCAGGATGGATATTGACCCGCGAAAGGTGGGGGAGAAGGCGGCGTACCTTGCATATGCGTCGCAGGAGGGAAAGGATATCAAGAGTGATAAGTATGACGTGGTTCTCTCGCCCGTAGCCCTCTCCCAGATCCTGGGAAGCGTCTTTGTCCCGGCACTGAGCGGGAAGAACGTGCATGCCGGCCGATCGAGGCTGGCAGGACTGCTTTCGCAGGAGGTCATGGACCCGTCCCTCTCTCTCATCGATGATCCGCTCCACCCGAAGGGCATCTCGCGATGCCGGTGGGACGGGGAGGGCACCCCTGCCAGGCGGATCGGCTTTGTGGAGGGGGGTATTCTCAGTGAATTCGCCTATGACCTGAAGACTGCGTACCGGTACGAGAGAGAGAGCACGGGGAGTGCGGTACGCGGGGGTCACGGGGGATCGCCATCGATTGGAGTCCACGTCCTTTCTCTCGAAGGGCCGAGGTGCAATGTCGTGGAGGATGAGGTCGTGCACGTCCACGACGTGGTCGGGGCGCACACCGCAAATCCGCTGTCGGGGGATTTCTCGGTGGAGCTCTCGAACGCCTTCTTCATGCGCGAGGGAAATGTCGAGTTCCCCGTGAGGAAAGCGATGCTCTCCGGGAACGTATTTGAGATGCTCAAAGAGATCGGTGGACTCTCTCGGGAGGAGAGGGTGGTTGGATCGATGGTCCTCCCGGAGATAAGATTAAAAAACCTGGCGCTCATTGGTAATTAGGCATGAATATAGATTTCGCAGTCCTGATTGCCGGAATCATCATCGCGGTGGCGCTCTTCTTCCTGATCAAGGACATCACGAAGCTGATCATCAACTCCATCCTCGGTCTGCTGATCCTCTTCTTCGTGAACCTGTTCAACATCATGGGAAGCCTCGGAAGGCCGGACATCCCTTATTCGCTCGTGAACGTCCTCCTCTGCATCCTGGGGGGTATCCCTGGAGCCCTGATCGTGATCGTGCTCCACCTGATCGGAATTGAGGGGTTCTAGGAAGGGAAACTATCCCTTCAGCCCTGCCGTCATTTTTAAAAAAAAGCACTTCCAGCCATTACTCGCATCAACC
>CAZRCH010000032.1:0-11336 GCA_964598545.1 uncultured Methanolinea sp. | reverse complement strand
CTGCTGCTCTAAAACACGTTCGCTTCCGTGTATACCAGCACCTGGCCCTGCTGGATTTCATATGGCTTGATCTCCCGTGAATGGGCAGAGAGCCGCATCTTGACCACCTCGAGCGCAAGGTGTACATCTGTCAGATCGGAGGGCCTCACGTAGCGCAGGAGAATCACCGTGTCAGCGAGGTACTCGATAAGGTTGTGCCGGCTGGCAAATGGATTGTCCTTGTCAGTCTCACTCGTCAGGACGATGGTGCAGTGCTGGTCCCGCAGGGTATCGACAAACCTGAACATCTCCCTCCTGCGGTCGGAATCACGGTCGAAGAGATCCTCGAAGAGGGAGACCGGGTCGATCACCACCCGCTGCGCACCCACCTGCCTGACGAGGGCCGGGAGCTCGTTCTTGATGCTGTTGATGGCCAGGTTGAAGTCGGAAGGGTCAAGTTTCAGCACGGAGAGCGCTCTTCCCCGGTAGGGCGTGGTATCCCATCCCTTATCGTCCATGTAGCGGATGATGCGGTCCTCCCGCTCCTCGAGGCTGATGTAGATGACATTCTCCCCCCTTTTGAGCCCTTCCCAGACGAATTCCAGGGCAAATGTGGTCTTTCCCGTGCCGTAGGTGCCGATGATGGCGCAGATGTTGCCGGGGATGAGTCCCCCTCCCATCATCTGATCGAGGCCCTCGATCCCGATCTTCACCCTCTCCTCGCTCATATTACCACCCTGATGTTGCTCACATCGAACCCCTCAGTGGAAGTGATCCGGACGGCAAATTTCACCAGGTCCTTATCCTCGAGGTGGGGCATCAGACCTCGGAACTTCTCGATGTACATCACCCGCTGCCGCCTTGCCCCGGGAGACTCCTCCCACCTGAAGAAGAGGACCGCGTCCGCGGCATCCGCGACCTCCAGCTCGCGAGGGGTGTCAAGGATCCCCTTGGTGAGGAGGAGATAGACCGTGGTGTTCCACTCCTTCGCGACCCGCTGCAGACCGCGGAGGAATGCAGAAAAATCATTCCATTTGCCGATCTTGTTGAACTGCGTGGCAAGGTCGGTGATTGAGTCGAGCACGACAATGCTGTTCTTCGGTATCGTATTCAGCTGGGACGCAAGGTTGCCGAGAATCTGGTCATGCTCTCCCCGCGACTGGAGCCGGGACATGATGTCCTTTTCGGAGTACCAGTCAAGGGGGATGATGCTTGAATCAAAATAGATCTGGGAGAGATCCTTGAACTTGACGTCCCCGAGTGCCTGGGTCAGATCCGGATGAAAGGACCGCTGCATCTCTTCCCTGATATCGGCACTGCTTTTTGTGAACGTGATATAATCGACTTCGGCCGGAAGCAGGAGTTCATCACCTGCCGGTTTTTGCTTCATCCTCGAGAGGAGCATGATGGAACTGTAGACGAATTCGTTGTTCCCGGCTCCGATATCCCCAAGGAGGAGGATGAGGGACCCGGGAGGAACTCCCCCCTCTATCACCGGGTCAAGTGATAAAATACCGGTGGGCATTATCCGGCGCGCCGTATCGTGCATGCAGAACCTCACTTATTCCATGAAGAGTGAGGGGCCTCCAATACATGTAGATTTCTGTCAGACAGGAGCGAATAAGGCTCCATGCACGATTTGCGGCCATGCATGATCGGTTCCTCAATCATGCATTTATATAGGTGTGCAGGGAAACCAATCTCTATAAAAGAGGACGCGCCCAGCGCCTGGTCGCAGGAGAGGGAGATTTCGTGCCACTCAAAGTTCCGGACCTGAAGGGGATTGCCAGCCGGCTCAAGCCAGTGAAGGGCAAGGACGAATTAGATACCACGCCGCCCGACTTTTCCATATCGCACATCATCCCATTGAAAAAATCCACTTCGGTGCTCCCTGAGTATGACTTCAATGTGAATGGTCCCCTGGTGGATGCGGATCTGCCGCCCGGATACCTGGAAGTCGAACGATACTGGGTGGACGAGGGCAGGTCGCTCGTGGACATCGCACTGAACGAGAACACCAACCAGTACGAATACCTCCTCTACGAGCCAAGCCTCTCGGAGTTCGAATATGAACTCCTCGAGAGGATCCACGAAGACATGCGTTCCGCCCTCATCCTCACCGACGAAGATCTCGGAAAAGACCGAAAAGCCCTGCTATTGGAAAAAATGCACGATCTTCTGCACGAGTACGGCATTACCCTCGATGAGGGAGGCCTCTTCCGGCTCCAGTACTACCTTGTCCGCAACTTCCTTGGGTGGGGGCGGATTGATGCCCTGATGCGGGATCCCTACCTCGAGGACATCTCCTGCGACGGCCACCGGATCCCTATATTCCTCTACCACCGGAAGTACCGGAATGTCAAAACGAACATCAGGTTCGAGGCGGATGTGCTCAATTCACTCGCAATCACCCTCGCGCAGCGGTCCGGGAAGCACATCTCGACCGGCACACCCATGCTCGACGCAACCCTGCCTGACGGATCGAGGCTCCAGCTGACCCTCGGGACCGAGGTTACGACGAGAGGAACGTCTTTTACCATACGCAAGTTCCGCGAGGATCCCTTCTCTCCCGTGGAACTGATGGAATACGCAACCTTCAGCGCCGATGAACTTGCTTACTTCTGGATGGCCATCGAGAACAACAAGAGCCTCCTCTTCATAGGGGGGACTGCATCGGGGAAGACCTCTTCGCTGAACGCCGTCTCCCTCTTCATCCCCCCGATGGCCAAGGTCGTGAGCATCGAGGATACCCGTGAAATCACCCTCTTCCACGAGAACTGGATCGCGAGCGTGACGAGAGAGACGGTTGCAGAGGGCTCCAACATCATCTCGATGTTCGACCTCCTTCGTGCAGCGATGCGACAGAGACCCGAGTACATCCTCGTCGGGGAGGTGAGGGGTGTCGAGGCACAGACCCTCTTCCAGGCGATGAACACCGGGCACACCACCTTCTCCACCATGCATGCCGGGAGCGTAGATGCGGCCATCCACCGGCTCGAGAACGAGCCCCTCAATGTGCCGAGGAACATGGTCACCGCCCTCAACATCGTCAGCGTGCAGGCACTGGTATATCGTGGCACGGAACGGGTGCGACGCTGCCTCGAGATCGTCGAGATCGCGGGGATAGACCCCAGCACGGGAAACCTCCGGGTCAACACGGTCTTTACCTATGATCCTGTGAAAGACATCTTCATTTACAAGGGCAGGTCGCAAATTTATGCCGATATCTCTGAGCGGCGCGGGTGGAGCAGGGAGCGGCTCGACCAGGAGGTCGACACCCGGAAGAAGATACTCGAAGCCATGCAGCGCCAGAAGATCATCGACTACATCCGGGTATCCCGTATCTTCCAGGCATACAGCATCAACCCGGCCCGCGTGACTGAGAACCTCGAGAACCTCTCCCAGGTACTGGAATGATCTTCAATGCCCTGATCAGGAGGAGGATCCAACGCAATCCCCTGCGCTACCAGGCCCTTCAGGCAAACCTCATATCGTCCAGGGCGGGAATGACGCTTGAGCGCTATCTCATCCGCTCGATCGAGGTCGCAGTCCTGGCAGGCGCCGGGTTTGCAGTCCTTGGGTACTGGCTTACGCAATTGCTTCTGATATCCGCGCACACAGGGGGCTATATCCACATTTACAACGTGTTTAATCTCCCCATATCGCAGGAACTCGATCCCTTCTCTCCCGAAATGCTGATTGCCAGGATAGCAGGGGCGGTCATCGCGTTCTTCGTCGGGTCCCTTATCGTATATTTCATTGCCCTGAAATACCCGGGCATGCAGAAAGGCAACAGGGCCACCAAGATCAACCTCACACTCCACAACGCGGTCGCATACATGTATGCAATGCGGAAGGGGGGGGCGCAGTTGATGACCATCTTTCGCTCCCTCTCCGAGAACTCAAAGATTTACGGTGAGGTGGCCCTCGAGTTCAGGCAGGTCGTGAGGGACGCGGACTTCTTCGGGTACGACGTAGTCTCTGCTATCCGACACCTGATGGAGACCACTCCTTCCGAGAAGCTGAAACAGTTCCTCGAAGACATGGTCTCGGTGATCGAGAGCGGCGGCGACCTTGTAAGCTTCCTCTCCGGCCGCGTCAGGCTTTACCAGGAGGAGGCACGGTTCGAGCAGAAGCAGTTTTTGAGTTTCCTCTCCCTCGTTGCCGAGTCCTACGTAACTCTCTTTGTTGCAGGGCCGCTCTTCCTGATCATCATCATGGTCGTGATGGGGATGATGGGAGGAGTCGCCATACTCCAGCTCACGGCGGTTATCTACCTCGTGTTTCCCATCGGTTCCGCGGTCTTCATATTGCTCATCGACATCATCTCTCTCAAGGGAGAGACCGTTGAGCGCTTTGTCCGCGCAAAATGGCTGCACGAATACAGTGACGTCAATGTCTACCATAAGGAAGGCGAGGAGCCGTTTTTTGCGCGGCTCGTCCGTTATGACAGGGTCAGGAACGCACGCGAGTTCTTCCGTCACCCGTTCGAGGCGTTCCAGAAGAACTACAATCTCACGCTCTTTATTACTGTCCCGATAGCCCTCATTTACGTCATCGCTGTCTTCTTTGTGGTACCTCCATACCAGGACATCGAGATCTATATCGACGTGGTTGACGACCACGTCATGATCGCACTGCTTATAGTCCTTGTACCCTACGCCTTCTTCTACGAGATGTGGCGCAGGAATGTCCAGGGCATGGAGTCCCTGATCCCCGAGTTCCTGGACAGGATGGCAGGTATCAACCAGGTCGGACTAACAATTGCCCAGGCCATAGGGATCATGGTCAATACCAACCTCGGCCTCCTCTCTTACGAGATCAAGCGGATCAAGCGGGACATCGACTGGGGGGCAAGTTTCTCGGATGCACTTATCCGGTTCGAGGACCGTATCAGGACGCCACTGATCGCCCGGACGGTGACCCTCATCACCAAGGCCAGCCAGATGAGCGGATCGATCGGGGATGTGCTTGCCATTGCAGCAAGCGACGCCAAGATGTCCGATCTCCTGAAAAGAGAGCGCCTCTCCGAGATGTTCATCTATACGGCGATCATCTATCTTGCATTCGTGGTGTTCGTCTTCGTGGTCGCGGTGATCTCGAACAACTTCATCCCCATCCTTGGAAATGTCGATGCGGGGGGAATACCCCAGGGAACCGCGATCTCAAACGTGAGCGCCGCCTCGATTAAGGCAATCCTGCGGCTGATGTTCCACTCGGTGGTGCTGCAGGCACTCCTGTCCGGCCTCATCGCCGGGCAGATGGGGGAGGGTTCCATCAAGGCCGGAATCAAGCACTCATGCATCATGATGGTCATCGCACTGGTGATCTTCAACCTGTTCATATGAGCGGGGGGTCCATACGCATGCAGGAGAAAATGGTTCAAATCGAAAAAGACACTCTCCTGCTGGTCAGGGGTAAATCATCGTTCCTCCTTGCAGGAAATGCAGGGTCCTGTTTTCCGCTCTGCATCGAAACATACGATGAGGAATACTGCCAGACCCTTGAGCCATCGCACATTGTCGCGGTATCTGCTCCCGAGGGTGGATCGGTTCAGGCTGCCTGGATGCTCATTGAGCTGGTGAGAACGTACCGCCTTCCTCTCGTTGTGATGCCCCGCAGCCATCCCGGTTCCCGCCGCCTCCGCTACGTCGTATCGGCGGGAGAGGAGATACTCCTCTCGTGCACGATCGAGAGGGGAACGCATCCTGAGCA
This sequence comes from uncultured Methanolinea sp., assembly GCA_964598545.1. GTDB lineage: Archaea > Halobacteriota > Methanomicrobia > Methanomicrobiales > Methanospirillaceae > Methanolinea_A. Next base: position 5,642 of record CAZRCH010000032.1, on the reverse strand, counting down.
GCACCTCCTCTGTTCCTCTGAAGAGTTGGGGGGAATTCACCTGCTCGGCACCGCCTCCGGCATACTGGTCAGCGGAATTCCGGACGGAGTGGACCTGGGTGTTGTCCCCGTCACTTCCCTGCGGTGACCATATCATGGAACATCGCCGGTAATTCTGGTTACCCCCCTCCTGTCAGAGAGGGTCACGCCCTGGCGATATACCCTCCTTTGGAGGGACAATTCTTCCCAATATATCAGCCTATTGAACCCGGATTCCCTCCAATCCTTTTCTATCACTTCTGTTCTCCCGAAAAAATATCAACAGATATAAGAACAATTCCGGTCTAACATTTCAGTGCCGTGAGAGGAGGGTTGGATGAAGACTGAGGTTTTGAAGAACATCAAAGCGACAGAATCAGAGTACCAGAAGATGATCAGTGACGCCCTGGCCGAGAAGAAGCGGAACAGTGCAAACGCAGAGATGGAGGCCGACAACCTGATCATGAAGGCAACTCACGATGCCGAGGAGTACAAGAAAGCCAGGATGGCTGACGCACGGGCGAGTGCCGAGAAGAGACATGAAGAGATCCTCATGGAAGGGAAACGACGCGCAGCCGAATTGAAAGAGCGTGGGACACGGAATCTCGGCAAGGCGGTCGATCTCCTGGTGTCGCGGTTCAAGGAGCGGCTCAATGTTCACTCCTGAAGGAATGACCCGTGTCCTGATCGCGGCTACCAAATCACAGATGGAACCTGTCATCCGGGAGATTTACCGGCAGCACCTGTTCCACATCGAAGAATTCGTGGAGAAAGACAAGAAAGAGTATGAAGGGTACCGCATAGGCACCCCGCTCCCTGCGGCAAACGAGACCTCCCGCGAACTGCTCCGGCTCCGTGGTATCAACAATGCGTTCATGATCCGGGAAGATGAGGCGGGGGCGGGGGCGAAGCAGAAACACGGTCATCTCAAGGAACTTGTCGAACGGGAACTCCCCTCCATCGAGCAGGAGGTCGAGGACCTCCTCTCCCGGAGAACCAAACTGGATTCTCAAATCAAGGAGTACGAGCAGAAGATTGACACCCTGAAACCATTCAGCGGGGTCCCGATCGATCTTGAACTCCTTCGTGGTTTCCAGATGTTCTCGGTCTTCTGTGGATACGCTTCACGGAGCCTTTCCCTGGATATTCCTCACGAGATCCTTGTGTCGGAGTCAAAGAAGGACAGGTTCATTGTCCTCATCGTGTCGAACCAGCACCGCAGCATCGCCGAGCAGGCTCTCCAGAACGCCCAGTTCCAGGCCGTTCCCGTCTCCGAAGAGACCGGGACGGCTGCAAGCAGGATTGGGTATTACGAGGGCCAGGTCCTTGCAGTCAAGGGTGAACTCGAGGAGATCAACCGCAGGCTTGACGAGATCAAGAAGCGGCACAAGGACTTTTTCCTTGCATGCAACGAACTCCTCACTGCCGATGTTGAGATGGCCGAGGCACCGCTCCGGTTTGCAACCACCGGCGAGTCTTTCATCGTGGAGGGGTGGGTCCCCACCGAGCGCCTCGAGACCTTCAGGCAGGGCATCCACTACGCCACCAGCGGAAAGGTCTACGTGTACGAGCTGGACCATTCAGAGGTGGAGGACGTGGCTCCCACGGAGTATCACAACGTCAGTTTCGCGAGACCCACCGAGATGCTGATGGATGTGTATTCCCGGCCCCGTTATACCGAGATTGACCCCACCCTGCTGATCTCGATCATCTTTCCCATATTCTTCGGGATAATTCTCGGTGATGTGGGATACGGGGCAATATTGCTGGTACTCAGCCTCGGGCTCCAGCGGTTCCTCAAGGGTGACGAGGGGCAGAAGCTCCTCAGGGTCCTTCGGAACGCGAGTATCTCGAGCATCATATTCGGTGTCCTGTTCAGCGAGTTCTTCGGGTTCTCTCTTCCGTGGGACCCTATTCTGTTCTCCAGGCACCTGAACATCGGCGGTCATGCAGGTGGTCACGGGCCTGATGTGACCTCGCTGATGATCATGGCCATCTGGATCGGCGTGCTGCAGATCACGCTCGGGAGAGTGCTCGGCATGGTCAACCATGCACGGCAGGACCATGGTGCGCACCGCATCAAGGCAGTCATGGCAAACCTCGGATGGATCATGGTCCTCTGGGGAATCCTGGCAATGCTCTGGGCGGCCTTCCCCATGCCGTTCATGCCTGACCTTACGGGGTTGCCCCCCATCGTGATGGGACTGAACATGGGTTCCATCCTTGGGCTCGTGCTGATACTCCTCGGAGTCGTCTTCATCGTGCGGGACTCTGCACTTGAGATCGTCGAGTTGCCCACCATCCTGAGCCACGTGCTCTCCTATGCCCGTCTGGTGGGCGTGGGACTCTCATCTGTGGCAATCGCGATGGTAGTGAATTTCATTGCCATCGGACTGATCATCGAACCTCAACTGGAGTCCCTGACGGCGTTCGGCGTGATCATCGTCATCATGGGTGCGCTGGTCTTTGTCATCGGGCATCTCCTGAACACTATCCTCGGGATGCTCGGTGGAGGGCTCCAGTCCCTCAGGTTACAGTATGTCGAATTCTTCACCAAGTTCTATAAAGGTGGAGGCAAAAAATACACCCCCTTCGGGATGAAAAAGAGATTTATGGAGGATTAAGATATGGCAGACGCAGCAACAGCAGTCGCAGCAACTGAAATGACAGTAGAAATGATCAAAGCATCGCAGCTGGGAATGAAGGCGCTTGGCGCGGGCCTTGCCGTCGGTCTCACCGGGATAGCCACGGGTATTGCAGAAATGGCCATTGGTTCTGCGGCAGTTGGAGCAACGGCTGAGAATAAGGATGTCTTCGGTCTGGTCCTTCTGCTCACTGTGATCCCTGAAACTATCGTGATATTCGGTCTCGTGGTGAGCCTGCTGCTGTTATTCTAAGAGGAGCGGATCATGGGATTGGATGCAGTCCTCGAGGAGATCCGCAAGAAAGGGCAGCAGGAAGTGAACCGGATCCGGAGCGAGAGCCAGCAGGAGACCAATGCGATTCTCACTGCTGCGCAGGAGCGTGCGGGAAAGATCAAACAGGCGGCCAGCGAAGATGCTGACCGCCAGGCAGCAAATGCCATGGGCCAGATGAGCTCTGCTGCCAACCTCCTGGTCAAGAGGGAACAGCTGAATGCTCAGAAAGAACTCCTTGACCAGGTGTACCAGAATGCCCTCGAGGCATGTGCCGGGATGCCGGAGAGTTCCCACCGGCAGGCCATCACTACGCTCCTCGCAGAAGCAAGGAAACAGGTCCCCGAAGGGATCGTTCATGTCAACCAGCGTGACAAAAAGACCCTTGAACAGGTCATCTCGGGCAATCCCGAGTTCAAGGCATTCTCTCTGGGCAATGATGTGGATATCGAGGGGGGTGTAATAGTTGAGAGCAGGGATGGCACCCTGCAGCTTGATCTCAGCTATCGCACATTCCTGGACATGATCTGGGAGTCAGGACTCAAAGATGCGTCAGACCTGCTTTTTGGATGAGGGAGGGCTCCCATGGCAGAAGTGAAAGCGGGCCCGGTTCCCTACATCTATGTCTGTACCAGGATGCGGGTACGAAAGTCCACGCTCATCCCCCGCGAGGAGTACTTGCGGATGCTGAACATGGGGCTTTCGGAGATCACCCGGTTCGTGGAGGAGACCCAGTACAAAAAAGAGATTGACGAACTTGCCACTGCCTTCCATGGCATCGACCTGATCGAGATCGCGCTCAGCTGGAACCTGGCAAAGGAGTACCAGAGTATCCAGAAGATCACGCCGGGGACCCTGAAAGAACTCACCAGGGCTTACCTGCGGCGTTGGGATATCCAGAACATCCTCACGATCATCAGGGGGAGACTCCATGGTGAGCGACCGGGGAAGATCAAGGAGGTCCTCGTTCCTGCCGGGGAGCTTGACAAGGCATTCCTCGACCGCATGATAGAGGAGTCTTCACCCGAACGGATCATCGAGAGCCTGAAAGGGAAGGCGGAGTACCCTCTCCTCTCAAGGCTGTTCGAAGGCGGGGTCAGGGAGGAACTCCTCCCAAAGGCCGAGAACGAGCTTTACAAGCAGTTTTATGCCGATCTCATCGCGATGTCAAGGAGTGGAATCAAAGGCGGGCGGCAGTTTCTGGACTACCTCACGCTGGATATCGACATCACCAACATCCGGAACATGTTCAGGTTCCGGGCCGATCAGTCCGGTGACGATATCATGAACGTCGCCATCCCCGGCGGCACGATCTCTCCCCAGATGATGCAGCGGTTACTCCAGATAAGGGACCGGAACGAATTTATCGACGCACTGGTCCCCCTTGTAAAGACAAGGGTTCTGCGCGAACTGCTGGAGACGCTCCGGGAGGAGAAATCCATCCGTGAGATCGAAATCGACTTAATCAAGGTCCAGATCGCCGAGATGGAGACCATGTCCAAGCTGCATCCGTTCTCCATCCATCCCATACTCGCCTACCTGGAGATGAAGAAGTACGAGATCTTCAACCTCAGAGCTCTGGCACGCGGGAAGGAATCAAACCTGTCTCCTGATCGGATCAGGGGGTACCTGGTGATATAATGGAGATCGCAGTCATTGGGAACCAGGAGTTCATCCTTGGCTTCAGGCTTGCCGGGATCAGGAAGACGTATCCAGTCGAGAGCGACGAGACACTCGTTGCGCACATCAACCGTGTGCTTGAGGACCCGGGCGTGGGGATCCTGGTACTCCAGAGCGGGGACTTAAAAAAGATACCCCGCCGCCTCCAGATGACCCTCGAGGAATCGGTGAAGCCAACGGTGATCACCATCGGGGCAGAGGCAGGAGGACTCTCCATGAGGGAGAGAATAAAGCGTTCAGTGGGTGTTGACCTGTGGAAGTGAAGACAGAGAAACCAAAAAGTGATGCAACAGGAGTTCTCAAGAGAATCGCCGGTCCTGTGGTCACCGCCGTGGGAATTGACGCCCACATGTACGACGTGGTGAAGGTCGGCAACGAAGAGCTCATGGGAGAAGTGATCAAGATCCAGGGTGAGAACATCATCATCCAGGTATACGAGGATACTTCAGGTATCAGGCCCGGGGAGCCGGTCATCAACACCGGACTCTCGCTCGCGGTGGAACTCGGACCCGGGCTGCTGACCAGTATCTACGATGGAATCCAGAGGCCCCTCTCGGTCCTGGTGGACAAGATGGGCGATTTCATCCAGCGCGGTGTCTCCGCCCCGGGGCTTGACCATGGGAAGAAGTGGGAGTTCAAACCGCTGGCAAAAGAAGGCGCAAGTGTCGCGCCGGGAAGCATCATCGGGGAAGTGCAGGAGACGAACATCGTCCACCGCATCATGGTCCCTCCCAACGTGAAGGGCGGCGTGGTCAAGAGCATCAAGGCCGGATCCTTCACTGTCGACGAGGTGGTGTGCACCCTCGACAACGGCGCCCAGATCTCACTGATGCAGAAATGGCCTGTCCGTGTCCCGCGGCCGGTGAACGAGAAGATGAACCCGACGGTTCCCCTGATCACCGGGCAGCGGATCCTCGATGGGCTCTTTCCCATCGCGAAGGGCGGGACTGCGGCAATCCCCGGGCCCTTCGGGAGCGGGAAGACGGTCACCCAGCAGCAGCTCGCAAAGTGGAGCGATGCCGAGATCGT
>CAZRCH010000031.1:0-24370 GCA_964598545.1 uncultured Methanolinea sp. | reverse complement strand
CGATCGGGGCGTATACCCATGCATACTTCAGCGATGCATTCTGCCGGCGGTTTGTTTCAGCTGCCGCGGATTTTCGGAGGAACTGATAGATGAACACAGAGTTGAGCAGTGCGATGCCCCGCGAGCCTTCCTGGAATCGGCAGGTATGGGTAGGTGCCAACACCGGAATCAACGAGTCCGGTCAGATGAAAACACCGGTGAAAAAGCGGATCGAACCCCGGGAAACCGCGATTCCCCTCCGGTTCCCTGTTCCACGACAGATGAAACCGGGGGGGATGAGGGGTGCGGTATCTCTGTTACCACGGGCAGGAGGTACCGTTTCCCGCTTTTTCTCATTATCCGTCATTTACAGGGTTGAATTGGGAGAACCGTTGTTGGTCCCCATGCAAATGCATCTGGAGACCCTCGTCTTTCATGGAATGGCATCCTGGTAAAAGTGAAATATGTGCACGCCCTCAATACAGGTCGTCTCATCTCTCGTCTGTTATCCCGGAAAGACTCTCTTACACGGGGGCCGGGGGAGGATGATGGACCGTGCAGAAGGCAAAAAAGTCCTTTATGACTTCTCTTGACGCTGGATGCGCGTTTATGAATTCCACGAAGAGCCGGATCCGTTCGATGCTCTGTTCGCTCAGTTCGTGTTCCATGGTGCAGGCATCCTCGTCCGCCTTCTCATCCGGAATGCCTATAAGGAGGAAGAAACTCTTGAGCGAGTCATGCCTGTACTTGATGACCTCGGCGATCTGCCGGCCTTTGGGGGTGAGCACCACCCCTTCGTACCGGCGATACTCGACGAGGCCGATAGCATCCAGTTTCTGGAACATCTCGACGACGCTCGAGGGGCTGACATCCAGCTCGCCGGCGACATCCTTTGTCTTAGCATAACCTTTCGTTGCGGCAACGTTCAGGATGGCCTCGAGATAGTCCTCGGCCTTCTGCGTCAGTGTGTGCACGTATGTCTGGTGTGGCATAGTCCATGAAAAATATTGGGGCTTCTTTCATCCTGTATTGCTACACTCCGGTTCCACTGGTCGGGTGTGAATCGCGGGATTGGGCTCCCGCAAGCCGGAAACCCTTTTCTGTCAGTCCGTATCCCGTGATTTCACATCCTCGCCCCGATGAACCGCAGCACCGGCAGCACCCGACCTGGTTGCCATGATCGCAGGGTCTTTCTCTCAGAAGAAAACCCTGTCGCACCATCAGCGCCAGCCGGTGTCCCAACTGAACCGGGCTGAGGTCCAGCGCACGAGCGATCTCCGCATGACTGAGCCTGTGCTCATGGATCATTCGTGCAATTGACCGGATGACCGGTGTGTCCTCATGCACGGGATATCCCCCGCAGGAACTGGCGTCCCCAGAGCTGGCAGCCGGCAAGAGATCCGATGGCGAGATAGAGCATAGGCACCGCAATGGTACTGACGGACCACTCCCCGGGTTCCCCGAAAAGTGCAACTTCCAGAAATCCGGCGCCGACAGTCAGGAGGGCGACAAGGCCGAAACCCAGCGAGAGGAGAACCCCCACGAACAGGTAGGCGACTGCCTCTGACTTCCCGGAGTGCAGTTCAATGACCCCTGTCAGGAAGACAAGCCCGATGACACAGAGCACACATCCACCGAGCGGATCTGCCGGGACGGCAACCATGGCGGCCATTTCGGCCATTCCCGGAGCGACCGAGGCGACCTGGATGATACCGAAACAGAGGTAGAGTATCCCCATGATCGCCGCGAATACTCTCTTGATATTCCTGTCCATGCCTGTCACACTCCCATGAGGAATGCCCCGCCCAGCACGACGATGAGTGCAAGGAGATAGGCAACGAATATCCCATAACCGACGGAGAACACCGTCCACTTCCATGAACCGGTTTCCTTGCGGATGACTGCCATGGTGGCGATACAGGGCAGGTAGAGGAGGATAAAGACCATGAAGGCCAGCGCGGTGGCGGAGCCCAGCATCGGGTCGGCAAGGAGGGCTCCCTCGAGTGCACCGGCATCCTCGCCCACGCCGTAGAGGGTGCCGAGCGAGGCGATCACGATCTCCTTGGCCACGAAGCCGAAGATGAGCGAGACGGTCATCTCCCAATTGAAATCGAGCGGTGCGAAGAGCGGCTGAACGGCCTGCCCGATCATGCCGGCATAGCTTGCAGCGCTGCCGTAATCGACCCCGGCAGGGTAGGCTGCCAGTGCCCAGATAACGATGGCCCCGACCAGGATGATCCCTCCTGCCTTGCGCAGATACATCGACCCCCGGTCCCACATGTGGCGGACCGAGGTCATGAGGGTCGGGAGGCGGTAGGGTGGCATCTCCATCAGGAACGGGGCGGGTTTCCCCGGGAGGATGGTCGCCCGGAAGAGCTTCGCCGAGGCGATGGCCACCACAATGCCGAGCACGTAGAGCCCGAAGATCACCGTGCCCGGGTTCTCCGGGAAGAAGATCCCTGCGAAGAGGACGAATACCGGCAGGCGTGCACCGCACGAGATGAACGGGTTGATAAGGATGGTGATGAGCCGGTCGTTCTTATCCTCTATGGTGCGGGTGGCCATGATGGCCGGGACATTGCACCCGAACCCGACGAGCATCGGGATGAACGATCTGCCTGGAAGACCTATGGAATACATCAGCCGATCCATCACAAAGGCCGCCCGGGCCAGATACCCCGAGTCCTCGAGGATGGCGAGGAGGAAGAGCAGGATGAATATATTGGGCAGGAAGATCAGGACCGATCCCACGCCCCCGATAAGACCGTCCCCTATCAGTGTGGCAAGCCATTCGGGCTGGAGGGTGTAGGCAGCTTCCGCACAGACCGCCTGTGCCGCTTCGATCATTCCCATGAAAGGGGAGGCAACCGAGAACGTCAGCTGGAATGCCCCCCACATCAGCGCCAGGAAGATGGGGATGCCGAGATAACGGTTGGTGACCACGCGGTCGATGAGGTCCGATGAAGTCATCTCGCGGACGCAGGTCGTGCACACCTGCGGGAGGACCGCGGAGATCACTTCGTACCTGCGGTCGGCCATCAGGGCTTCGTACTCTCCGGCATCAATCTCCGCCAGGATGGAATACACGGCGTCCCGCGCACTGCTCTCCCGTATCTTCTTTTCCGCGTCTTCGTCTCCTTCCAAAAGCCGGACCGCGAGCCAGCGGGGAGGGTAGCGCGAGGTGAGGCTTATATCATGTTTGAGGGCTGCGATGAGGGATGCAATCACCTGCTCGGCACGGTCCCCGTATCCGATGGAATGCTCGTGGTGCGGTGAGGAACTGGCTTCCTGTATGACTGCATCCAGCAGTTCCGTGATACCTTCATTCCTGCTCCCTACTGTCCTTATAACCGGCATTTCGAGAAATCCGGCCAGTTTTTCCCGGGCGATGACGTCCCCGCGCTGCTCGGCCATATCCGACATGTTCAGGGCGATGACCAGCGGGACGCCGAGCTCGGAGAGCTGGGTGGTCAGGTAGAGGTTCCGTTCGAGGCTGGTGGCATCGACCACCTGGACCACCACGTCAGGTTTCCCGTCAATGATGAAGTCCCGGGCAATAACCTCGTCGAGCGAGTAGGCGGTCAGGCTGTAGGTGCCCGGGAGGTCGACGACCTCGATCTCGCGGTTGCCGTGCCGGACAGACCCGCTCTTCTTCTCGACCGTGACACCGGGCCAGTTGCCGATGTGCTGTCGCGCCCCGGTGATCGCCGAGAACAGGGTGCTCTTGCCGACGTTCGGGTTTCCGGCAAGCGCGATGGTGATCTTTTGTGCCATCAGGCACCTGCCTCCTGCACCAGGACTTTCATTGCCATCCCGCGGGAGAGGGCATAACGGCAGCCGGCAACGGCCACGATCAGCGACCCGCGGTCGGCACAGACCACCTCCACGAGGGAAGACGGGTGCAGGCCCATGGATGACAACCGCCGGAGCATCCCCGGGCCGGCCCTGACTTCGGAAACCGTCACTTTTCTCCCCTCCGGGACAAAGGCCAGGGGCATTCTTGTCACTCCCCCCCCTCCCCGGTAGAAACAGAGATAAGTTTCGCTTCTTCTCTTCGTAACGAGATGCAGTATCCCTTGACCCGGTACTCGACCGGATCCCCCAGAGGAGCCGCCCTCAGGACTTCGACTCCGGCCCCGGGGACAAAACCCATGGCCAGCAGGCGCTTCCGGATCGATCCCCGGGCGGGGACCGCGACCACCCGGCACCGCCCCGGCGGGGGAACCTGGTCAAGGGTAGTGACTCCGTCGGAGGAACCTGTCGGTTCCTGTAACTGACTGTGCTGATCCATTGCAAGAAACATGAGAGGTTTGGTCTGTATATTCACGAGCCGAAGAATCTATGGGATAGCATAGATGACCCGTCATTTGTTCGGATCAGATTCCAAAACCAAAAACAGAGCGCGGTTGGGGGCGAAGATAGTCGATCTATTCTGTTGTCTGTCATGGAATCTGGGCTTCTTCGGAAGAATGCCCATAGAAGCACAACCACAAGAGCAATCGGGGCTTTCTTCTATCGAATGCATTTTTTCCGTATCCTGGCAGGGTGCACGTCTCCGCAACCGGCTCTCGTCGCTGCATGAAAGATTGACGGAGAATCCGGAAAACTGGATGAGAAATGAAGTATAGATATATATTACTGAATACATCTGAACAGTCAATGAACCGTGTGGAAAGTGAGTGACATCTGCATCATGATTTCCATCCAGCGCTTTTATTCACACCTCCCAAGTACTGACTGCAGGGAAGGGTCATCAGTCGGGACCGCCTACCCGCCCTGCATTATCAACAATCGAGCATTCTCTCATAGATGATCCCCTGGATATTCCAGGTGCCCCGTTATGGGATTCCATGAGCTCCCGGAGGAACTGGGGGAGGTCATCCACGCTCTTTACCCCCCTGATAGTGCTGGTGACACTCAAGGGAACTCCACCTCAGTCATGAGTCCTTCCTCCTTCCCGCTCTTTGCCCGGGAGCCTGCCATTACGTCACCTGCGTGGTTGATATCGGCAGGTGTGATTAAACGTACATACCTAGCCCGCATATCCTCCCTGTGTGGGAAGTGTATCTGTTCCATGGGTTTGGTCTCCGGCCTCTGTCCCAAGGCCATATCCTTCTCTCTTCTTTGGCAGGGATAGAGTATTCCCGAAGAATACTCGGTTCTCATGGAGATTAGAATATTGTTTGGCACATTGTAGATCGCCGAAATGAGATCTGGCGGTTTTCCGGCGGTATGTACCGGACCTGACATGCATAATCCTAAAAACAATGGAACACTTTTCCGGAAAGGGACACACATATAAGATGAACTTGATGCTTTTATCCGGGCAATATCCCCATTTGGGGAAATGGCCGCCCAATACCCTGTCGGGGTTCAGACCTCGCCTGAATGCGATAAAAAAGCGAAAATTATTAATAAAGTGTGAAGGATTATTGGTTTTTGGACCGATGAAGCTGAATGCGATGTATACAGGCATTTCGTCTTGTTTTCTCACTCACCCCCATCACAATTGAACAGGAACGGCCGTGAAATTCAGGCAAAACCCGGCGGTATTCTTTCTTCCACCCGCCGGCCATAGCCCGGCCATCCCGGAGCATTTGTGTTGTCGTTGAAAATCCTGTGGATCCGACATTCCTACGCTCCAACCTCTCATATGAGGCAGATACCTCTCTCTCATTCGGCAGTGATAGAGTACCCCCGAAAAAATGCCCGGAATACCCGATTGGCCAAAGGAAATTTGGTTCCCCGAATAAATGCCGAATTGGGCAGGGATTATCAGCGCTGCAAGGTGAAAATCCTGAAGGGAACAATGAATCACAACAATTCGGCTCTATAAGGATGAAGTCGCCCTGCCGGAGGGGATTACTGGCTCATCCTGGAAGGTTGCTGCGGAAAAAAGCCCGGGTGACCGGGCCCTGGACTTGTTCCCCCTGTCAGGGCCGGCTTATGCCCGATTCGTATGTCATGGACTTATGAAATGAATGGATGATGCCACGGGCGTACGTCGCTTCACTATAACTCATGTCGGTCGCATCTTCCGGGTCCTCCCCTTCGGTCCAGCTCCTTCCTTCCAGTACCCGGGCGCGAATTCCGGCCGAGGCGGCCCCTGTACCCCCGAGGTTCACTTCGTACCTCAGGGCAACACCGGGATCGGCAGTCTCCGTCACGTGCCGCTCGGCCGTATCGGTGAGCATCGAGACGGCGACGCCTTCAAAGGAACTTCCCATCTCCACAATGTTGCAATATGGCGGGACGGTTTCATTTTCCCCTTCCGCGAATGGGCATACACACAGTCCTTCGTTGGAAGAACCGCTGTTGACACCGTCCAGCAGGAGGCTCTCATCAGTGGTGATATAACCGAGTTCCCCGGTCATAAAACCGATCTGCCTGACGGTTTCGAAATTATACTGGTTGGCGACCATATCTCCCGTATCAAGAATCATCTGGGCGGTATATTCGCCATAACCCTGGTTCATGATCGTATCTCCGGAATAGGAGACTGTATACCTGCTTTCCCCCTGGGAGAGCGGAGGATCGCCGAGTTCTTCGCTTGACTGTGTCCATACAACGGCGTTGTCCTCGGTGATTGTTCCGAGAGCGTATATGACCGTCGCGGTGGTGATGCCTTGAGTCTTAGGTACCTGGGGCACGCCGGTATCAGCTGATGCCAGTCCGGCGACCAGCATCGTCGCTGCGATGAGTAAAGAACAAAATCCCTTCATGGTATCCCTCTTATCATGATTACTCGATACCACCGGTATCGGAAATCGGATCCGGCTTCTCTTTCAAAGCCGCGCCTCTCTCTGTTCTTTGGGAGGGATAGCACATTCCCGAAAAAATGCCCGGTTATTCCGATATTCTGAAAAATTTTAGGTTTCCAGTAGTAACCGAATGGACCTGGCCAGGCTTACAGAGACAGATACTTGGATTCGGGCGCCCTGCGAACAAACCCGTCCCGTCTTGATTCCCTTTGCAATGACCTGAGAATGTAAAATACCTGGAAGGCAAGACCGGGGCCGGATGGCCGGGAGTCGCAAAAAACGCTTCCGTTTCTTCTCTCACTTGAGAATAGGGAAAAAGGGAATATAATCAGGCTTCGTACGCGACCACGATCGATCCAGTGTCTTTCTCGAGGGACTGGAGTTTTGAGAGTGCCTGCGGCGTGAGTCTCTTGTAGGGATGAACCCTGTCATAGGCAATGAGAATAACTCCCAGTTTCTCCTCAAGTTTCTTCACCTCGTCGAGCTGGCCCCCGGCCAGTTTTGCAGTTCTTGGGCATTCCATGGCAATCACCGGTCTGACTGTCTATCCCATTTGTAATATATCTTTGCACCAATAGAATAGACCTTACACAATATCACTTTCGTTCATGTCCAATGGCTATTGATAGACAGGCCCCAAACGGCGCCGAATCCACCTTACGAATGATATTTTCCGGTCCATTGAACATTCCGAAACATCAACTCCCTTGCCAGGGCTTACGAAAAAGTATCAACCCCTCTGAAGGAGACCAGAGCGGTCACCACCCCATGGCACCTGCAGAGAATGGGATGGGCCGGTTTTTTCCTGTAACAGGGTAATGTCGGGTGCCGGGTAGATGGGGAGGCAGGTGCCTGGCCATGGTAAGGGAAAGAAAGATCGAGCCATCTTTTTGGCCAACGACCAGTTCCGGGGATCCGCCCGAGGATGCCCGGGACATCATAAGGGGACTGCTAAAACCCCTCTGTCCCAGAGACTACCCATGCTGCAACACATACAGGAGCGGTCAAATAGACCAGGTCCGGGTGATAGTCATGGATGATCCGATATATGGTTTCCATTCCCCAGGTAATACAATTCCCTCCGGAATTGTGGATATCCGTTGCCACGAGGCAACCGGGATTGGGGTCCACGACCAAGAATCGTCATTTCTGTTCTGTGAGACAGCAGGCTACCTGAATGCCGTATTTGCCCCCACCCACGACAAGATCCATGCAGCACCAAACATGCGGGATTATATGAAAGTTTTTTTTATATATAACAAATATACTTTAATAACAATGCAGAATCATGGTCCGTTCCTCTTCCTCCTCTTCCTGGCGATCGCGGCAGGCATCCCATTCTTTGGTTTGGTTGGGGACGAATCCGCGACGATTATATTCCTCGATGTCCGGCTCCCCCGTTCGCCGGCTGGTGTGCTATGGACACCTGAAGTGCCGCATGTCGAGTGGTTGGACCAGAGTGCCGACGATCCGGAGTCCGTTATGCTGGGTTGCCGGGATGATAGTCTACCATGCGTAAGTGATGATCGGAGTCAGATCTCTGTGATCTCAAACAGCAATGTACTGGAGTTCTCCAGAAATGATAGACAAAAATGAAATAAAAGTATGATATAATATGTTAAATAAATTGATCATTCATATCAGGTGAAGTATCCCATGCACTCCTCATTCACTGCAGAGAATCGATCCACTCCATTCTGTTCAGGAACCGGGTGTGGGATTCATCCTAAGAGACCCGGGATTCCCGTGTTCTTCCTCCTCTTCTGCCTGCTTTTCTTTTTCAGCCATTTTACGGCAGCAGGGGAGGCGGAGGTGCTGAATGCAGACGGTGCAGCACTGCTCAGAACAGGGGACCGATCGGGAGCACTTGGTCTCTTTGATAGGGCAATTGCCGCCGACCCGGGGTACATGCCTGCACGGGTGAATCGTGGTGTCGCACTCCTCTCTCTCGGGAGAGCGCAGGATGCACTCCTCTCGTTCGAGGTCGTTCTTGACCGGGATCCCGCGAACACACCGGCATGGATGTACCGGGGGGATGCGCTCTCATTTCTGGGAAGGCCGGGCGAGGCACGTGAATCGTATACAAAGGCAGGGGAACTCGAACCTGACAACCCCCTGGTGCAGGAGAGGCTTCGGAATGCTGGTGCCGCAGGATTTCTCCCGGGACTCTCCGGTGTTTCCATGGTTGCCCTCATCGCAGCGGTGGGAATCGTCGCAGTACTGGGTGTGGGCGCGGTTCTCGCGATGAGGAAAAAAGGGCGCAAGGGATCACCTGTCAGAAAAGAGGAGATGGCAGGGAAACCAGGGGGGCCATTCTCATTATTTACAAAATCCCTGCGTACGAAATCACCAGGAATACTGCCCGGGCCTGAGAATTCAGCTCCATCTCCAGAGGAAGACGCACCTGGCAAGGGGGGACGTCCCGCGAAGGGAGAGATCCCCGGCCGCATCACCTCTCTCTTCTCCCGGAAGACCCCTGGAGCAAAGGGAGATGGGCCGGCCGCAGCAGGGCAGCAGGCTGAAAGGGCCCCGGGCGGGCCCCTGCAGATGAAGGGGAGCGAGATCTTCTCTTCAGACGCAGGGAACGGGACAGTCGGCGATCCCGAGAGCAGGGAGCAGATCATCGGGGGTTTTCATCGCATCCTCGCTGATTCAGGGATAGACTCCTCCGGCTTTCGGGGGCTCTCCTACTATGCGATGGGGCATTACCGAGAGGCACTTCGGGCATTTGAGGAGGAGCGACGGGAAGAGCAGGGATACCAGGGCATCCGGGCCCTTGAAGCGTCTGCCCTCCTGAAGATGGGGCGGACCGAAGATGCCCTCCGTTCCTGCGAAGCAGCACTCCGGGACGAAAAAGGGTCATTTGAGATCCGGAGGGTCCAGGGGAATATCCTGGAGAGGATGGGAAGGTATGAAGAGGCCATCCGCGCCTGTGATGAGGCCATCACGCAGAACCCCCACTCCGTAGAAGTATGGGCCATGAGGGCGCGGGCCCTCCATGGTCTCCGGAGGGACCACGAAGCCCTCCAGTCATGCGACCGCGCCCTCGGGATGGACCCTTCATCACCTGATCTGCTGCGGCAGAAGGCCGTGATCCTCGCCGATCTCGGGAGAGTGGATGATGCACTTGGCACTCTTGACCAGGGGATTACGACAGATCACCGGGATACCTCGATCCTCCTCGAGAAGGGGCGAATACTCCAGCGTGCCGGGCGGGGTCCGGAGGCATTGAACGAGTTTGATTCCGCCCTGGCACTTGCCCCCGATGACCACGAGGCCTGGAGAGAAATGGCCCTGGTCCTCCATGCCATGAACGATCCGCTCGAAGAGGCGGCAGCATGGGAGAGGGCATCGGCTCTTTCTCCCGGGACAGTGGGGTACTTCACCGCATGGGGGGATGCCCTCCATGATGCAGGTGACTACCTCGCCTCGGCGAAGGTCTACCTCAAAGCCATACAGAAGACCCCGCATGACCTCTCCACCTGGCACCGGCTCGGAAAGAGCCTCTATTCAGCGGGGAAATACCGCGACTCTGCAAAGGCTTTCCAGCACATTACAAAAGAATCGCCAGGAGACGGATTGGCGTGGAAACTCCTGGGCTGCTCCCTGATTCGCGCCGGCCGTCCGGACGAGGCCCTTGCAGCGTTTATAGAGGCAGGCTCACTCATCCCCGGCGATCCCGGAGTCGCCGAAGGAATTCGTCGCGCAGAAGCAGCAGCCCGAAAGGTGGGGGGGGAAGGGGTGACCCAACCCCCTGCAGGATCTCCGCACAGGGATGAGACGGGACGTGAGTTCCACGAAAGAGATCCGAGGATCCAGGGGCGACCGGATTCGCGGGAGCACCTTTCAGGCACACTGCCGCAGCATTCTCCTCCGGAAGGATTCACCGGGCTCGCCAACAGGCCAATCCCGGATGCCGGAAGAGACCGGGGCATGAAAGGGCAGGGCGGGAGGTATTCCTGATGGCAGCTCCCGGAAAATCACGCATCATATTCCCCTGGGGGCAGGGGAGAGCGCCCACTTCTCCCGGGCAGGACATCAAAGGAGAAGAGAACTCACGGAGGTCTTTCTCCCTCCCGCGGATCGGAAGGTTTTTCGGTTCAGGTAAGGGCCCTGGGAATGGAGATACGCTTCCTCCTCTCCCGGGAGACCCGGCGGCCTTGTCATCGGCGATGGAGACTGCCACGGGAGGGAAGGTCCGTGACCGGTACTGGCTGAAGGAGGGGTTCTGCTACGCGGCCATCGTGGAGAACGAGCTCTTTGATATCCATTACAAGGTCACGGAACCTGCAGTCAGCATGCAGGAGCGCATCCTGCTCGAGGAGGTGCATAATTACCTGCGCGATGTCCTTATCTACGAGACCATTACCCGCAAAGAGGATACCAGGCTCTCGTACGAGGATGTCAAGCGCGGGATCTCCCATTTTGCGCCCGCCCTTCCGGCTGACAGGGTCTCGGTGATCTATTACTACCTCGAGCGGAACCTGCAGGGATACGGCCCCATCGATCCCCTGATGCACGACCGTTTCATCGAGGATATCAGTTGTAACGGCTACACTTCCCCGGTCTTCATCTACCACACAGAGTACGGGTCCATTCCCACCTCTATCCGGTTCACGGCCCAGGAGCTGAACCGGTATGTCCTGAAGCTCTCCCAGAAAGCGGACAAGCAGGTCTCCATCTCCTCCCCGCTCCTGGACGCCCCGCTCCCGGACGGCTCCCGTGCGCAGATCACCTACACGGACGTGATCTCCTCGAAGGGGAGTTCGTTCACCATCCGCAGGTTCAAGAGCGACCCTATGACCCCTGTGGACCTCATCCGCTACGGGACCTATGACCCCGAGATCCTGGCGTACATCTGGCTCGCCGTGGAGAACCGGAAAAGCATGATCATCGTCGGCGGGACGGCGAGCGGGAAGACCTCGACGATGAACGCCATCTCCTACTTCATCCCCCTTACCGCCAAGATCGTCTCGCTCGAGGATACGCGGGAGATCCAGCTCCCTCACAAGAACTGGCTCCCGACAAAGACCAGGGAGACCACCGCACAGTCCGGGAAAGGCGACATCGACCTCTTCTCACTCCTCCGGGCGTCCCTCCGGCAGCGGCCGGAATATATCATTGTCGGGGAGGTGCGTGGCCCCGAGGCCCAGACGCTCTTCCAGGCCATGAATACCGGGCACACCACCTACTCCACGCTGCATGCCGGGAGCGTCGACGAGTCGATCAACCGGCTGGTCAACCCCCCCATCAACGTCCCGAGGGCGATGTTCGGGGCGCTCGACCTCATGGTGGTCCAGCTCCTGCAGTACCAGGAGGGGCGTGCGGTCCGGCGATGCCTCTCGTTGAACGAGATCTCCGTTGACACTTCGGCAAACATCCACTCCCACGACCTCTACCGCTGGAACCCCCGGTCAGACACGTTCGAGCGGAATTACCACTGGTCACGTGTCCTGGATTCCATCTCCTATGCCCGGGGATGGTCCAGGAACGAGGCGGAGGAGCAGCTGGCCCTCCGCGCCCACACCCTGGGCCTCATGGCCAGAAAAGGGATCGTCCGTTCCGAGCAGGTGAGCGGGGTCTTCCACCTGATGAGAAAGTCCGCCGGATTCTCTGTTGACAAAGAGGCTGCTGATGCCGCAGAGTGAGGGGTTTGGTCGTATCGCGGACCGGCTCTTCGACAAAGAGACGTTTTCCCGGAACCTCCGGGGGGCCCGGATAAAGAAGTCCTACCACGAGTATACCAAGGAAATCCTCACCCAGACGGGCATAGCGGTGGCGGGGGCAGTCGTTGCACTGGTGATCTTCCACCTCTTCTCAATCCGCTTCACTGTCCTGAAACCCTACCCCTTCTGGGTCCAGGATGCGCTTGTCCTGGTGATACCGGGGGCGATGGTCTTTCTTGCCCTGTATTTCCAGCCGGTGCTGGCCGCGAAGGGGCGGAAAGCCCGGATCGAGATGGATCTCCCTTATGCCATCACCTACATGCAGGCGCTCTCGACCACTCTTACCCTTTACAACGCCATCCGGGGGGTGTACGAGCAGGGTGATCTTTACGGGGAGGTCTCGAAGGAGTTCGGGATGATCGTCCGTGACGTGGAAGTCTTCGGGGACGACCTTGTCACCGCCATGCGGAACCTGAGCCGGACCACTCCCTCCGAGAACCTGAAAAAACTCCTCGATGATCTGATCCTGATGTTCGAGAGCGGGGGAGATCTTCCGTCCTTCTTGTCATCGCGGTCTTCCCACTATCGGGAGATTGCTGAAAAAGAGCTCGAAATGTCTTTGAAGACCATGGAGATCATGGCCGAGGTGTATGTGACCGCCTTTGTCGCGGCCCCCATCGCGGTGATCATCATGGTGGTGGCAGAGAACATGAGCGGGCAGTCAACCCTCTCTGCACTCATGCCCTACTTCTTCATCTTCCTCCCGATCGGTGCAGCGGCAATGGTCTGGATCCTCTCCCTTGTCGTACCGGGTGAGAACGTCGTGATCACGCGTCGGGAGAGCAGGGATACCGAGTTTGGGGGCGGCATCCCGATGATCGAGGGGAAAGACCGGCCCGATCCCATGTTCTCAAGAAGGATCGAAGCCCGGAAGAAGCTCCTCCGCGTGCTGTCCATGATAAAGAGCCCGCTCCGGTCCTATATGTCGGATTACCGGTTCGGCATCATCGCAGGGACTATATTTGGTTCGGTGATCGTGCTCATGGCTATGATGGGCATGTTCCAGGGACTGTTTCCCCAGTATCCTGCCGAGATCATGATATGCCTGATGACCATCGCGATGCTTGCACCGCTTGCACTCGCCTACGAGGCAAGAAGGTTTTACGTCCACCAGGTGGAGACCCAGGTCCCGGACTTCCTCCGGGAGCTCCTTGACCTGAAGGACATCGGGATGACGCTGCAGGGGGCAGTCACCCTGATTTCGGAGTCGAAGATCGGCCTGCTCAGCTCGGAACTGAAACTGGTCTCACGGGACGTGAAGTTTGGGACCAGCATCACTTCAGCTCTGGTGCGCCTCGAGGAACGGATAGGGGTGCTGGTGATCAAGAGAGTGATTTCCCTGATCATCAGGGCGAGCGAGGTCACCGACTACATCCGGGATGTCCTGATCATCGCGATCGATGACATGGAGCATTTCCTAAAAATGAAGCGGGAGCGTTACACGGTTTCGTTTGCCTATATCATGATCATCTACCTCTCGTTTGGGATATTCCTCTACACGGCGTATCAGCTGAATGTCTCTTTCATCACCTCGTTTGAGAAGCTGAACACAAACATCGATATCTCAGGAAACGTGCTCGACATGTTCAGGATGTCCATCATCCTCGGAATATTTTCGGGGGTCATGGCCGGCCAGCTCTCCTCAGGGAGCATCCTTGCCGGGTTCAAGCACGTGATCCTCTTCCTGGTTGCTGCGGTGGGGTTGTTTGTCTATGTGCTGTAGGGGGGATATGTGATGATGCAGGACCACGATGAAAGAGCGGTCTCAGAAATTGTCGGAGAGATGATGATGATCACCATCGTCCTCATCCTCGTGGCGATATTCGCTGCAAATGCAGGAAATCTCCTGCCCCCTCCGAGGGATCCCTCTGTGACTATTATTGCTGAAAGAGAAGACGGGTCAACACCTGCTCTCATGAACCTCACGCTGTATCACAAGGGTGGAGATTGGATTCAGGAGAGGGATATTACAGTGATCGTCACATGGGGAGAGAATACAACCCGGTTCCGGGAGGGAAACAATTCATTCCAGATGCAGCCTGAGAAGGCCGTATTCGATCTAGGCAGTC
The DNA here is from genome assembly GCA_964598545.1 of uncultured Methanolinea sp. GTDB lineage: Archaea > Halobacteriota > Methanomicrobia > Methanomicrobiales > Methanospirillaceae > Methanolinea_A. The sequence continues at coordinate 9,835 of CAZRCH010000031.1, read as the reverse complement.
GTATCACCATCAGTGATATCCCTGCAGAGTATGCGAAGGTCTCACTGGTTACTCCGAGGAAGGTCATTTTTTCAGGGGAGGTGCGTAGAGAATGAATGACGATGCCCTCTCTCCTGTACTTGCGGTCATGCTCATCCTTGCCGTTGCTGTCACAATGTTCTCTGTCTATAACGCAGAGTACCTTCCCGGCCTCAAGCAGCAGGCAGAGGTTGAACATCTGCAGAAAGTCGAAGAAAGCATGGTGCGTTTCGGGTCGGCACTTGAGAATGCCATATCCCTGAAAAGAGAACTGTCCATGTCGGAGCCGGTTGTCCTGGGAGGAGGGGACATCCTCCTGCATTCAGGGAAATCTTCGGGGACGATTACTGTGCAACAGGAGAGTGAACCGGTGATCATCGTATGGATTGAAAATAGCACTGATAGTACCCAAATACCTCTCCATTTTGTGAATTTCAGCTACTGGCCAATGGACAATTTCTGGGTGGATCAGGGCTACACCTGGCAGTATGGATATGTGAACGTAAGCAGGGTTTCGGGGGGCAGTATGTACGATCCTGTTCCACTCCAACATTCAACAATGGAGAAGGTTGAGAAGGAAATACTTCAGAACTCCTCTCTTTTTAGGAGCCTCATCCATATAGAGCGATCTATGGATGGTAACAACAATCTTACCCTTTTTGCTGTGAATTCAGTGCCCGGAGAAAAAAATTTCTCAAGTGGAAATGGTGTCGCAAGTTTTATATTGAAGGCAGAGATGGATGCAGATGAACAACGGTTTAAAAATGTTGATTCTCTCAATTTCTCTATGGGGGATACGCCTTTCAAGGACGTCCAATACTATCAGAATACGACCCTCGGGGGCGGCAATATCACCCTGAAAATGATCAACATCACGGTATCGACTTCATGATGAGAACCGTATCATTATTCACCACAGTTTTTAGTTGGAGAGAAAGGGAATCCCGCCACCAAGAGAGTTGAATTCAGGAAAAGTGCCCTTCAACCACCTTTCGCAACCTCCTCCGTTGCGTTCACCAGCTCGAACGGCAGGCAGAACCACTCCACGCCAGGCTCGTCGCCGAATTCGAATTCCTGCGCATATTCCCTGCGGACAGTGTCCGGGGTCGATGTCGGAAAAGCGGTCGGGGGTGGAGTGCCTTGGCGAGGTAGATGAGGGCGAGGGCCTCATGGTGGATTCTATTGAAATGTCTTGAATATTCGACGCAAGCAAGGATTCGGGTTATTATCTTGTGACACCTGGATGTCGGGATATGATATTCCGGAAGAGGAAATGAGAGATTGAGAATCATTTGCCCTTGAATTCGAAATATGCATAGGTAAAATTTTCCAATTCCATTTCAAGGTCTTCCCGGATAATCTTGCGAAGCAGTCCTTTTGGGATCACTTCCCCACTATGAACCGGAACCGTGGTATATCGGCCGTCAGGTGATTTCATCCGTACATGCGACCCTTTCCGGCGGATGATGATAAAACCGAGAGTTTCCAGAAATGCAATCAGATCCCTGCCCTTGATCACCGGCAGCATTACGTACCCTGGATAATCTCAACTTCGCGGAATCCGATAAAAGTGTTGAGATCTTCCGGCCTTGAATCCTCAAGACAGAGTCCGATGGCTTCCCTGATACGATCAAGAGCTTCATCAATGGTTCTGCCGTAAGTGTGGCAGCCTTTGAACTGAGGGCAGGAGATAATGAACACTCCGTCTTCATCAGTCTCGATAATAACAGGAACATGGAGTGTTTTCATAGATAATTCTACACCGTCCAAACGGAAAATCTTTGTTATTATCGGATTTTTACCTGCTCCACCAACCTTTCGTGATGAATACTCTCGGATTTCGCAGGAATCATCTAATCTCCCACCCTGTCTGCATACCTTTATCCGCCCATCGGATCCCCTGCTGTTGGGTACACCGGATCGAACGGCGGGCGGAACCATTCCACGTCCTTATCGCGAATGCAAGAGAAAAGGGAGGGTTGAAAGGGGACTCACGAAGGGGGGTGGGCGAGCATATTAATACGCGTGCAGATCAAAAGGGGTTCAAATATGATCCGGCCTATTGGGTTTCCTGAACAGCAGAAAAAAGGATTATTTTTTTGCAGGCTTCGCCGGTGCCTTCTCCGGGGCTTTCGATACAGCCTTTTTGACCGGCTTTGCGGCAATGGCCTTTACATCTTTCTTTGGTGAGGGTTTTACAGTCGGTTTTCCCGGTTTTTCTGCTGCTGCAGCAACCTTTGCAGCAGGCGCCGGGGTCTCCTTGACAACTGGTGTGCGTGCAGGTGTGGAGGGTGGAGTGGTGGTCTTCACAGGTGCAGTGGCTTTCTTCTTCTCGCCTGTCTCAACGGTTTTTTTTGGTTCCTTTGCTGGTGTCTTCTTTTCCATCAATCAAGCTCCTTTACCGGATGAGTTGCATCATCGCGTGCATGAAATGGGATCTGTCCCAGTGCATGCGGAAGAGGTGACCCGGCCTTAAGGGAAAGATCCGTTCACCTTAATCATATGAATATTGTTTTAGATATTAAATATTATGATAATTTTCAACTTTTATCATAATACACTGAATAATGCATGGGCAAAATACATGGTGATTTTCTGCGAATTCCGCCAATTTTTCTTCATGAAAAGAGGCTTTATAATTATTGCACCTATGCTGCATGCATCAGGGCCTGCACATTACAGCGCCATCACGGACAACCAGGTTGGTACAGGCTTTTACTCCGTCTCCAGTAGATCTTGAATTCGGTATCTCACCCACCACAAGGCCCACGAACCCGGACCTGAAGGGAACCCATACTCTTGAAAAACCAGCCTGTGTGAGATCATTCTGAAATGATGCGATAGTGGAGAGTTCAGATATGCGGCCGGCCCGCTGGCGGAGCATGCCCTCTATCACGTCGACGGGAGCACCCTCCCGCTTCATTGCCCTTGCCCAGGATTCCGTGAGCACCTGCTCTTCCCAATCATTCGCTGCCCGGTAGATGTCCCCGCAGATGAACCGCCCGCAATGAGTGAGAGCGCTGGTTGCTCTCTGCACAACAACCTTCCGATCTCCCGGGGGGATGTGATGGAGGCAGAGTGAACTGACTATCGCATCGAACTTTCCTTCAGGCCAGGGTTCGCGGAGGTCCCTGGCAAGGAAATTGACTCCTTCAAGGCCTGGTTTTTCGGATGCCACCTCCAGCATTTCAGGCGAGAGGTCGATGCCGGTGATCTCCGCGACTGGCTGTGCTGCCCGGATCATCGCGGTCAGAATACCGGTCCCGCAGCCCAGCTCGAGGATCCTCTTGCAGTTACCGGGAAAATTATCAATAATTGTGGAGAGGAGGAGGGGCTGGCTGGGGACGATGGTCCTGATGAGATCATCATACTGTCCGGCATCCATGATACCGTGGACCTTGTTCGTGGTGGTCATGGGCATCCTCCAGGCTCGGATGAGAAGGAATTCATATCTAAACAGTGTAAAATTATACAATTATATGAGAAATAATTGTTTTTATTTCATACCAAGTCCTAATTCCCAATTTATAAATATCATTCTGGAGACAGTATATCATGGATGCTCACACCCATTCCCACTGCAGGTATTATAATCTGAACCCCGATTTCTCGATTGCAGATCTCGCTGCCTTCCATGGTCATCTCGGCCCCTACATCGTGCTCGGCTATCGTATCGGGAAATATGTCCGTGAGCATTTCTGCGACGACCCATTCCAGATGAAAGCAGAGGTCCATTGTGCAGGGACACCCCCGCAGTCCTGCCTCGCGGATGGAGTACAGCTCGGGAGCGGATGCACCCTCGGGAAACGGAATATCGAGATCGTTCTCTCGGAGAAGATCAGGTGCGTATTCGTGACCGATGGCAAACAGGTGACCATTACCCCACGCCCCTTCCCCCTTCCGAGAAAAGATATGGACTACGAGGCTGCCATCGAGGCTATCGCAGAAGAGATGTATTCGCGTCCGGAACGCGAGCTCTTCGAAATTGCTGCACGGTAAGGAGCCATGACTTCCGCAGGACCGGTCATTGAGATCAAGGGGGTATATACCGCGTACGAAGGAGCGGAGCGCCCAACCCTCACCGATGTCTCCCTCACCATAGGCAGGGGCGAGTACGTGGTGATCGGGGGCCCGAACGGGGCGGGAAAGACGACGCTCCTTGAGACCATCAACGGGATGCTCCCCATCACCCACGGGAACGCCCTCGTCTGCGGTCATAACGTGCGAGGAAATGGTGTGCAGGTCCGGTGCCGGGTGGGATACCTCCTCCAGAATTTTTCCTTTGACCCTCTTACTCCTTTTACTGTCGAGGAAGTGGTCATGATGGGAAGGTTTGGGAAGATAGGACTTTTCCGGAAACCTTGTAAGGAGGATCACGATGCAGTGAAGAAGGCGCTCTCCCTGCTGGAAATCGAGGATCTCGCCGACCGCCCTATCGGCCACCTCTCAGGGGGGCAGCAGCAGAAGGTGCTGCTTGCCCAGAACCTGGCCCGGGACCCGGAAATTTTACTTCTGGATGAACCTTTTTCCAACCTGGACATGTTTGCCAGGGAAGCTATCAACCGTCTCCTCACCCGGCTTGTGATAAACGGGATCACGGTGATCATCGTCTCACATGCCTTTGACGACCTCCCCGACCGCCCAGTGCGTGTGTTGGTGATGCAGGAGGGGAAGATCGCGCTTGACAGGCAGTGCTCCCCGGGTGAGGTGGAGCAGGTCATCCGGCACGCCGGAAACGGGACAAGAAATGCTTGAATTCATCATCCCGAACAACATCGTCTGCCACGCAGTAGAGGCCATGCTCTTCGCCTCTGTGGCATGTGCTGTCCTTGGGGTAATCATCACCCAGATACAGATCTCTTCCATCGGGTTCACCATGGCCCACGCCGCCTTTGCCGGCGCAGCGGTGGGAATGTTCCTTTCGCTCAATTCCACGATATGTGCGATCATCGCGGGTGTATGCGTGGCCTTCCTCATCGGGCCGATGTCCGACAAGGCACGGGTCTCGGCGGACACCGCGCTCGGACTGCTCTTTGGGATCAGTATGGCGGTCGCCATCTTCTTCATCGCCTACATGCAGACGCTCGGCAAGGGTTTCTCGGCCATGGGGCTCCTCTTCGGGGATGTGATCTCACTCTACAGGGAAGAGATCTACCTCCTTGCCATCATCTGCGTGATCGCGGTGATATTCGTGGTCGTGCTCTACAAGGAGATCACCGGAATCATCTTCAACAAGAAGATTGCAGAATCGGTCGGAATCCGGGTAAAACCGGTCTATTACGCGATGCTGTTCGTGATCGCGCTGACGGTCGCACTCTGCCTGCCCATTATCGGGGGACTCCTCCTTTATGTATGGCTCGTGACCCCGGCGGCAATCGCCCTGCAGTTCTGCTACCGTCTCTCTGCCATGTTCGTGGTCGCACCCCTGGTGGCTGCGGCCATCAGCGTCTCGGGGGCACTTGCAGGTCTCGAGTACTCTCTTCCTGTCGCCCCGCTCACCGCCGTCCTGTTCTCCCTTGTGTTTATTGTTGCGGTGGTACTCTCCCCAAAAAGGCGCGTTACATTTAGAAAATCTTAATCTTCTTCTCGCAAAGAATGATAGTATGCTCAAGAAATGTGTTCTTTTCATGCTATTCTTCTCTCTCCTGTTCATACCAGGAATGAGTGCCCTCCACGTCGTCTCCACAACCGCCGTCTTATGGGACCCGGCCCAGTATATCGGGGGGGAGAAGGTCCAGGCCATCTACATCGCGGACCCCACGATCTGCCCGCATATGCAGGCCGACATCATCCCGAATCGGATCCAGATGCAGAAGGACTTCATCCAGAACGCTGACCTCTTCATCGCGCACAACGGATCGGTTGACGTTTCATACGTAATGCCATACGTCAACGACTTCATGGCCGCCAACGACTACGGCATCGTCGAATGGGTCACCCTGAAGAACCCCTCGATGACCTGGAACACGCCGGAAGGTGCAAAGGCGCTCTCCACAGAGGTTGCCAGCTGGCTGATTGCGGCGGATCCCGCAAACCAGAGCTATTACGAGGGACGCCTGAACGAGTACCTCGCACAAATCGATGCGGCGGATGTGTCCCCTGAAGAGAGGAAGGTGATTGCCGGCCAGGACGCAGTAGTGATGATCTGGCAGCAGGATGCTGCCGAGAAATGGCTCGGGCTGCACACGGTCTCCGTATTTGCCCCGGAGTTTTACCAGCAGGGGAAGTTCACGCCGCGGGCGGTCGTGAACGACGTCTATAACGACCCCGGGAAGTACCGAAACGTGAAGTATGTCATCGAGAACATGCAATCCGGTGACATGGCAAAGGGTCTGGAAGAGGCGCTGCGCGACCAGAAAGTCGAAGTCAAACGGGTCATCTTCACCAACTTCCCGAAGTCTCTCCCTGGAGTTGACTCGCTTCCCGACGTGCTGCGGTACAACAAGCAGCTGGTAATGCCGTTGACACAGGGTCCGGCGTCTCCTGCAGCGACGACGGGAGCACACGCAGCAACTACGGCAGCACCCACGCAGGTGCCGCTGGGTCTCCTCATGCTGCCGGTGGCGCTGGGTGCGGGGCTCCTGCTCATCGGGCAAAGAGACCTCTAAAAGACAACATGTTATTTTCTCTCCTTTTTTTGCATGATCTGATCCACGCAGTGTGGACCGGAATCGCTGACTGGAGAGCGTGGCCAGAATGAGCACAAAGGCAATGGAAAGAACGCACGCTCTCACCATTATTGCACTCCTTGTGATTTTGATCTCCGCGTGTTGCGCAGTGTGGGCACTCTGGATAATGCCTTCTCCTGGAAAAACCGCAGAGTGGGAGCCAGACCGTATACCTGAAGACTTGAAGGAAGTCTGGGACACGATACGGTTACACAGGAATTTCACCATATGCAGGTGGGAATTCGATTCGCAGGAAAAACAGGCCTTTCTTTACGTAATCGATATCCGGGACGAGAACGACGTTCGTGACCTCCAGGGCGTACGAATCAACAATTGGACCATCCAGGTCTTTTATGATGCAGAATATGAAAAGGAGAGAAACCTGGCCTGGGAAGCGTTCATGAACATAGAAAAGGATCCCGGACTTGACATTGCGGCGTTTGACATGGGCAGCGATGAGGTCATCATGTGGGTATGGAATCTCACGCCTGAAAACCAGGCACTGGATGGAAAAGTCATCCACGGGAGGAGGATATTCATCTGCGTATCGCTGACGCCCCCGCCCGCCAGGGGGCCGGGGATTTAAAGGATAGGAACCCAGGATACGGTTTCATTCCGCGATATATGAACGAGAAAAGAAGAAATTGCATCCTTCACAATCATGCCCGTACCTGTGGGCAAGTAGAGGAAACTGCCCTGATACCCATTTGTGAATGATCAGGAGAAAAATTCCCAAAACAGAGACAACAGGAGCTTGAAAATGAAGCACACAGCGAATACCCCTCATGAACCAACCTGCACCATCACCCTGTTCCCCGTCGGGATAATCTGCAATACCGTCAAGGAACCCACCCTGGTCGCCGGGGAGAATGGACTTTGCATGCGTGGGACCCATGCAGCGATGGTGGAACGCGCCCGAAGAATCGATACGGAAGTATCTGAAATCGTGATCCGGGAGGACCTGGAAGGAATCCTCGAAGGGATCGAAGAGTACTCCCATATAATTGTCCTTTACTGGGCACACGCCGTTCCCGATGAGCGCCGCTCCCTGACACGGGTGCACCCAATGGGACGAAAGGACCTGCCTGAAGTGGGGATCTTCGGTACCTGCAGCCCGGCCCGGCCAAACCCGGTACTCACGACCGTGGTCAGGCTGGTGCAAAGAAAGGAAAACGTGCTGGAAGTCACCGGCCTTGATGCAATCAACGGGAGCCTGGTGATTGACATCAAGCCCTATGTCAGCGGGTTCTACCCGAGGGAAGGAGTCAGGATCCCTGCGTGGATGCAGCAGATACAGGACGAGATTGGTCGATGATACCGTGAAACCCAGAGATTCCGGCTCATTCGATTGAAGATCCCCATTGTGGACAGGCCTTGTCAGTCATATTTGCATCAGGAACCTGCAAGCAGTTTCAGGAATACGAGCGTGTTGTTGGCAATCACGAGCGAGTACCACCCGATGATGACCGCCATGATGTATATTCCCGTTCCCTTCACCGTGTGATCGGCAAAGCGGGCAGCGATCACCACGAGCACCAGGAACAGCCATTTGAACAGGAGGTGGACCATCGGGACTGTTACGATCCCCTCCATCAGGACGTTCGTCTCGTAGCCGCCGACTTTCAGCACGAGGGAGGTGGTGAGGACATCGAGGAGCAGGAGGACGCCGAGGATGACGATGGCGGAAAATTCGAGGAAGTTTTCACTATTATTCCCTAAATATTTCTGATATTCTACCACCATCATGCTCCCTCAATGAAAACTTTGCATGCGGGTTTTTTGGTGAAAATGCCTTTGTTGTTCCCAGATTCTCATAAAGATTGGAAAAGCGGCCCTCCCCTCTTCTGAAAGGCACCCTGATTCATTCCATGGGAACTCTCCTGATTGCAACAACCGCTGCAACTCCCATAATACCCGCAAAAAGGATCAGCACGGTGAATGCGACAAGGACATCGGTAAAAGAGATCACATAGACCCGCCCAATCACGGAGAACTCCGACCCGAGGCAGCAGTAGCGTATGCCCGTGGTCAGGTAGGTCAGAGGATTGACCATCGAGATCGCCTTGAGCAGTGGCGGAAAGGCGGTGGTGGGATAGAGGGCATTGCTGGTGAAGAAGAGGGGGAGCGAGAGGAGTGTCATGACGGCCTGCAGGCCTTCATGTGACTCCATGCGGAGGGCAATCGCAGAAGAGAGGAAAATGAACCCAAGGGAGAATATGGAGACGAAGACTAAAAGCCCGCCAAACGAGAGGAGTGCCTGCAGGACGGAAAATCCCGGAAACAAGGTCACTCCGATCAGCCATCCGAATCCCAGTACCACGCAGCACTGGAGGACTGCCTTGGTGAGCCCCGCCATACCGATGCCGGCAATGATGTGTGACCTGGGGATAGGGCTTGCAAGGAGTTCGGGCATCAGACCGAAGGTCCGGTCAAAGAGGAGGCCGAGGCCCCCGAAAAGCCCAGTGAAGAGGGCTGTCATTGCGATCACTCCCGGAGCGATGAACGTGAGATAATCAACCGGGGGTGTCCCTGCCGGCGCCGACAACGGAGAGAGTCCAGCACCGGCAAGAGTGCTTGACATGGCCACGCCAAAGAACGCCATCCAGAGTGCGGGCTGGACAAGAGAAGAGATCAGGAGACCGCGGAACCGGAAGAACCTGATCATTTCTCTCCAGTACACGGTGAGGACACCAGAGATCACCGGTGAATCCCCCCGTGCGGATGAGAAAAACCGGGCTTCCCCTGCATCTCACGCATCGCCCGACCGGTATGGTGGAGGAAGACATCGTCCATTGAAGGCCTGTTCATGGTCACGCTCGAAATCTCGACCCCTCCCTCCTGCAGGGTGTGTATCAGGTCCGGAAGGGTCGTTGCACCATCCACATTCAGTTGTAAGAAGACTGCGTTGTCAATTATGCGGATTTCATTGATCGAAGCATGTCCCTGGAGAATCTCGCTCACCAGTGCACCATCACCGGTAACGATCTGCACTACGTCTTTCCCAATCTGTCCCTTGAGCGCAGCGGGGTTCCCTGTCGTGATGATCCGCCCGTGGTCGATGATGCAGATCCTGTCGCTTAACCGGTCCGCCTCATCCATGTAGTGCGTGGTGAGAAAAATGGTCGTTCCCTGCTCCTTCACCTTCCTGA
>CAZRCH010000030.1:0-24443 GCA_964598545.1 uncultured Methanolinea sp. | reverse complement strand
ATGTGAAGTGAAATATTCGGAATCGGTTCGGTGAGCGTGTAGTACAATGCCACGATTTTCCATCAAGAGAAAAAAAGGACTGATTGCAGCCCTGTTGACAGGTGTAATCATTGTCATTGCCAGTGCATCCTGCATATGCCCGGCTCTGGCCGCAAGCAGCGCAGAGAACGCCGCGTCATACGTGGCAGTCACGAAGGTCACGGTTGAACCGGAGGCTTTCATGCCTGATGATAAAGGCACCATAACGGTTGATATTGTCAACAGCGGCACGGTCCCGGTCGCCATTTACAGGGCAGAAATACTCTCACCCGATATCAGGGTGCTGAATTACCAGACATATGACTCGGTGGGATCCATTGGCCCGGGGAATACGATGCAGTTCACCTTTCATATCCAGCCAACCGTTGGGGACGGCATGTATTTTCCCATGTTCTATCTCGACTATACGGATGCCGGTTCACTGCGGTATCCTGTTCCCCTGAAGGTGAAATCCACCCCTATCAGCGTCAGCGTGGTCGATGCCCCCGATTCCTTCTCGGCCGGGAGCAAAGACAAGGTCTCCCTTTCGGTGAGTAATCCACGCGATAATTTGGTCAACAGTGTCACGGTGACACCCTCCGGCAAAGGGATCACCCTGACCCAGAGCAGCTCCTTTCTTGGGACCCTGCTGCCCGACGAGACAAAGACTGCCACATTCGAGGTAATTGCGACAGAAGCGACGGACCTGGCCTTCGATGTCTCGTACAGGAATGGCTTAAATGTCCATCATACTGTGCTGACTATCCCGGTCACCATAGGTGAGCGGAGTACTGCCGCCGAGATGGTGGTGAACAACATCGAGGTGTCCCAGAGCGGGACCTCAATGACCGTGAGCGGAGATGTCACGAATGCCGGACTGGAGGACGCAAAAGCGATCAAGGTGACCGTCGGAGATCCCGGAAAACCGGTCAACCCCAATCCCGTCTACGTGATTGGGGCACTTGAGCCTGATGACTTTTCCAGTTTCGAGGTGACCTTCGCTGTCCAGGAGGCATCCTCTGTCCCTCTGATCATCCAGTATCGGGACCCCGACGGCAGGGTGTTCGAGGAGAGGGTAGAGATCTCACTCCGGAGTGCTGCCTGGCCCTTGCCAGGGGCGACTGGACCGGTCGGCCAGCAGGGGATCCAAACAGGAAACACCAGGAGACCCGGGGGGATGTTTGGTTTCGGGTCAGGTATTGGCCAGATCCCGGTAACAGAGATCGCAATCGTCATCGTGGCATGTATTGCGGTGGCTGTCGCATGGAGGAAGGGATACCTCTCGCAGGCGGTTGAGAAGGTGCGGAAACGTTCAGGGAGGTGAGATCCCGTGGTTGAAAAGCCACTTATCGACCTTGTTGAGGTGACACGGGTCTACCCTCTTCCTTCCGGAGACGTGGTCGCCCTTGACAGGGTATCCCTTACAATAAACGAAGGGGAGTTCGTGGCCATCATGGGGCCTTCGGGGTCGGGAAAATCCACGCTCCTGAACCAGCTCGGGTGCCTAGACCGTCCAACGAGCGGGGATCTCTTCATCCGCGGGAAGAATACCCGGGAGATGAACGACCGCGAATTGACCGGCCTGCGCCTGAACATTATCGGGTACATCTTCCAGAGGTTCAACCTTATTCCCCTCCTCACCGCGTACGAGAACGTGGAATATCCCTACCTGATGAAGCACAGGAAGCCCGATGATACGGGAAGGGTGGACCTGCTCCTTGGGATGGTCGGAATAGACCCTGCGATGGCAGCTCACAAACCGCCCGAACTTTCAGGCGGGCAGCAGCAGAGGGTGGCCGTTGCCCGTGCACTTGTGAACGACCCGGCACTCATTCTCTGCGATGAACCGACCGGGAACCTCGACTCGGTGACCGGCCACCAGATCATGGGGATGCTCACCGATCTTCACAGGAAAGGAAGGACCATCCTCATGGTCACCCATGATGCCGAGGTTGCCGGGTATGCCGAACGCACCATTGTCATGCGGGACGGGAGGGTGACATGAAGGATGTCATCCTGTCGCTCTCGTTGCGGAGCATCCGCATCCATCTCCTTCGCTCGGTGCTTGCCGCACTCGGCATCGTGATTGGCGTGGTGGCCATCTCTTCGATGGGCATGATGGGGGCGAACATGACTCTCTCGGTGACCGAGGAACTCTCATCTATGGCAAACAACCTCGTGGTCAGGGCATATTCCGGGGGAGGCGGATTCGGGGGCGGCCCGGGAGGTGGCGGAGGATCCGGCAGCGGTGATGAATTCATTAAAGAGTCAGAGTTCAGGGAGATTACCAAGATCGCAGAGAAATACGGGCTTGTGTACGGAGTCCAGTCGGAATCGGACAGGATAGAGGTGGGAGACAGGAAAGGAAGAGCCACGGTGTATGGCCTGGACGACAAGGTAATCTCCTCGATATTCTCCCTGTCGGAGGGGACATTCCCGAAGAGCACGAGTTCCGTCGTGATCGGCCCTACCATCGCCAGCCGGTACTCCCTCAAGACAGGAAGCAGGATCGATATCGGTGAACCGGACAATGGAGGTGCCACCACGGTAAGGGTGGTCGGAATCCTCGAGGAGCGCGGGATGTCAATGGACGTCAACTCAGATTCTGCGATCATCGCCAACCAGAAACTTTTCAACGGGATCTACGGGAGAGAAGGGGAGTACAACCAGGTGAACATCATCCTCAACGATATCAACGACACACAGAAGGTCAAGTCCGCGATCCTCGACAAGATGAACAGGAAGGAAGAGACCGTGACCATCCAGGACAGCAGCAGGATGCTCGACAGCATCACCTCGACGCTCTCGACCATGACCACTTTCGTGATGGCGATTGCCGGAATATCACTCCTTGTTGCAGCCACCTCCATCTTCAACGTCATGATGATGTCGGTGACGGAAAGGATCAGGGAGATAGGCATCATGCGGAGCATCGGGACCCAGAAATCCGAGGTCCGGAAGATGTTCATCTGCGAGTCTGTAATACTCGGGGTCATCGGGGCGACCATCGGCGCGATACTCAGCCTTGCAATCGGGTGGGTGGTGGTCCTTGCGATGGTGGGGAGCACGGACTATTTCTTCTCCCCGTCAAGCCTTGTCTATATTCCCTCCGCGATGCTGGTCGGCATCGTCATATGTGTCATCTCCGGCGTCTATCCTGCATGGCGGGCATCGAACCTCGACCCAATTGAGGCGTTGAGGGCCGAATGAGGGAAGATGGAAACAAAAAATTTTGTGTAACAGGCAAAATCCGGCCCATTCAACAAAAATGCTGGTTCTTCGATATCGGGTGTGGGTAGGATTATTATACCGGACACCTTTTGTGGGGGTCGCCCCCACACCTCCACATACGATGAACCCCGCCGCCCCCGAAGGGCGCCCCGGCGGCGGTTCAATGGCTGAATTCGTAATGCAGATGACCAACTCGATCCAATCTTGCCATACAAAACAGCGAGGAGGCTAAAAAAAGAGAGACAGAACAGGGGGGATTTCTCCTCCTTGCACAACTTCACGGTGACCAGAAGGGATACAAATAGTGGCCTTGGCACCGGATGAATAAGGCGGATGCGGTGACTCCCGCCCATTCATCTATGCGATCTCTCTCCCTTGATGCGGGGAATACGGAATCACTTGTCATTCCTGTGCATGCTCATCCCGATCTTCTTCTTTACCTTGTCCCACGTCCCGGTGACCAGGAAGCTCTCCTCCATCGAATCGATCATGGGTCCGAACATCCGCATTGGAATCGCCATGGTCAGCACGTCGACAGGAACGCAGGGGCGCGCCGAGGGATCGAACATCCCGAGCACGGCCCTCGGGCACTCTGCCATGGACTCGTGCAACGGATGATGGATGATGGCGCTGCACCCTGATCCGAACGGGCAGATCACGCCATGTGGGTCCGCACGATCGTAGTTCGCGAGTGTGAAGAGGCCGGCGATCACCTCAGCCCTCACAAAGAAGATCACCACATCCGGGTTGTCGTCAGGGGTGAGGGAGTCCCACCTTCTGAAGAGGTAATGGCGTCCCCTGGCAGGGAGAAAGGTTCCCTGCCTCACGATGTCGTCGACGATCTCCGGGGTCTTCTTATACCGTTCACCCGGCACCGAACCGGCTTTGCCATACGAGAGGAAGAAGCGGAAATCGGGAGCCCTCTCCTCGGCATAGCCCATGTAGTATTTTGCCCCGCTGCACGAGAGAGAGCCCTCCCCAAACACGAGCGACCTTCCCTTCCGGACTCGTGCGAGGTCGCAGACCACGCACCGCCATCCCTCGGGGGCGGGGGCATTTTCGACCCCCCTGTCATCATCCGTGAGCTCGAAGGTGACAGGGAGCTCCGCACCCGGGAAATACTCCTGCCAGAGCCGGATGAACCGTTCACGTAACGCTGTATCCATGTGAATCACGCTTCACAGGGCAGGCTCACACCTTTTCGTCGATCCACCCCATCCTTGCGTACCAATCGTATTCGTGGGTCCACTTTTCTTTGTTCCAGAGGATGAGCTGGCGGAAATACTCGCGGCGCTGTCGCTGCATCTCTTCCTGATCAGGGTACTGGATCTCTCCCCTGATCGACCGGACGAGGGTATGCCCGAGGACTCGTGCCTTCTCTTCTGCTTCAGGGAGTGCCTGCATGCCCCTTCCCACCGAGACCCCCACGCCGCCAACCGTGATCGCGCCGAAGGAACAGAGTGCGTGGTTCATGTACTCCACGATCGGGTCATAATTCGGCCCGCCTGAAGTGCTGACAGAACAGCCGTACTTGCCGGTGAACATGCGGCAGTGGACGGCATCTGCCATCCTGTCAAAGATCGCCTTCATAGGGGCAGGGATGGAATCGATATAGTTCGGGGCACCGAGCACGATCCCGTCCGCATCCATCATCCTCTCGAAGAGTACAGGGAAGTCATCGCAGAGCGTGCACTCGCCGCTCGCATAACAGGCGGTGCAGGCGGTGCAGTAATCGATCTTGAGCGAGTAGACGTCCACGATACTGGTCGTGGCGCCAAGGGATCGGGCGCCGTCCAGCACCGCCTCTACCAGCCGGAGGGTCCTGCTCTCATTTCCTCTCGGACTCGCATTCAACCCGAGAACCTTGATGCTCATGGTATAATACCTCGTGTCGATTGGGGATCGGGAGAGGATCAGGATAAACCTGCCGGTTTCCGTATATTGGGGTTTGAATGCAGCAGTGTGTGTTTTTCTCTCTCCTCTCCATCAGGAAGCAGTGTGCCGCAGGGGAGAGGCCCACTCCCGTGACCCGAAACACCAGCCCTGCCAGGTACGCTGGGAAAATTGCCGGCACCATAACCCGGGTCGATAGTTCCTGCAGGGAGTGACTCCCTACGAGGCCTGACAGGACAGCCAGGGGTGATTCGATGTTTCAGGGGATCTTCCTGGGGGGGGCACCTTCGGATAGATATCGACAATGTCCCATATCAGGCCCTTCATGTTGATGCCACTCCCTCCTGGGAGGACGAGTGCACATCCCCGGGAAAAAAGGTTTCAGTGCCGGTCACCTGAAGAAAAGGACCCGCTTGACATCCTCTACCCTCATCCCGTTGTCCATGCCGAGGCCATACATCACCTGGAGGGCTTTCTCGTCCAGGAAGGAGAGCTCGGTCACGGTATTCTCGGGATACGCGAAGATGCTGTCCTGGTAGCGGAGGGAGGCGCCCTTGAACCCGAGGGTGTAAAGGAGTGAACGGAGGATGTAGTGGTCACGCAGGTCCCCCTCCATGTCCGAATTCAGGTAGATGTCATACCCCTTGATCTTGGCGCATATGATCCCGCCGCGGGTGTATTCCTGGTTCAGCCATCCCATCTCGGAGGTGAGATCGATTGCCTTCAGCCCCTCGGGCGGGAGGAACTTGATGCGGATATCGCCGGTCTGTCCCGCCTTTGTATTCTCAAAGAGCTTGTTCGACTGTGAGAGGAGATTGAACTTCACCGCGAACGACTCGACGAGAACCTTATCGGCTTCCCTTCCCGCGTTGAGCGATATGGTGGTCCTCTTTGAGGAGAGGGGAAGGCGCTCCAGAAAGAGGTTTCCTCCCCCGAATGCCACGTCCATGAAATGGAGGTTGATGTCCTCGCTCGAAAGCCCGATTGCGGTTGGAGTGGGTTTTGGGGTCGGGGTCTCCACGACAGGAACGGATGTGGTCGGGACCGTCGTTGGTGCGGGAGTGTGCGTTTCAGGCACCGGGTCCTCTGCGGAGGGCGCAGTGAGGCAGCCGGAGAATGCCAGGCATCCCACCACAAGGACCAGCGAGAGGCAAAAAAATACCCTTGATTGCATGAATAAATTTCAAAATATGAACGCATAATGGTTGCCATGGGGGACACAGGATGACCGCCATCCTGATCGGTATTCCCACAATCAAAGGAGAAGGCCCCATGATCACAGGTATAAGGAAGGAATGCCAATAGATAACCCACGGGGATAAAAAAAATTGTTCCCATTGGAGTTGCTGACCTATTAGTAATTATAAAAGAGAAGACAGGAACGAAGAGGTAGTCGTAGACGAGACGGCACCGCCGGGAATGGAAACCATCCGCGTGCGGCTGCCCAAAAAAAGAAACCGGGAGCAATTTGCCATTGCCGAGCTGATGCTTGGCTCAAACCACATCAAGGTCCGCTGCATTGACGGGGTGACCCGCATGGGGAGGATCAAGGGCAAGATAAAGAAGCGGGCGTGGATTCGCGAGGGGGACACGCTCATCATAACCCCGTGGAGCTTCCAGGACGAGAAGTGCGATATCTCTTATCGGTATACGAAACCGCAGGTCGACTGGCTGCGAAGGAACCGGTACCTGTAGGTCCTTTTTTTTAAAGGGATGAAGGCATCACTCACTGCCGGATGTATTCCAGAAGTACCTTCCACCTGGCGATCTTTTCCTGCAGGGTATACCGCGCGTTGGCAGGACTCGTCGAGGGGAGCGGGCAGACTCCTGTCGGGGATGGCAGAGGCATCGCCCGGATGGCTCTCCTGAATGACACGTGTGCCTTCCCGCCATTCAAACAGATGCACCGGATCGTCGGATGAGCGGTGAGAAACCCGGGGATGTCGTTTGCCTCCTCGTCGCAAATATCGTGGTCCATGCTTCCGGGCTGGTATCTTCGCGAGGCGATCACGTCCCAGACGGCAACCCCGGCGTCTGTCAATCCCTTCTCCCATGCCGGTATCCCCTCCCCTTCCAGAAAGAGAAGTCCCCGCATCACGCTCCAGAAGTGGTTTCGCGGGTTGGCATAGTATCGCCCTGCGGAAAGGGACATCCTGCTTGGGAAGCTTCCCAGAACAAGAACTCCTGGGGAGGGGCCGATAAGGGGAGGAAGCCCGGATTCTCTCCCCGGTTCATCCAGGTCTTTATTCATCAGGCTTCTCCATCACGTACATGACATATCCGTACGAATCCTGGAATCTTTCAAACATCCCAATCTCCTCGTCGATCTCGTCAAGGACCTTCTGGACGACGGAATCATCGGCATACTCACGGCGAAACTTCCTCATCCGTCCCTGCAGGGGCCGGTAGTAGTTCCACCAGGCGGACCCGGGCAGTTGAAAAGAGTCCCGGAGCACGAACCCGGACCTGGCAATCATATCCCTGTGCGAGGCGTCTGATGCAATTCCTGGATAATGTGCGGCCCAGTATGTGCGAATCTCCTCCGGAACCCCGCTCTTCAGCCAGGTCACTTCTGATACGACAAGGAACCCACCTCTTTTGAGAAGGGGCCGCCACGAGACAAGCCCGTCTGCAAACCCCATGAGGTATATGGCCCCCTCGCTCCATATGAGGTCGGCGCACTCTTTCCGGAGAGGAAGCGAGTTCATCGATGCCTGCACCGGCTGTACGCTGCCGTACCCGGGCCCCAGGAGCGCCCAGGCACGCTCCATCAGATCGACGAGAAAAGGCCTGTGGTCATCAACCGCGATTACTGTCCCGCGGGACAGGCGTGAGAGCACCAGGGCTGACGCACCCGAGCCACACCCGATATCGATGATGACGGGACTGGCTGACTCAAGACGGACGGATCGGTAGGCCCGGGTCGTGCATTCGTTGCTTCCCGGTCCCAGCCTGGGGAGACCGGAATGGACCAGGTAGAGGGCCTCAAGTTCATTCATATATAAGGCGACCCGAATAGCGCGCGGGGAAATGTGTTCCTGTTCATGCGTGTGGTATTGGACTCACACCACGTAATGGTTCTCCCTTAAAAGACCATCACGGGTAGAAGAATTCATGCATCTCTTCCTGTCCTTCTCTTTCCAAGGTTCCTGGCGGATTCTGCCAGGAAGAGAAGAAGTGGGAGGAGAGCGTAGCACCACATGCTTGCATACGTGTCGACGAACGAAACCCCGATAGCGATCAGGATCACCCCTGGCATGACCACGGCGCGTTCGATCCCTCTCCTGGCCAGGGGCTTCATGCCTGGCGCAAGCGTCGCCGAATGCCGGCGGATGTATGCCCACATCCCGGTAAGGGCGAGGCTGGCCAGGAGGAGGTTGAGATGGAAGATGAGAACCGCCTCCAGGACGTTCGTGTAGTCCCCGGAGAGTGAGGTGGTGAAAGGGATCATGACGATAAAGAAGAGGACGAGGATATTGATCCTGATCAGGATTCCGTCAACGAACTCGACACGTGCAAGGATGCGGTGATGCGACATCCAGTACGCTGCCAGGATGAAGAAGGCGATCACGAAGAGTAGGAACTGGGAATGGAGGCCGGCTATCTCCGCGGGGAGGAGTTCGGGTGCCTGGTCCCAGGGGACCTCCGGGATGGCAATGGTGATCACAAGGAGCGTCATCGCAAAGGCGAAGATGCCGTCGCTCATCGCTTCCAGCCTTGACTTCCCTATCCGCTCCACCCCTGGCACTCCCGGATTGTGCATCTCTGGAATAGGTGATTGGAACTTTTCCTATTTGAAGGAGGGTGCCGGTATTGGGAAAGGGGCAGATCGCAAAAAAAGATCAGGCCCTCTTTGCCCTGGGGGGCTTCATCAGCACCCAGCCGATGGCAAGCCCTATCAGCGAGAGGGCGAGGACATAGGGGAAGACCCCCATGTAGTTCCCGGTGGTGGTCTTGATCAACCCGGCGAGCTGGGGGCCGGCGATGGCTCCGGCACCATAGGCGAGGAAGACCAGGCCGTAGCAGCGGGGATAGTCGCAGGTCCCGAAATATGAGCCTGTAGCCGTCGGGGCAATGGCGAGCCACCCCCCAAGACAGCCCCACAGGATGGCGAAGGCGACGATATAGACCAGGGTGCCGGGCACCTGCCAAAGGGCAACCGATGCGATGGCGATGAGGACGAACGAGACGAGTGCCGTATTCCTAGGGGTGATCCTGTCGGTGAGGCTCCCAAAGACAGGCCTGCCACCCCCGTTAAAGATGGCAAAGAAGCCCACCAGCATGGTGGCGAGGCCCGCCTCGATGCCGATCTCGGTCCCTACGGGCTTGGCGATGGAGATTGCCATCAGCCCCGCCAGGCACCCGATGAAGAAACAGGCCCAGAGCCCGTAAAATGTGGGAGTCCTGAGCATTGCCCCCCTGTCGCACTCGCAGACCTCCTCACCGGGCTTCGGCATAGGGGGGGTCCAACCGGGAGGTTTCCAGCCGGGCGCGGGGAAGCGCAAGGGCAGGGCAAGGAGGATGATCAGCACGACAAAGGCAATACCGAATATCCGGAAGGTACTCATAACCCCGAGGGACGCGATTAGATATCCCGCGATGTTTGCAGTCAAAAACGCGGAGAACCCGAACCCGAGCACGGTGAGCCCCACCGCAAGCCCTCTCCTGTCGGGAAACCACCTCGCAGCGACTGCAACGGGGACGCCGTACGCAATCCCGACACCCACTCCTCCTATTACTCCATAGACGAGGTAAAGCATCTGGACCGAGGTGACCGTCGAGGCGAGCAGCCACCCGAGGCCGGTGAGCACTCCTCCGACAATCGTGACGTTCCTTGGTCCAAGACTCTCGATGTACTTCCCGGTGAGGGGCATCGCGATGGCAAAGAATGCAAGGAAGACGGAGAAGGGCATCAGTACGTCGTTTGCGGTGACGGGCTGGCCCAGGGTTCCTGTGAAGTATTCTGCCAGCGGACCGACAAAGACGCTCCAGGAGTATATACTCCCGAGGCACAGGTTGATGATCATCCCGAGGATCACCAGCACCCAGCGCCCTCTTTCGGGAGGCATGCCGAACATGGTCCCATCGGTAGGCATATCAGTCCTGATCCAGGTTGAAATAATGGAGGATTACTCCTCCAGGGTGGAGACGTCTCCCGGATCTATCCCCATCTCTTTGGCCTTCAGCACACGTCGCATGATCTTTCCTGACCGGGTCTTTGGAAGCTTGTCAACGAACTCGATCTCGGATGGCATTGCAATGGGCCCGAGCGTCATTCGCACGTGGTAGATGAGATCGGACTTGAGTTTCTCGCTCGGGGAGAAGCCGACCCGGAGGATCACGAACGCCTTGATGATGTTCCCTTTCATGGGCTCGGGCTTGCCGATCACCGCGGCCTCGGCCACGGACTGGTGCGAGACAAGTGCACTCTCCACCTCGGCGGTGCCGATGTTGTGGCCCGCGACGATGATGATGTCGTCCGCCCTCCCGATGATCATGATATACTCATCCCCTTTCGCCTTCACCGCGAGGTCACCGGCGGCATAACAGTCCGGGATGGTGTTCCAGTAGGTGCGGTAGCGCTCGTCGTTCTTGTAGACGGTCCGGAGCATCGCCGGCCATGGCATCTTGATCACCAGGAACCCGCCGTTTCCGGGTGCGACGGGTTTGCCCTGTTTGTCCACCACGTCTGCAACCACCCCCGGGATGGGCCTTCCCGCAAAGCCTGGACGCATCGGTTCTCCCACCATAGTGGTGATCATGTGCATGCCGGTCTCGGTCTGCCACCAGGTGTCCACGATGGGACAGTTCATCTTCCCGATGACGCGGTAATACCACTCGAATGCCTCGGGGTTCAGCGGCTCTCCAACTGATCCCAGGATACGAAGAGATGAGAGGTCGTACTTGTTGGGCCACTGTTCTCCCACTTTCATGAACATCCGTATGGCGGTGGGGGCGGTATAGAAGATGGTGACTCCCAGGTCTTCCGCGATCTTCCAGAAGGCGCCGGGATCCGGATAGTCTGGCACGGCCTCGGCAAGGACGACGGTCGCCCCTATCGCGAGCGGCCCGTACACGACATAGCTGTGTCCCGTGATCCAGCCAGTATCGGCGGTACACCAGTAGACGTCGTTATCTTTTACGTCAAAGACGTGCTGGGTGGTATAGCCCGTCCCGACCAGGTACCCCGCACAGGTGTGGACAATCCCCTTGGGAGCCCCGGTGGATCCGCTGGTGTAGAGGATGAAGAGGGGATCTTCGGCATCCATTACCTCCGCTTCGCAGGTGGAAGGCACACCCTCCATGAGTTCGTGGTAGTCCACCTCCATCTCCGTGTGCAGTTCCACGGGTTGATCAACCTCGCGGGAGAGCACTACGACTTTCTCCACGCTCGGGGCGTTGATAATGGCTTCTTCGACGATGGTCTTCAACGGAATGGTCTTTCCACGGCGGTAGGTTACGTCGGCAGTGATGACAATCTTAGCCTCTGCATCCTTGATGCGCATGTTGAGCGCCTGTACTCCAAACCCCCCGAATACCACGCTGTGCACTGCGCCGATGCGGGCGCACGCGAGCATCGCTATCACCTGTTCGGGGACGAGGGGCATGTAGATGCAGACCCGGTCGCCCTTCGTGACGCCCAGTCTCTTGAGACCGTTTGCGAACCGGCAGACATCCTGGAAGAGCTTCTTGTAGGTGAAGATCCGCTCCTCACCCTCCTCACCCCTCCAGATGAGGGCTACCTTGTTCCTGCGGTGGTTGTTGACGTGGCGGTCCAGGCAGTTTGCGGTGATGTTGAGCTTGGCGTTGACGAACCACTTCGCATAGGGATAGTTCCACTCGAGGACCCGGTCCCACTTCCTGATCCACTCGAAGTGGTGGGCCTGCTTTTCCCAGAATCCCTCGGGATCTGCTAAAAACTCCTTGTATGAAGCGGTATAGTCTTTTGTCCATGCGTTCTTTTTGTAGGATGGGTCGGGGACATACGTCTTCTCCTCCCCTGAGAGCGGCACCTCAAATGATTCTGCCATTGTATCGCACCTTTCCGTTTGGACTCATGCAATCAGCCATTATTGTGTGAGGGGCGGGCGGGAGCCCTGCTCGTACCATACACACCCCTCTTACTGTACACTCCTGAAGTATAAGTTCGAGTGTTCACCTGCTACACGCTACCACAGGCGTATTTTACCGCCTGGAAACCGAGATCAGACCTTTCTCTTCTCTTGCCTGTAACATGCCCCCACATGCTATTTTAATGATTAATCATTATAATTATTAAAACCTGATGATTCTTCCGCGACCTGCAGAACCCTTCATCTGTCTCACCCTTAAAGGATCGGGAATCCACAACGATTTGACGAGGAGGGCTGTCCCTTACCAGGTGCCGGCTCTCTCTGCGCCTCCCGAAAACGGGGGCACGTTTGTCGCGCAGGAGGAAAATAGAGGGGCAAATAAGGGGAAAAAGGATTAACATCTGCAAATCAAAACGAAATGTATGGATATTGCCATCATCGGGGCTTCCGGCTATGCAGGCGGAGACCTGATCCGCCTGCTGCTCACCCATTCGAAAGCCCGCGTCACCTGCGCGACGTCCCGGAAAGAGGCAGGAAAACCAGTTGCTTCAGTTCACCCCCAGTTCAAGGGGCTCCTGGACCTTGAGTTCACGAATCCCTCTCCCGGAGACCTCGAGGCTGACCTTGCATTCCTGGCGGTCCCCCACACCGCGGCCATGGCCTATGCAAGGCCCCTACTCTCCCGAGGGATCAGGGTAATCGACCTCTCTGCCGACTACCGGCTGCCAAAGGAGATCTTCGAGAAGGTATACGGCGTGCCTCACACCGATTACTTCGCCGCCCCCTACGGCATCCCCGAACTGCACCGGGACACCTACCGGAACGCGGAGTTTGTGAGCAACCCGGGATGCTTCCCCACGGGGGCAACGCTTGCCGCAGCGCCCCTTGCACGCCATGCCCACACCGTGATATACGACTCGAAGACCGGGGTTTCTGGGGCCGGTGACAACCCTTCTGCCACTACCCACTACCCAAACGTCGGGGACAACGTGAACCCGTACAAGTGGACCTCGCACCGGCACCTCGCGGAGATGAAGCAGGAGCTGGCGAGTCTCGGGTCACCTGCGAAGTGCTACTTCACTCCGCACCTTGTTCCTGTCAACAGGGGGATCCTCACGACCGCCCATGTCCTGCTGGATGAACCCATGGCACAGGAGGACGTAGATAGCCTCTACCGGAAGTACTACGAGAAGGAGTTCTTCGTGCGACTCCAGAACCCCGTCCTTGCCGCAGTCAGGGGAACCAACTTCTGCGACATCAGGGTGGAGAGCGAGGGCGAGCGGGTAGTGGCGGTATCGGCCATCGACAACCTGGGGAAAGGTGCGAGCGGCCAGGCGATCCAGAACATGAACATCATATGCGGCTTTGACGAACGTGACGGCCTTGCGGGCGCAGGGCTGCTCCCCTGAACGAGGTAACAGTATGCTGATTCGAGAGGTTATGACAAAGAACCCGGTTACGGTCCAGGCGGATGCGCCGGTGCGGGATGCCGCTGCACTCCTCCGGGAGCACAAGATAGGTGGCCTGCCGGTGATGGAAGGAGAGACACTGGTGGGAATGATCACGGAGTCCGACATCCTCCGGCTGCTCGAGACAGGGAAGATCTCCGACGACCTCTGGCTCCCCTCCCCCCTGGAGGTCATTGAGGTGCCCATACGGGAGATCATCAACTGGGAGAAGACAAAGCACGCCCTCACCTCCATCGGGAATATCCAGGTGCGAAAGGTGATGAGCCACCCTGCAATCACCATCAGCGAGGAAGAGGATATCGAGGACGCGGCTTCTGTGATGCTCTCGAAGAAGATTGCGCGCCTTCCCGTGGTCCGGGGCAGAGCCCTTGTCGGGATCGTGGCCCGTGCGGACATCGTCAGGGGAGTGGCGGCCCCGGGACAGCAGGCAAAGGAGTAAGAGATGAAGAGCATCTGCGCCGTGGAAGGAGTGACGGCCTGGGGCATCAAGGAAGGGAAGTATGGCCTTGCACTGATCAGGGCAGATGGCGATGCGGCGGGGGTGTTCACCACGAACCGCGTGAAGGCTGCACCGGTCAGGCTGATGGAGGAGCGCATCGCGGGGGGCACACTCTCCGCGGTGATGGCCAACAGCGGCTGCGCCAATGCCTACACGGGGCAGAGAGGCTACCGCGATGCCGCGGAGATGGCAGAGATCGGTGCCGGAGTGCTCCACCTTGCACCCGGGGAGATAGGGGTTGCCAGTACCGGCGTGATAGGACGCTACCTTGACCTCACCCTCATACGCGATCAGTGCCGCAGGGTAGCACCGCAGCTCAACCGGAGCGAGGAGGCAGAAGTGCGAGCCGCCCGCGCCATCATGACCACAGATATCACCGAGAAGCATGCCCTCATCAGGCACGAACAGTTTTCAGTCGGCGGGATCACCAAGGGGTCGGGGATGATTGCCCCCAACATGGGGACGATGCTTGCGTTCATCTACACCGACGCTGAGGTGCACGCCCCTGCCCTCCAGGACGCGCTCAGGACCGCAACCCGCCGGACCTTCAACCGCGTCGTGGTGGACGGGGACACGAGCACCAACGATATCGCGCTCTGCATCGCGACAGGAAAGGCGGGGAAGGTGAATCCCCGCGAGTTCTCGATTGCGCTCGAGGAGTGCTGCAGGTCTCTTGCCATCCAGATCGCAGAGGACGGGGAGGGTGCAAGCCGGCTCCTCGAGGTCACTGTCAGGGGAGCCCCCGGAGAAGAGGAGGCGGCCGCGGTCGCAAAGACCGTGGTCGCATCTCCTCTCGTCAAGACCGCGGTGTACGGTGCCGACCCGAACTGGGGTCGGGTGATCGCAGCCGCGGGGAGGGCTGGGGTGGCGTTCGATCCCGACACAGTGAACCTCTGGATGGGAGACGGCCACGAGTCCCTCCCTCTGGTCACAGTCGGGGAGATCGTGGTTGACCTTTCCCGCGCAAAAGCCCTCATGCAGGGAAAGAAGGTCGTCTTCACCCTGGATCTTGGTGCAGGCGATGGAGAGGCCACGGCATGGGGCTGTGACCTGACAGAGAAGTACGTGGAAATTAACGGGAGGTATACGACATGAAACGAGAGGAAGTCCTGACCGAGGCACTCCCCTATATCCAGCAGTTCCATGGAAAGACGATGGTGATCAAGCTTGGTGGGCATGCGATGGTGGACGCCGCGATCCTGGAGACTGCAATCAGGGATGCGGTGCTCCTGCAGCTGGTGGGTATCCGCGTCGTCCTTGTTCATGGAGGTGGTCCCGAGATCACCGACAAAATGAAGGCCATGGGAAAGGAGCCCAAGTTCGTGGCCGGCCTTCGCATCACCGACGAGGAGACCCTTGAGATCGCCCAGATGGTCCTTGTGGGAAAGATCAACAGCAACATCGTCTCCCTCATCGCAAAGAGCGGGGGAAAAGGCGTGGGGCTCTCCGGAAACGACGGGAACCTCATCATCGCCAGGAGGATGGACCCGAAGAAAGTCCAGGTCGCGGGCACGGAGCAGGAGGTCGACCTGGGACATGTCGGGGAGATCGAGGAGATCAACCCGGCAGTCCTCCACACCCTCCTCGACCGGGGCTACATCCCCGTCGTGGCGCCCATCGCCATTGACCGCAACGGCCAGAGCCTGAACATCAATGCCGATACCGCGGCAGGAGAGATCGCCATCTCGCTCTCTGCCTACAAGCTGATCAACATGACCGATGTCGATGGGATCATGGATGCATCGAGAACCAAAGTCTACCGAAGGCTCCGGGTCAAGGAGGCCGAGCAGCTGATGGGGAGCGGAGTGATCTCTGAAGGAATGATCCCCAAGGTCAGCTCTCTCGTGAGAGCGGTGAACAACGGTGTCTCGTTCGGGCACGTAGTGAATGGCAATATCGCCCACAACCTCCTTCTCGAGATGTTCACAGACGAGGGCGTAGGGACCATGATCTGTGCCCGCTAGGGAGATGTGCACGACGAAGCCGGAAGTACGGAAGAGAAGACTGTCAAAACCCGGAAGGCTGGTGACCTGCCTCATACTCATCTTTCTTCTCGCCGCGCCTGCCTGGGCGGATTATCCCGGTCCGGGCCCCGAGGGAGGGAACGAGGAAGTGTATCAGCCTCTTTCCACTCTCCTTTACGAAGATGGAAAGCCGGTAGTCCACTTCTTCTACAACACGTACTGCACTGAATGCCAGAAGACCGTGCCCTACATTCAGGAGATTGCCCCCCTATACCCAGGAGTGGTCTTCCGGTTCCATGACATCCGGGAGAGCGACGAGGCCGGGATCCTCTTCCAGGAGTTCAAGCAGCAATACGGCCGGGAGTTCCTGCCGGTCCCCTCGCTCTTCCTCGGTCCCTACGTCCTCTCAGGATACGACGAGATCACAGTCAACCTCGGTGATGCCATACGGCTCACCACGATACAGGGGGAGGTGCGTCCGACAATGCCCGTTCCAGAAGCCACCGGGACCGGAGAGGTGCTCACTATCCCCCTGGTTATCGGTGCAGCGCTGGTCGACGGGATCAACCCCTGCGCATTCGCTGTCCTGATATTCCTTATGCTCTCCCTCATGGTTCTTGATTCCCGCAAAAGGGTGGTGGCAGTGGGGGCCACCTTCATCCTGGCCGTCTTCTGCTTCTACTTCCTGTCGGGTCTCGGCCTCTTTGCTGTCGTCCAGTCCTCAGGCATGTCCCGGCTTGTCTCGATGGCAGCAGCAGGGATTGCCATCCTCGCAGGGGTGATAAGCATATGGGAGGCGCTATGGAAGAGAAAGACCCCATTCCTCTCTATTCCCGATTCAACACGGGGAATTATCGAGGCATGGGTAAAGAAGGGATCGTTGCCCGGGGCCTTTGTGCTGGGGGTGCTGGTGGGGATCTTCGAGCTCCCCTGCACCGGGGGAATTTACCTTGCCATCCTCTCTCTCCTCTCGAACAGGATGACATTGTACGAGGGGATCCCCTATCTCCTCCTCTACAACCTTGTCTTTATCCTCCCCCTGGTGCTGATCCTCGCCGTGATCGCGTTTGGGGTTGCCCCCGAGCAGCTGGAGAGGCTGCGTGAGGAGAAAAGGCCACTGATCAGGCTTGCGATGGGAGGGGTGATGATTCTCCTGGGAATAATCCTGATTCTGGAGATCATCTGACCATTTCAGGGGAGGTTCCCGTCCCCCTGGCACTCCCGCTGCTTCTCCTCGCTCATCTCGATAAGGAGGGCAAAGATGTTCCTGACAGAGACCGGGTTGATATTCTTCTCGACCGCGTAGTTGAAAGCCCGGTCCAGCACCTCGTGGGTCCTCTTCGTGTCGTGGACGGGCAGTCCCTCGTTCATCTTCACCTGCGCCATGCGTGCTGCCAGGTGCTGCCTTTTCGCGACGAGATCGATGATCTGCTCGTCAATCTGGTTGATCTCGGCCCTGAGTGCTTCAATGGGCATACACTCTACCTTCAGGGAGTGAAGGGATTTAAAGGTGGTGGCATGGCCTCATCCAAAGGTGATAAGGGGTGGGAATACCAAAAAGTACACAAACCATGCTTGAACGAATCACCCGCCGGGAGCGGTCTGACCTTCTGATCGCGTGGCTCGCCATCTCCATCGCGTTTTCCCTGATCTTCATCAGGGGCGGGGTCACCGTTGAGCTCTTCGTGATCTACCTACTGGTATCCATGTTCACCGTGGGGATCGGGTTCATTCTCCACGAGATGGCGCACAAGTTCACGGCCATGAAGTACGGGTTCTGGGCCGAGTTCCGGAAGGACAACCTGATGCTCCTCGTCGCGGTGGCGATGGCAGCGCTTGTGGGCATCGTCTTTGCCGCACCGGGTGCCACTGTGATCTATGGTAGCTATATCAGCAGGGAACAGAACGGAAAGATATCCGCTGCAGGTCCTGCGGTCAACCTCCTCCTGTGCATCCCGTTTGCGCTCATCCTGTTTGTATCGGGGATGATCTCCATGCCGTTCCTCTCACGGAACCTCCTTGCACTGGTTGGGATGGTAGGGCTCCAGGTCAACGCGATGATCGCAGCCTTCAACATGCTCCCGGTGAGCGTGCTCGACGGAAAGAAGGTGCTCGCATGGAACCCCGCGGTCTTCGCGGTTCTTATCATTGCGGCGTTTGGAATTCTCATCGCGTCGTTTTACCCTGCAATATTCTGACAATCCCTTTTTCTCTCATTCCCCCCGCAGTGAAAAGAGAAGGCATAAATATTAATCAGATTAATTTGTTTTAAATCAAATAAATTTGTATAATGGTGATCGGATCATGCACATCATGGAAGGTTTTCTCCCACTCCAATGGGCGGTATTCTGGTGGGTGCTCGCGCTCCCGTGCCTCGCATTCGGCGTCATCCAGTTAAAGAGGATACTCGCCGCAGACCGCGAGGCCCTCCCCCTGCTTGGGGTGACGGGGGGCTTCATCTTCATCCTCTCGTCATTGAAACTCCCCTCAGTCACGGGAAGCTGCTCTCATCCGACCGGGACCGGGCTCTCTTCGGTCTGCTTCGGTCCATGGGTCACCTCGCTCATCTGTGCAATTGTCCTCCTCTTCCAGAGCCTTTTCCTCGCGCATGGCGGCCTCTCGGTCCTTGGTGCGAACATCATCTCCATGGGGGTCGTCGGGCCGCTCGCGGGATGGGCGATCTACCGTGCCTTGCGCGACACGGGCGTAAACATGTACTTCACGGTCTTCCTTGCATGCGCGATTGCAGACCTGTGCACATACCTCGTGACCTCCCTTGAGCTGGCCCTCGCGTACCCTGCCGAGGTGGGTGGGGTTGCGAGCTCGTTCGTAATGTTCATGGGGATCTTTGCCATCACCCAGGTGCCGCTCGCGATCGTCGAAGGGATCGTGCTCGCGCTGGTCTTTAAGTATATCGTGCAGCTCAAGCCCGAGATCCTGGTGCGCCTGAAGGTATTTCCCGAATCGAAGATCAGGGCTGCGGCAGGTGATGCGTGATGTGGCGGAAGTACCGCCTCGAGTTGATCGCGGTTGTGGCAATACTCTGCTTCTGCGGCCTCTTCCTGTATACCAGTTCGCTCATGGAAAATGCCGAATACGCCGGCTCGGATACTCTGGGGGCTTCCAGGGCGGCGGAACTTGCGGGGGTCTCCGAGGATGACTTCGGGCCCCTTGTCCCGCAGTGGGAGCCTCCGAGCGGGGAGATCGAGTCCGGCCTGTTTGCGCTCCAGGCCGCGGTGGGAGGAATCATCGTGGGATGGGTCTTCGGGTACTGGAGGGGCCAGAAGAATAGAAGCACCTGAAGAGCCACTTATGATGTACAGTTCTCCATGTACGAAGAGCTCCTTGAGGATATCGCGCAGCAGAACCGGCTGAGGGAGGTCAACACCTGTACGAAACTAACCGCAGGGCTGGGGGCAATCATCCTCTGCCTCCTCTCTGCAAGTTTTGTGGCCCCTCTCTTCATCGCACTGGTGCTCACTCTGACCCTCCTTGTCCTTGCACGAATCGATCCCGCGACGTACGCAAAGGTCTTCTTTGGGCCTCTCCTCTTCGCAGGCCTGGGTGTGGGCGCAATCGTCCTGCTTACGGGTGGCGAAGGAACCTTCTGGAGCTGGCAGCCACTCCCCTGGTTCTCGCTCTCCATCACGCTGGCAAGCATCAACCAGGGGATATTCGTCTTTTCCCGTGTCATTGGAGGAACTTCTGCGCTCCTCTTCATTGCGTTCACCACCCCCATGACCGATCTCTTCCTGGTGATGAAGCGAGCACGCCTGCCCGATGAGGTACTGGACCTTGCCATGATCATCTACCGCACCATCTTCCTTATCATGGACCAGCTGGTGCAGGTCTACCAGGCGCAGCTGATGCGTCTCGGGTACCGCTCGTTCCGTGAATCGATCCGCTCGTTTGCCACCCTTGCAGGTTCGGTCTTCATCGCCAGCTGGGAGGCAGGCGAAGACCTGACCCGGGCAATGGAGGCCCGCTGCTACGAGGGGAAGTTTGCAGTGCTGGGAGAGGGAAGGCCCGTCTGCCTCCCTTCAGCCGCAGCAGTCGTCTCGTTCCTCGCTGTCTCTGCAGGGGTCGTGGTGGCCACGTCCCACATCAGGCTGGTGTAGGTGTCTCAATATGAGCCGAATCATCCTTGAGGCGAGGGACATCCGGTACCGTTATCCCAGGGGGCTGGAGGCGATACGCGGGATCAGCTTCCACGTCCGGAGGGGAGAGAAGATTGCACTGGTGGGCCCAAACGGCGCCGGCAAGTCCACGCTCCTCCTGATGTTCAACGGCATGATAAAGCCCGATTCAGGGACCATTCTCTTCGACAATTCGCCCATCTCCTACGACCGGGCGTCCCTTCGGATGCTCCGAAAGCGCGTGGGGTTTGTGCTCCAGAACCCCGATCGGCAGATCATCTCCCCGACGGTGTACCAGGACGTGGCATTCGGCCCCACGAACCTTGGATATACCGATGAGAATGTGAAGGAGGCGGTTGAGGGCTCCCTTGCACGGGTGGGGCTCACAGGGTTCGGGCGCCGTCCGCCTCACCAGCTCTCCGGGGGCGAGAAGAAGCGGGTTGCCATCGCAGGCGTGCTCGCCATGGACCCGGACGTACTCGTCTTTGACGAGCCGACGAGTGGCCTCGATCCTTCGGGCTCGGAGGACATCATGGAGCTTCTCGAGGAGCTGAACCAGCAGGGGAAGACGGTCATCATCTCGACGCACGATATCGAGCTCGCCTACCCCTGGGCTGACCGCGCGATCCTGCTTTTGAACGGAAAGATCCTCCAGGAGGATGTCCCGGACGTCGCGTTCGGCAAGCCGGAACTCGTGAGAAAGGCCCGCCTCTCCATGCCCACGCTCCTCGAGCTGTACCTCGAACTGGAGAGGCGCGGGTTCAGGCTTCCGGAGCGCAGACCGAGGACGGTACTCGACATGCTCAACGTCATCGACCGGGCTTTCAGGAACAAGCCCTGCTACACGCAGCCGGGCACCATCACCCTCTTTGACATCGACTCGTTACGCAATGCGGACGTATCAGGATGGTGCTCCGCACATCCTGGAATTCCCATCGGGGCGATGGGGACCCGTGCCAAGCAGCGGGCGGCAGATGAGAAGATCCCCCTCGATTTCACCTATGGGGTTATCGACAAGTGCATCCTCAAAGCGCTTCTGGGTGAGCATAGCCTCATCATCGTCACAGGCAGCATGGTAGGGAGGGTCCACGAGAGGGTGCAGGGGTTCTGCCGGGAAAACCAGGTCGAAATTCCCGTCCTTTCTCTCTCGGGGGATGTCGAATGATGATGCACGAGGGGCAGGACTCCCAGGCATGAAGTGGCATCAATTGCGCTTTTATTAAGGACATGCAGGAATAATGTCAATGCCTGGCCAGGTCTCAAAGGAGTACTGATCAATGAACCAACCCTATCCTGCGGCAAAATGGAATCCCCGGATACTGGTGCTTGCCGGGATCGTGTGCGTCGCCTGCATTCTCTTTGCATCTGTCCTTCTTGGAGGGCCCGGGCAATCCTGCGTTCCCCATGCGCTCCAGCGGCTCGAACGGGATGGAGTTGTGCAGGTGTATATTGCCATAACCACACAGTCCGACTGGACGCGGCCATGTGAATGGGTCAACGGGACGGCAAATGCTCCGCTCCCCGTGTGACGGGGTGCTGCTGATATGGCTGCCAATACGCCGAGGGCTGACAGGGAGACTCTCAGCGCAGCATTCACGCTGGTCTTTCGCCAGGGCCGGGCTCCCCCCTCATGCCCGAGCCCCCGCGAGGCAGAACTCCAAAACCAGATATGCGACAGAGTCCCGGCGTCATCTCCTGCCGCCTGCAGGGATGCACTCATCCGGGTGCGAAAACTCTCCTATGACGTCTATATCGTCTGTGATGGATTCCGGGAAGGGCTTTTTGGCACCGGGGATGAGGCACAGGCAGCGGCGATCGACGCCCTTGCTCAGATGAATCCCGGTTTTTCCGGAGAGGAGTTGCGGACTGCATTCGTGACGGGAATGATGTGGACGGCGTTCTGAAAACAGGGGCTCCCCCTGGGCACTTTACCTCTTATTCCCTTGGTTTCATCGTATCCAGCACCGCGACCACCTGGCTCCCCTTCTTTCGTGCATCGACGAGCGCGGTCGGATGCCCCCGGATGCCCCCGTACCTGTCCATGTCATTTGCGATGATATTGTCATAATACTCGAAGCCTAACGTGTTGAAGAACGCAGTGACGGCCGGGAACGCGGCATCAAAGACGTTGTCCCACGAAAGCCCTGCGGTGGAGATGAAGATGCCCTTGTGGCGCTGGATGTGCTCGTTCGGAAAGTACAGGTTCTTCAGGATGAACTTCCTTGCCCAGATGAACTGCGCCCGGTCGATCAGCCCTTTCAGTTCCGCGGTGATCCCCATGCTGTAGATGGGGGAGGCGACCGCAAGGCAGTCAGCCGCAAGGATCCGGTCGAAGAGAGGGATGGCATCGTCTTTCACAACACACTCCCCTGTCTTGTGGCAGGCATTGCACCCCCTGCAGGGGTGGTAGTCAAGATCCTTGAGAATGACCTTCTCCACCTGCCCGCCCGCTGAATCCGCCCCCTCAAGAAATGCATCGAGGAGGGTCTCCGTATTCCCGTGCCTGTGGGGGCTTCCGGACAGGCCGAGGACGCTGACTGGCATGGATTATCCTCCGAGCCTCTTTTTCAGTTCGGCAACAACCTCCTTCCCGATTCGTGTGCCATCCGCCTTTGCGGTAGGGTGTCGGAGGATGGCACCCTTCTCATCGACATTGTTCACCATCAGGTAGTGGATGTCCGCATCCCTTACATCAATGACGTGGAAGAAACACTTGACGCTCGGAATCGCCCCGTCAAAGACATGGTCCCAGTTCTGTCCGGCTGCAGAGAGGAATATCCCGAGCCTCTTCCCTCTCCTCTCCGGAGGGACCACGGGGAGCTTGAGCACGTATTTCCTGGACCGAAACACCTGGAACCGGTCGATCAGGGCCTTGGCCTGGGCACATATTCCCATGCAGAAGATAGGTGCAGCAAGGATGATGCAGTCTGCCTCGATGATCTTGTCATGCAAGATGTCCATCCCGTCACGTTGCACGCACCTGTTCAGGGTCTCGCAGGCATTGCATCCCCTGCAGGGGTTCACGTTGGCCTCCGTCAGGGGAATTTTCTCGATGACCACCCCCTCCACCTCTCCCATGGAAGCAAGGACCCAGTCGAGCAGTGTCTCGGAGTTCCCTCCCCTCCGTGGGCTTCCGGCAAATGCAAGGACTTTGATCTCCATCAGAGAGTCTGTTGACGCTGGAGATGAAAAATGATGTGAATTGGGAGAAAACAGGCCCGAAAAATAGAGGTGACAGGGTTCAGATATTCTTGAAGCAGAGGTACCAGTCCTTGCACTCGTACCCCTCATTGAGACGTTTGTCCATCTCCTCCTTGTTCTTTGGTGCAGGGACCACCACCTTCTCTCCGGGCTGCCAGTTCGCGGGGGTGGCAACCCCGTACTTGTCGGTGGTCTGCAGCGACTTGATGAGGCGGACAATCTCCGGCATGAACCGCCCGGCGGTCAGGGGGTAATAGATCATCGCACGGAGAATGCCCTTGTCGTCGATGAAGAAGACAGCCCGGATGGCAGCGGTGCTGCTCTGGCCAGGGTGGATCATCCCGTACTTCTTTGCCACCTTCATGTCCAGGTCGGCGATGATAGGGAACGGGATGTCGACCCCCATCTTCTCCTTGACGTTCCTGATCCATGCCAGGTGGGAATGGACCGAATCGATGGAAAGACCCACCAGCTGGACGTTCAAGGACTTCAGATCCTCTGCGATTTTGGAGAATGCAATGAACTCGGTGGTGCACACCGGGGTGAAGTCTGCAGGATGGGAGAAGAGGACGAGCCATTTTCCCTTATAGTCAGAGAGCTTTACCATGCCCTGGGTGGTGAGGGCCTCGAAGTCCGGGGCCGGCTCGCCAAGGATGGGCATAGAGCTGAATTCACCGCACATGATAACTTTACTCCTTCATCAATTCGTCGAGCTGTGTCTTTCCGTATACGTAGGCGGGCATGCCCGCAAGAAGGAACGCAACTCGCAATGCCTCTTCAACCTCAGCCTTTTTAATCCCCAGGTTTGCGGCACCCGCAAGCTGCGCCCTTGTGGCATGCTGGTCGCGAAGCGATGCGGCGATGGCGATTGCAATGAGCTTTTTCGTCTTCCTGGTGAGTGCCCCGTCGTCCCAGATGTGCCCCTCGAGCTTCATCACCATCTCGTACATCATGGGGTC
>CAZRCH010000029.1:0-24538 GCA_964598545.1 uncultured Methanolinea sp. | reverse complement strand
TGGCGACCCTCGTGCTGATCGTGGTCGCCGTCGTTGGGGCGGTGGCCGTGGGTACCATTATGGGTACCTTTAGCAGCGATGTGAGCAAACAGGCAAATACTGGCGAAGTCTCAAGCCAGGCAGCTACCGAGATCCTTGTTGCAGGATCGACCACCGTCCAGCCCGCCTCAGAGGCATGGGCTAAGGCATTTGAGAAGAAGAACCCGTCCTTGAAGATTTCCGTCCAGGGTGGAGGAAGCGGTGTTGGTATCTCCTCGGTTGCAATGAACATTATCGACATTGGTGCATCGTCCCGTGCACTGAAAGACACCGAGAAGACTTCCTACCCAGACCTCAAGGAGCACCAGGTTGGCGGCAGCGGTGTTGTCTTCATTGTCGACTCTGCATCTGCTGCAACTGTCGTAACCAAGGCAGAACTCCAGGCAATCTACAACACAACCCCGTCCTACATTGCCGGCATCACGGCAGCTGCCCAGCGCGCAGAAGCATCCGGCACGGAAGAGACTGCAGCTGAGTACCTCGGTGTCGCAGCAAAGAACTTCGACGCGTTCACTGCAATTTCCGGCTACACCGGCAACCCCGGTGTCCTGAAGGCAGTCCAGACCACCCCAGGCACAATCGGGTTCGTTGACTACGGCTTCGCCGAAGGTGCAACCGGTATCAAGATGCTCCAGATCACCGATGGCGTATCTACGTACACCGCAAGCTCAAAGAACATCAAGGCATCCTTAAAGGACCACTTCACCGGTGTAGCACAGGGAGCCAACTACCCGCAGGGCCTTGTCCGCGGTCTGTACTACATCACCAACGGTGAGCCGAACTCAATTGTTAAGTCCTTCATCACGTTCGCCCAGTCTCCCACTGGAGCTGAGGAACTCAAGGACCACGGCATGTTCGGTGTAGCTGAGATCTTCGCATAAGCGACCTGACAAAACCTCTTTTTTTTATGAATTCACGGATCGACTGGCACCAGAAGTTCTTCTTGACATGTGCTGTCATAACGGGAGGAATTACCCTCTTCATTATCGGATTCATATTCTATATCGCATCCCCTGTACTTGCGCGCGAGGGACTATCATTTATCTTTGGAACTGTATGGAGCTATGAAACGAGCACATATGGGATTTTTCCGTTCTTAATAGGCACCCTCATCTTGACCGTCGTGACGTTATTAATCGCTGTTCCGATTAGTATGCTGACGGCGATCTTCTTGGCAGAATGGGCTCCGCGATGGATGGAAGGAATCCTGCGACCGCTTATAGAACTTCTTGTCGGCATTCCTTCTGTGGTATATGGAATATTTGGATATTTTGTCCTCCAATTTTATTTTCGAGATTATATCAACCCACTGCTCTCTAGTACATTAGGAAATGTTTTTCCTTTTTTTTCAGATCCAACTCCAGGAAGTGGCATGGGAATTCTTCTTGCATCAACAGTCCTTTCGATAATGGTTTTACCCACAATCATTGCAATATCCCAGGAGTCATTACAGGCTGTTCATGCAGAACATAGAGAAGCATCCATGGCGCTCGGGGCAACGAAATGGGAAACAATCAAGTGGGTGGTTATCCCTGTAGCATTCCCCGGAATTATCACCGCGTTCATACTTGGAATGATGAGGGCTATGGGGGAAACAATGGCTGTCGTAATGCTTATAGGAAACACCGCCATCATCCCGGGTTCTGTAATGGATACTGGATATGCAATGACTTCCAAGATGCTCAATGACCTAGGATATTATGGATCAGTTCCTGAGTACCGATCTGCGCTTTATGGTATTGCAGCAGTCTTATTCACAATTGAAATATTTCTTGTTGCGGGCACTCGTTTTATAGCAAAGCGTTTTATGAGGGAATAAGATGGGACGTTTTTTTAGGGCTATTGAGGAAAAATTATTTTTTGGGTTATGTTGTAGCTCCACGCTGCTTGCAGCAATTGCTCTTTTTGCTATTATCGGGACCATTCTTCTCGAAGCACTGCCTTCCCTTTCATGGTACTTTATTCTTACACCTGAAGCAAAAACTCCCGGATTAGGGCAGGGAATTGCAAACGCAATAGCAGGTACAATTTTGTTATCATTCTTCTCAACACTGATTGCCACGCCGTTTGCGTTCGGGACTGCTCTTTACCTGCAGCGTTATGCCAAGGAATCAAAGCTTACGCGTTTAATACGTTTTTTTATTGAGGTGCTATCTGGAACCCCTTCTATTATCCTCGGTGCATTTGGATTACTTTTTTTTGTATATTATATGAAATATTATACCGGAGGCTTCTCACTTATTTCGGGCTCTATCGCGCTTGCTGTTCTTATTCTGCCGGTCATTGAAAGAGCTCTTGAGCAGGCCATTGAATCGGTTCCTCATGATATTGAAGAAGGCAGTTATGCACTGGGGGCAGACAAGTGGCAGACTATTGCTCGGGTCACTATACCATATTCGCTATCTGGCCTTATCACAGGTATGATTCTTGGATTTGGGCGCGCTGCTGAAGAATCTGCAGTAGTAATTCTCACAGCAGGATATACGCAGCACTTCCCAGAAATTGCAATAAAAGCTAGGGATTCCTTGTTCCTGGGTGTGAAGGTTTATCCATTTCAAGATTTAGTAGGATCCCTTCCTTATGCTGTTTATCATGCTTATGAAAATTCAAATGTTATTTCAATATCAAATGGCTTTGCGTGTGCTTTCATTCTTATAACTTTTGTGTTGATCATTAACATAACAGCAAAGAGTATACTCTGGTACTCCACCCGCACCTCCCGCAACCCCTCTCCCCTCCTCTCCTCCCTCACCCGCTCCCTCTTCGGCGGAAACGGCCGCTTCTCCCGTTTAAAACCCATCCCCGCCGCCGCCTGCGCCGCAGCGGAGATCGCGGAGGCAAGAAGGGATGCATCCATCCCCGTCATTCAGAAAGCCGTACGCCCTGCGACTATCACCCCATCCCCCATCTCCACCACTGCCGAACTCGACTGGAAGAAGACGCTGTCGAGCGGGCTGCAGGTGCACCCGGTCCAGGGTGAGGGAGGTGCAGGGAGTCCCGGCGGTGGAATGGCGGCATCGGATGTCACCCCCGCCGGCAACAACCTGTATGATTCCCTCCTTGACCCGCCTGATGCTCCTCTCCCCATCGACGACGCCCTATTCGAGGACGATCCTGTTCTCCTCTCGGACTCCCCCGGTGCAGACCCCGGGGCGGCCCTTGCCGCGCTCGAGCGGGCCTTCATGCCGGAGCCCGTCCTCATGGAAGAAGACCCGGACCCCCGCATCATCGAAGTCCCGGCAGACGAGCCCTGGCGCCGGATGACAAGGAACCGGCTGGAGAACACGATTGCCGGTATCACTGCCGACCCATGGGAGGAGCCATGAGCCGGGGGAGGCCGGACCACGAGCGGAGGAACCTGCCGTTCTCGGCGAGCCTCCGGCACCGCTGGTGGTGCGACCTGGTGATGCGGAAGCGGCGGAATGACAGGATGGAGGGAGCGACAGGTGCGGTCCCCCGCACCAGGAAGGAGCGGAACGGGAAGTGCACGAAAGGAGAGGGGATATGTACAGAAGCGCCGGAGGCCTGACCGGATGCAGCACTATGGCTTTGGTCCCACATGCGGGTACGGCGAAATGTGCCGCCCGGAGTGGACGGGAAGTCCTGTGGTGCTCCGCGTGCCGGCACGCGCTCAGAATCACGAACGAAGTTCCATGCGGAACGGGTATCCCGGAGGTATGAAATGGTGACGGACACGACGATGAAGGACGATTCATGGCAGGAACTCCTGGACGATGACTCCGTTGAGGACACTTTAAAGAAAGGCGGCACCGGGAATACGCGGCCCTCCCGCCTCCCGAAGGCAACGGGCAACGGCAAGCCCGGCTCCCGGAAGAAACTGCTCTTCACGAGGAAAGGCGGGGATTCTCCGGGAGACGGGGATGAGCGGGATTCCCCGCCGTTTGCGTCAAGGGAGTCGGGGGTCGCGGAGGCGGTGCTGTACGCGTCGCGCCCCGGTGAAACAGATGGGAGTGCCCCGGCACGGCAGGCAGCAGGAGGCAATGAATCGTCCGTGGATGGAGCATTTTCGACCGGCGTGAGCCAAGGGGAATCGGGCGGGGGCCTTTTCCCACCGGGGACCTCCCGCCTGGAAGGTGCGGCCATTCCGGGAAGCGTGGGATCAGAAGAAGAGGCTCCGGCAGGAGAAGGTCCCGGACCGGCAGGGTCTTCCGGGAACGGGAGCCAGCCCGCCCGGGAATCCTCTGCCAGCGGGGGTAATCCCATGGCGGAAGGACTCCCCCTCCCGCCTCTCCTCGATTCCGACCTCCTGGATGATGATGAACCTTCTGCAGGACCGGGGTCCCCACAGTCCGTGGCAGCCGCGATCGCCGCCCATTCCACGATGGAGAAAAAGACGCTCCGGCCAGGACGGGCCGGGAAGAGAAAAGGCGGCGACGAACTCTCCGGCGATGACCCCGGTCTCCTGCAGGGAGGAAGGAGAGGGCTGCTGAAACCAGGGAGAAGTCCGGAAACCCGCAGGGAAGAGAGCGCAGCGGTCACCCGGCCCCCCGCGAAGGGTGCGGGGGGTGGAGCGGACACTCTGGTGCCCGAGGACCAGCTCCTTGAGTACGAGGAGAGTCCGCCGGCACGCCGGGATGGGAGATACTCCCAGCACGCAAAGGATGCAACCATCATCGGGGACGACCTCCTGGATGAGGACACCGCCACCGCACCCGATACCCGCGGCCTCTTCGGCGGGTTCGGGAAGCGGAACGGGAACGGCACCCCTCCCCCCGCACCGACCCCGTCGAATGGGAAGAAGCCGGGATTTTTCTCAGGTATCGCCGGCATATTTGCAAAGAAGGTGAAGGGGGAGATGCAGTCCCTCCCGTTCTTCGTCGGTCCGCTGGACGAGCCCTCGCTCGAGGGGGCGATCCGCGACGTGAACGTGACCTACCCGGTGAACGCCCCTTTCCAGTTCGTGCACATCGAGTACCACCACGATGAGGGAGCGCTCCGGTACGAGGTACGGGAACCCGCGCTCTCGGATGACGAGCAGTTCGCACTCAGAATCGTGGAGCAGGGATTCGAGAAGATGATCTCGACGAACCTCGACATGATCGCCGGCGGAGACCGCGGAGCGTACCTGAAGGACCGGTTCCTCTCCATCTGCACCATCTTCGGGATCACCGCTACTGACGAGCAGAAGGAGAGGATGTTCTTCCACCTCTGCAAGAAGTACCTCGGCTTCTCGCACATGGACACCCTGATGAAGGACAAGTACATCGAGGACATCTCCTGCAACGGCTCGGGCATCAACCTGTACGTGATGCACCGTATCTACGGGTCGGTCCAGACCAACATCCAGTTCGCCGAGGTGGAACTGAACAACTTCGTGCTCCGGCTCGCCCAGGTGGGCGGCCGCCACATCTCGCTCCTGCAGCCCATCAGGGACGTGACGCTTCCCGACGGGAGCCGCGCGAACCTGACACTCGGGAGCGAGGTGACAAAGAAAGGCTCGACGTTCACCGTGAGGAAGTTCCGCACGAACCCCATCTCGCCCATCGAGATGATGGACTATGGGACGATCGACGCAAGGCAGCTCGCTTACCTCTGGATCCTGATGGAGTACAAGCGCTCCATCCTCGTCTCCGGGGGGACTGCGACCGGGAAGACCACGATGCTGAACGTCCTCTGCAGCTTCATCCCGAGCGATTACAAGATCGTCTCGATCGAGGACACCGCGGAGCTGAACCTGCTCCACCC
Source organism: uncultured Methanolinea sp. (assembly GCA_964598545.1). Taxonomy (GTDB): domain Archaea; phylum Halobacteriota; class Methanomicrobia; order Methanomicrobiales; family Methanospirillaceae; genus Methanolinea_A. The sequence continues at coordinate 18,793 of CAZRCH010000029.1, read as the reverse complement.
CAACTGGATCCAGTCGGTGACGAGGACAGGTTTCGGGGCAGGGGAGTCCTCGACCGCAAGCCTGTCCGGCGTCTCCGGCATGTCACGGCGTGCTCCCGGCGACATCTCGCTCTACGACCTCCTCGTCGCCGCACTGCGGCAGCGGCCGGAGTTCATCATCGTCGGCGAGGTCAGGGGTGACGAGGCCTTTACGCTCTTCCAGGCGATCGCCGTCGGCCACGCGGCGCTCGGGACCATCCACGCCGGGTCTATCAACGAGCTCCTTGCGAGGATCGAGTCAAACCCCATGAACGTGCCACGAGCCCTCTTCTCGAACCTCGATGCCGTCATCTTCCCGATGCACATCATGCGGGGGGAGCGGAGCGCGAGGAGGGTGGCAAACATCACCGAGGTCCTCGAGCTCGACCGCGATACGGGCGACCTCATCACTAACACCTCGTTCAAGTGGGCGCCAGACGTGGACGAGTTCCGGTTCCAGGGCCGCACGTACCTCTTCGACAAGATCAGGGACACCTATGGGATCAGCAAGGAGATGCTGAGGACCGAACTCGAAAACCGCGTAGGGTTCCTCCAGTGGCTCCAGCAGCGTGGAGTCAAGGACTACCACCAGGTCATAAGGATGATACGGCATTACCAGCGGAACAGGGACCTGGTACTCGACCGCATAAAGGAGAACGGCGAAGTCTCGGACCTCCTTGAAGCGGAGGTTACCGGTGTAATACCTGTCATCATGAATGGGGATGGAGATCTCCTGGAAGACTGAAATCCCGCATGATGCCTCTATAAATATATAGAGAATATTTCGAATAAATATATTTACTCCCGTAACAATATAGAAATTGATCAAGTGACTATGGAGACATTACGAAGGACATGGACGGCATGTTCCGAGACGGGAGCGGGAGACTGCAACTTCAGGGGGCTCTGCCCGGTGGCAGGAAAGGCGATGCGGTACTGCGCGTCCAGGCAGAAGTACTGCACCACGTCGTGCGAGTTCTGCAGGAATACCTGCCCCTGCCCCCATGCCGAAGGTGGGAAGGCAGGATGAGGAGCGCAAAGGAAGAGCAAAAAGAGATGCGTGATGCCGTGCTCGTGCTCGGTGCGGCGTTCATCTACCTCTCGAGCGCCATCATCGACCCTCTCCTGTCGCTCGCGGTATTGTTCCTCTTCCTTGGGACAGTGGTCGCCCTCTGGGCAAGGGAACGTCTGAATGAGCCGGAGTCGGCATCGGCGTTGCGATAAGATATCCTCTCTTTTTTTCGGCCCTTCGCTCCCTGGCGTGGGCATGATGAGATGCCTGATACACTTTGTTGCAACCGTTCGCCCCTGCACCATCGGATACGATAGTCCCCCGATATTGCCGCGACAATGGAGCAACCGACTCAGAATGCGGCACTCCAGCCTCCGATGGGTGCCTTCGATCAAGGGAAAAGTGAGATCAGAACTGAGAACCTGGTCGTTGAAGCGGTGGAGGTTCAAAGGCGATATTTGAATGCAGCCGACAATCCCGATCCCGCCTCCCCCACAAAAAAAGCGGGGAGGCTCTTTTGCCCGCCGGGGATAACGCCCTTCAGGGGCTGTACTTCACCGGCACAAACACCGGGGAGATCTTTCCGCACTCCACTCTAATCGTACCTTCGCCCGAGAGCACGGAGACATTCACCTCGCCCATGTCATTCGTCAGCGCCGCGTACTGTGACAGCGAGAGGTTCCCGTGGACATCGTAGAACTTGATGAAGGTGACTGTCGCGTTTCCTACCGGGTGGCCGTTCAGGTTGGTGATTGTCGCGACGATAAAATTTCCTGACGGAACCGCGGAAAGGTAGGTAGGGGGGAAGAACCGGCCGCTGAGGGGGACCGTCTTGTTCGCCGAGATGCCCTCCATGCCGGTATCGTCCCTCACGGCCAGGCGTACCACGAACGGCCCTGTCGAGTTGGGCACGAACCGTGCTTTTTTGCCGGATAACTGGAACAGAGTGGTGTTGGGCTCAAAGATCGACCAGGTCCAGTCCACGATTGCCCCGTCATCTGTCGATGCCGACCCGTCGAGGACGATGACGTCGCGCTCAGCCACCCCGAGGTCCTCGCTCTCGATCTTCATGGCAAAGTCGGCGGCCGGGGGTTTGAACGTCTGTTCGAACGTGTTGTAATACGAGGTGATCACAAATACCCGGAGGGTGCCGGCCCTTGTGATTCCCGGGTCCGAAGGGAAGTTCCTTGTCATGTTGAGGGAGATCTCCCCCTGCCGGCCTGCGGGGACCAGGTACCCTGCATACGTGTTGTTGTACGCTCCATCTCCGGCGGTAAAGTTGCTTGGATACAGCCTGTCGCCGAGCCCGATCAGGTTGATCTTCGAATCGGCGGTGTTGAGGTTCAGGATGGTCACATTCAGTTCGGCAAGGGCGCCCGTTGTCTCGTTATAGACGGGGTGTATCCCGGTAACCTTCAGCAGCTCGTTCTTGACCGCTGCCTGGTGGGACTGCCGGTTCATCTCGTCCTTCTGCATCTGTGAGACCATGACGGCAAGCCCTGCCGCGGCAGTCACCGTCACCAGGATGAGCAGCAGAGTCCCCACGATGACAGTCACCGCCTCGTCGTCTTTCATCCCATTCCCCGACATCATTGATACCTCATCTTTCCTGGAATAAATATATTATTCAAATATACTATAGTTAAAGCATATTTTATAGAGAAATCCCCTCAGTCCTGCGGCACGTACGGCTTGAAGGTGATCTCGATGAACTTCCACATCTCGTCACGGAGTGAGCGGAATCCATCCATCACCTTTTTTTGGTCATCGGCAATCTCGGGCGGGCTCTGGAAGGGGCGGTGGATGTTCCGTATACCCTGGAGGGGGAGCGTGCACTTGTATTTGCACTCGTCAGAGAGTGTCACGACATACTCGAACTCCTGTCCGCGGAGTTGCATGACGGACCTGGACTTCTGGTACGAGATGTCAATCCCTCTCTCTTTCAGCACCGCGATTGCCATGGGATGCACGCCGGCGGGTGCGACCCCAGCGGAGGTCACCTCGTACCGGTCTCCATACAGGTGCCGGAGGATCCCTTCCGCCATCTGGGACCGGACAGAGTTGTACGTGCAGATGAACACGACGTGTTTCTTCCCGCTCATGGGAATCTGTCCGGAATTTCAGTTGTTTCGAGTCCTTTACCGGTAAGGGAGAGGTGGACCTTCTCTGCAGCCATGGTCGAGTTCGCGGCGGACCCCTCGATTGCCCTGATCACATGAAGGGCTCTCTCTATGTTCTTTATCTCCCGTGGCTCCCTCGCCATCCTCTCAAGGCCCGCCCGAAGAGCCCCTGCACCCATCGCCTGGATCTCCTCGTTCCGGATGACGTGCCTGGCAATCGGATCCAAAGAGAGGGAGATAAACGCGTCAAGGGAGTCGTGCACCATCGCGCAGGCCTCATCCGCCATCCTGGGGATCGCGCATGCTGAAAATACGTGTCCAGGCTCCCTGCCCGGAGGGAATGCCGCCGCAACTCTTGCAATCTCCTCTGCATAGCGGCCCACGCGCTCCATTGACATGGTCATGCAGAAGATGCATGAGATCTCTGCCATGTCACGGGGCAGCGGCTGCTGCAGGGCAACGACCGTGAAGAGCTCCTCGTGCAGGGCATCGATCTTCTGCGAGAGAGACGGCCTTTCGGCCAGCACTCTCTCTGCAGGAGATCTGTCCTTCCCGGCCAGGGCCTTCAGAGAGTCCCGGAGCATCTCCTCCGCAGAAAGCCCAAGTGAATGCGCCCTTGCCCTGACCTGGTTAAAATCGTCATTGGATGCGTGTGTCATAGTGCCTCGCTCACCCGAACCTCCCGGTGATGTAGTTCTCGGTCACACTGTTGTTCGGAGCCTCGAATATCTGGGTAGTCTCGCCGAATTCAAGCATCTCCCCGAGATACATGAACCCGGTATAGTCGCTTATCCTCGACGCCTGCTGCATGTTATGGGTGACGATGATGACGCAGTACGTCTTTTTGAGTTCGTTGATCAGTGCCTCGATCTTTGCAGTGGCGATGGGGTCGAGCGCCGAGCAGGGCTCGTCCATCAGGATGACCTCGGGTTCCACGGCAAGCGTCCGGGCGATGCAGAGACGCTGCTGCTGCCCTCCCGAAAGCCCCATGGCAGACTGGTGCAGGCGGTCCTCTACTTCCTCCCAGAGCGCCGCGTTCTTCAGGCTCTGTTCGACGATCCGGGAGAGGGTCTCCTTGTCTTTGATACCATGCACCCTCGGCCCGTATGCGACGTTCTCGAAGATGGATTTTGGAAAAGGATTCGGTTTCTGGAATACCATCCCGATCCGGCGGCGCAGTTCCACGGGATCGGTCTCCCTGTCATAGATGTTCTTTCCGTGGAAATCGACAACCCCAGTGATACGGCAGTGGTCCACCAGATCGTTCATGCGGTTGAAACACCGGATCAGGGTTGACTTGCCGCACCCTGACGGGCCGATAAGCGCGGTGACCTGCGTGTTGGGGATATCCATGTTCACTCTCTTCAATGCCTGCTGGTCGCCGTAGAAGAGGTCGAGGTCCCTGACCCTGATGATCGTGGGAGAATTCATGAATGCCCTCTCGCAGAGAGAAGTTGAATTCCGCATGTTGCGATGCAGCGATGCTGAAGGAGAGTTGAGAAACTGCCGTTCATATGTGACGGAGATCGGTGTATGGTGGGGCAGGAAAACATGCGTTCCTCTTTATTGAAAACGGGAAAATAGGGAAATATCCCTCCTCCGCGTTGGTCAACTTACTGTAATGGGACGAATCCTTCCTCTTTCACCAGCTTCTGTCCTTCCGGACCCAGGATGAAATCAAGGAATGCCTTTTCGGCAACAGATGGCTCTCCCTTCGTCATCATGTAAAGGGCCCTTGAGACCGGGTATGACTTGCCCATCACGTTCTCGATGGTCGGCGAGACAGTGGTCCCATTCTGCCTGATATCGAGAGCTTTCACATCCGAGTCGAGGTACCCGATGCTCACGTACCCGATGGCCCCCGGTGTCTGCTGGATAGTCTGCTTCACGGCGCCGTTCGAGTTCTTCTCAAGCATGCCAGGAGCAAAGTCCTCCTTGTTCATGACCGCTTCGAAGAAGTACTCGCGAGTACCGGATGCGCTGTCCCTCCCGACAACCACGATCGTCATATCGCGGCCTCCGACCTGGTTCCAGTTGGTGAGTTCACCCTTGTAGATACCTTTTATCTCCTGCAGGGAGAGAGCGGACACCGTGTTCTGGGGGTTTGCGATCACCGCGATACCGTCATTTGCAATCGTGAAGATCTTGAGCCCGGGGTACTTGGTCATCTCTGAGGCTTTCACATCGCGCGAGGACATCCCGATATCAGAGGTATCCTCTCCTACGGACGTGATCCCTACGCTGGATCCGCCCCCGGTGACCTGGACATCAAAGTTGGCATGTTCATCCATGTATGCCTCAGCGGCCTTCTGGGCGATAGGCAGGACAGTGGTCGACCCTGATACCTTGATCTTCTGGATAGCTCCCGGAGCTGCGGTCGGCTGTGGCGTGCCATGAGCGGGAGTTCCCGGGGCTGAAGGCCCGGCATGCTGTTCGGTGCATCCTGTCGAGACTACAAGCAACACGAGGAGGAGCGCAATTGCTCCAACTGTGAGAATGGTGCGTGAACGTGTTTTCATAGATAAATATGGGTGAACTTTCTTCTGTTATACTGTTTTTCGAAGAAAAATATATACAAACATATATTTTATAATCCTAGATAGAGTAATATAGAAAGATATGTGAGGGAGATGGGGTATGGAAATTCGCAAGGTCCAGATTACCGGGGGGTCGTCCTATGTCATTACCCTCCCCAAGGAATGGGTACAGAACCAGAAAATTGTAAAGAATGAACCTCTTGGACTGATTATCCAGAGCGACGGGACACTTCTCGTCACAAGGGATATCCATGAAAGGACCATCCAGAGGGTCAAGAAGATCGATGTGACGACGATCAATGATCCCACGTATCTCTTCCGGCTGCTTATCGGGACATATATCGCCGGGTTCACCACAATAGAAGTATTCTCAAAGACCCGCCTCCCGCCCTCCATCGGAATGATAGTCCGTGACTTCACGCAGATGACCATCGGACCCGAGGTCGTGGAGGAGACGGACAACAGGATTGTGCTCAAGGACCTCCTCAACCCCATGGAGATGCCGTTTGACAATACCCTCAAGAGGATGTTTGTCATCGTCAAGAACATGTACCTGGACGCCATGACCGCGACGGAGTCCGGGAACTCGAAACTTACAGAAGAGGTCATCTCCAGGGACAGCGACGTGGACCGCCTCCACTGGTTGATCGCACGCCAGACCAACATCGTCCTTAAGAACCCCGAACTTGCCAGGAGAATGGCGGTGAGCCCCTACATGGTGATGAATGCCCTCATCATCAGCAGGATCATCGAGCGGATCGGGGATCACGCGGTCAGGTGGGCCGAGAATGCGCGACGGATCTCCGGCAGCGGGCTGGATCCCGACCTCCTGAAGAGGATGAAGGCTGCAAGCAGCCTCGCGGTAGCGATCTTTGACAAGAGCATCAGCTCCTATTTCAAGGGGGATCTCAAGGACTCCCACCTGAACATCGAACAGGTCTCGCGGCTCGAGGCACTCTGCGAGGAGATGAACGATCTCGCCATGGACCAGGAACCCGAAGTCGCCGTCGCCCTCCGCTATATTGCCGAGAGTATCAGAAGGTCTGGCGAATATGCCGGGGACATCTCGGAGACCGTGATGAATTACCTGGTCGAAGAGAAGATCTGACGGTCAATATGTAAACTATAGAGAATGTCCTCGACATCTTTATAGAACTCCGTTTCACAAGAGATGGGCATGATCTCCCTCCGCAGGAAGAAAGGGGAATCGCCATCGGAGCCAGTAGCGGTGGCTGAAAAAGAACACGCCTCCCTTATTGGAAGGTTCAGACAATTGTTCCGCAGGACTGCTCCCGCTTCAACGAAACCATGTCCCGGGTGTCACACAAGAAACCCCGCAAAGGTCCTCTATTGCAAGGAGTGCGGCTCCCGGTATCCGACCGATGATATGCGCGAATCGCAATACCCCGTTGTCCGGGGAGATAACTCCCAGGGAACGCAGGGGATGGGGGTCCAGGAGAAGAAAATATTGTTGGACAAAGGAAATGCCTGTTACAAGTCAGGGCGATACCAGGAAGCCCTCGAGATGTATGACCAGGCGATCCGGATCGACGGGGAATATGCAAAAGCATGGAACAACCGGAGCCTTGTGCTGAAAAAGATGGGGCGTGAGAGAGAATCCCTCGAGTCGAGAGATCGTTTCCTGGCCTTGCAGGACACCCCTCAGCGTTCATCACCCGCATCACCCCGGTCGTCTTAAGTATATACCAAACCAAAAAAATATATATTGTTTAATTTAATTCTATACTTATTGTGAGGTGAGTGAGTGCATACCAGGCGTCTCACAGAATATGCATCATATCCGAATTCATTTACTCCCAACCACTTCTCCCGCTTCGATCTCATCCCTGGACATACGCTGCCGGAAAGGGATTCTCTCTGTGTTCCGGCATTAAAACCACCCCCACTGAAAAAACCCCCGAAGCAGCATAGTGGGAAGCATATCCCTGAATGGAATTTCACTGCATTCTTCTCCCACCTGGATCAGGTCTCCCGGATTCTTCTCATCCCATGCCCGACACTTATCCAGGAGAAGGTGAAGTGGAGCGAGACACGAAAGCGTGCTCTTATCCGTGATGGATACCGTTGCCGGAACCCCGTATGCAGGAGTGGCCAGCCCCTCACCGTGCATCACATCCATCCAAAGGGACTCGGCGGCAGCCATCATCTCTCAAACCTTGTCACCCTCTGCGAATCCTGCCACCAGAACCTCTGTGCCACTTGTTCCCGCCCTTCTCATATCAGGGTCCCTCTCGGGGAGGCTGCGATGAGATTCCCAGATATCGCCCATCACACGCAGAATGCCCAGGTTGCATAGGCAGGACAGTCCGGAATGGGAAGAGGCAAAGGTACCTCTGTACGAGGGTTGAAAATTTTTTTTTGGAGAAAAATAAGAGGAAATTACACCCATGGAGGAGAGGAGAGAGAACCTCACCCTGCCCTGACCGGCTGGTTCTGCCATGCCCAGGGTTCCAGCCTTCCCTGCTCGGTGCAATTAAAAAGTTTGTTGGTAAAGGTCACTTCCGGACGGGGTGATCCCTTGAGGGATGCACAGAAGAGGCGAAGCTCTTCAATGAGCGATCGGTCACCGCTCCTGATGATGAACAAGGACTTCCCAACTTCAATCACTGCATGGGAACAAAGGCCCTCATCCTCCGGGGGAGGCTCTGCAATTGCGTATTCATAATGGAAACGCGTGTTTAAACCGCCGCCTCCATCCACTGGAGTTCTGCTGTTCCCCTGATTCACAACCTGCCTGACACACAGCATACACTATAGTTAAGATAATAGTATATAAATTTTAATAATAATAAATATATTCCCTATATAGGTGTGTAGTAACTATATATAAATTGTACCGCAAGAGAAGCCTCTCTTTTCATCCTGCATGGCAATCAGGTAAATCGCGATCTCCACACCAGCGGCGTTCCACCTTCCGTAAGGTGTAAGATGCGAATGATGTCATGGCCTGATTCATGGCAATCCTTCCGTTATACGGGTAAGGCACAACAGGAACTATCGGACAGGAAAATATTCCACCCTATCGTGTATTCGACCCCATGGAATGAGGCAGGCAAAAAAAACAAGCCAGGATGCGGCACCGTGCCATGGGATTATCCCCACCAAAGCGGAACAGCGCAGGGAGCGGGTTCACGGCCCCCCTGAGGCAAAATACCAGCTCCCGTCCTCCCGTATGAGCGGTGCCTGGTCGTGCGGGATCCGCGGGTAGAGCAGGAACACCGCCCGGCACCGGTGGTACTGGCACTCCCAGAGGCCCCTCTCGTTGATCCGGGTTACCATCGCCGATCTGCAGACAGGGCAACAGACGAGCGGCGGGTCATCGTGCATGCGGAGAGAGTGGCTTCATGGTGACTACAAGGTCACCCGGGTGGGGAGTGAAAGTGTGAGGGACCGATCCCTCCCGATGAGAAGGGCCCCCCTCCCACCCTTTCCCGGAGGGCTCTTCGTCCCTCCGCGACCATTCCGCAATGCATAAGAGATGCACGGCGGAATCACTCATCGATGGATGGTGGATGATGAGACCGACTCTCCTTTTGCTGCTGATTGGACTGCTCGCAGGGGCGGTATTCCTCGCGGGATGCATGGCACCCCCGGCGGCTGAATCCCGCGCGACACCGGGTGTGACCGCACCACCTGCGACAGCACCTCCTACTACTGCACCCGAAGACCTGATGTTCTTCACCGAAGACTATCCCCCGCTCAATTACGTGGAGAACGGGACGATAAAGGGGATCTCGGTTGACCTGCTCCGCGGGGTGCTCAGGCGGATGGGTGACACCGTTGTCTCCGATCGCATCACGGTGCTCTCGTGGTCGCAGGCCTACGAGACGGCGCTCTCCCGCAACAACACCGTGGTGTTCGCCACCGTGCGGCTCCCCGAGCGCGAGCACCTCTTCAAGTGGGCAGGCCCGCTCGGCTCCGACCGGAAGGTGCTCTTCTCGATGAAGGACAGACCCCCCGTGATCACATCCCCTGCTGACCTGGACCGCTACCGGATCGGGGTGGTCAGGGACGACTCCGCGCACCTCCAGCTCCTGGGACTCGGCGTGAACGCGTCCCGGATCATCGCCTATCCCACGATCCGCTCCCTCATCTCCGCGATGCAGGACGGGACGCTCGACCTCTGGTGCTACGGCGAAACCGTCGGCAGGTACCATGCGGGGAAGGTGACCGGCGATCCCAATGCATTTTCCGTCGTCTATACGCTCGAATACCAGGACCACTACTATGCCTTCAATAAGAACACGCCGGACGAGTTCGTCGCAGGGTTCCAGTCGGCCCTCGACAGCATCAGGTACGAGCCGGACGAGACCGGGATCACCGAGTACCAGCGGATCATGTACCGGTACCTCGGGGTCTCCTGCACCCCGGAGCCGCCCATATCGCGTGAACAGGTGGTGTCGCTCGTGGACTACACCGCGGTTGCGCTGATGCAGGACGCCCCCGGGACCATCGCACGGATTAACGCCGGCGAGCACCCGTTCTGGGACCGCGAAACCCGGGCCCTCTATGTCTTTGTGTACGACACGAACGTGACTATCGTCGCAGAGGCCGACAACCCCCGGCTGATCGGGGTGAACATGAAGGGGAAGACCGATGTCGCCGGGACCCCGTTCAGGGACCATATCGTGGAAAGGGCCCTTGCCGAGGGGGCCGGCTGGGTGGACTACATCTGGATGATCCCCGACCGAAACGGCGTATATTACAAGTCGGCGTACTTCAGGCGTGTAGAGGGGAGCGATTCAGAGACCTACGTTGTCGCAAGCGGGATGTATACCCCCTGTGCCGCGTGAAGGGAAGAGACCCTATTTTTTCCCGGATGGATTCCACGCATCCGGGATATTTTCGATAAGCCCCGGGAGCGTTACCCTGATGCATCCCGAGAACGAACAATGATTCGCATACCCGATGGAGGAGCGAATGGAAAAGATAACGCTTGGCCCGATGCCGTATATGAGTGTCATGCCCACGGTGCTCGTGGGTGCAAACGTCCTGGGAAGGCCCAACTACATGACCGCTGCCTGGGCGACTGTCGCGTGCATGGCGCCGCCGATGGTCTGCGTCGCGATCAACAAGGGGCGGTACACATGGAAGGGGATCGAGGAGAACAGGACCTTCTCTCTGAACGTGCCCTCCGCATCCCAGGTAGTCGAGACCGACCACTGCGGCCTCGTCTCCGGTGCACGGGAGGATAAGTCCGGGGTGTTCCGATCGGTATACGGGACACTCGGGACCGCACCGATGGCCGCGGAGTGCCCGGTCAACATAGAGTGCGAACTGTTCGAGTCCGTCGACTGCGGGAGCCACCTGCTGGTCATCGGGAAGATTGCGGAGATCCATGCCGCGAAGTCCTGCGTGACCGAGGGGATGCCGGACATCCGGAAGATCGACCCGATCATCTACGCGCAGCACGCCTACTACCGCGTGGGGGACGATGCAGGAGAGGCGTTTTCAGCCGGGAAGAAGTACCGGAAGCGGTGAGCCGCAGTCCTGGAACTGGCAGGATGACCCGCAACTGCCTTGAAAGGATCCGGGGAATATTTTTCCTGGATGGGGAGTCAACGAGCAGCGGCTCATCGCGCATATGATATGAGGGTTCCCCGGTGACCACAAGGTCGCCCGGGCAGGGGATGAGTGTGTTGAGGGGTTGATCCATCCCTTGAACGATTGAGATTCCCTGGGCTTTCTCCGTGCACTCTCATGAAAACGTTCCCTAATCACCTCTCATATGCGGGATTCTCGCAGTCCAGGGGAGATTGCTGACAGGATCATTCATACAAGGCCGGGCCAGGATGCGCCCTGTCGGCAGTACCCTGCCGGGTACCACTCCTCATGCGGGGAGCCATCATTGGGAAATGAACTCTCCTCCACTCACGATGGAATCCCGCAGCCGTCGGGAAAGAGGCATCTTTCCCTGTAGTGCGAGAACTGAAAGGTCGTTCCCGAAGTACCTTTTGAACCTGGCACGTCCAAAAACCCCGTATCCCTCATCACGGCTCCCTGGGAGGAGCTTGAGTGAATCGGAGAAGGCCGCGGATGCCTTGGGTGGACCCGGCGAGGCGTGCACAATTCATTTATACTCCCTTCTGAGATTCATTCCGTATGTCAGAAAGACCGTTGGGAGTTTCTGTTCTCGGAGTCCTCTGGATCTTCATCGCATGCATATGGTTCGTCGCCGCCATCCTGGGAGGCGCCGTGCTTACCGGACTGGGATATCCCGGTCTCGGTGCGATCGCCGGGTTGATCCTCTTCTGCATCGCAATCGTCGACCTCCTGCTCGGAATCGGGTGTTTCAGGGGATGGGGCATTATCTGGACAGTCGGCGTCCTCATGATGGTGATCAACATCATATTCGGGATTATGGCCCTGTTCTCGGCCTGGATTTACGGCGTGCTCAGCATCATAGTCTCGGCGATCATCCTCTGGTACTTCTTCCAACCCCAGGTGAAGAAGTACTTCGGGAAGGCGTGAAAAATTCTCCTTTATTTTATGTGGAAAGAGATATCCGGCCTTTTTTCATAGTTTCTTCAGATTGTCCCACAAAAAAAAATTGAGTCGGAAAGCCAGGGGAATCACCGGACCGGCTTTCCCACCCCGATCTCCCTCAGGTCCTCACCGATGATCAGGCGCCCGGAAAAGTTCTGCTGGGCCTGCAGGAGGTGAGACATGGGAGTGTTGCCGGGCACGATGTGGTTGAGCACGAGGGTGTCGACGCGGCAGTCCCTCGCGACCGATCCGACCATGTCGATAGTCGTGTGGGAGGTTAGCAAATGCGTCTTCAACGCCCAGGCGGGTGTATCCTCTTCGGGGAATCCCATCCTCTGGTCGATCCAGGCACGATCGATGACCTCATGGACGAGGATGTCAGCCCCTTCTCCAAGCTTCTGGAGGTTGCCGCGGGTGTCAGGGCCGGTGTCGCCCGAGAAGACCACGGATCCATCAACGGTGTCGAACCGGTACGCAAACGTCGGGAACACCTGGTGGTGGTCTACGAGGATCGCGGTCACCACGACGTTCTCGTCCCTGTACACCTCGAACGGGTCCATTGGTGCGCAGGTCGTCCCATTGGAGAGATTCACATCTGGCATGGGGAAGAAGATGTCACCGGGCCCGGTGCCGCCGATCTCCCTGACCTCGACCAGTTTCGTGAAGTCGCGGTAGGCGTTGTCGAGCGTCATGTCGTTGATGGTCTGGGCGTAGGCCTGCCAGATCAGGCTCGTCATCTGCCTTGTTCCGGGGGTGGGGGTGACAAGGGCGGGGTCCGCGCTGTCCGTGTAGACGATCGTGCCCCCCCTGTCGAGGTAATGCGACCTGTCGATCTCAAGCATCCCCCTGTCCGCAGGGCCAATGACCACCAGGGGCACTATCGATACCACTCCGGTTGCGGGATCAGTCCGGGTGCCAAGGCCTGCCCCCGGGCCAATCAGGAGGAGAGAGGGATAGTCCGCGATATGGTCCTGGTGGAGGTGTGTGAAGAAGAGTGCCCGTGCATGCTCGAGGAAGGTGGAGGTGGAGCCCATCTCCGGGCCGATCATTGGACGGCCAGGGTTGAAGGCCTCCGAAAGCCGCGAGGTCGAACCCTGCCCGAGATCGATGATATAGAGGGTGTCGCCGATCACGAGCACTGACGAGGAACTCGCACGGTTCGTTCCCGGGTACCATGTTACACCCCCGGTTGTCCCCAGGAGGACGAGCCGCGTGTGGTACTTTCCTCCCGTGGAGGGAGGAAGATACCCTCCCTGCTGGTTCTTTCTGGCGGTTGCCTCATCCTGGACTTTCTGCAGTTTTTCGATCGTGTCGCCCGTCGGTTTTGTCACGGTCGCCTGGATGTTCGTTGCCCCCGATGCCGCAATGCCTGCCGTGATCACAATGAACAGGAGGCAGATTCCCAATAGTGTTGTTCTGTCCATAAAAGAGAGACACTTCCTGAAGACATAGGTTTCTCGAAAAAGAGATAGTAAATGTTTCCGGTCGGAGATGGACACGGCAGGTCCGCGCTCCATGAGATTTTCCCTTATGAGCCGGGGGAAAGGGGATTGAACGGCGTTACAGGCAGAATTCGAAATACCCGAAGCGTCCCGCCCGGCACCGAATTCCTAATAAGGAGTATGGACCATCTGATTGTGACGAATCCCGGGGGGAGAATTCCATGGCGCCAATGAATCGTTCCTGCCTTGCCTTCACGGTGCTTGCAGTGCTGGTCATCGTGCAGGGGGTCTCCCCGGCATTGGTCTCAATCTCCCCTGACCAGGTCATGCAGGGAGACCAGGTGACCATCATGATCAGCGATCTCCCGGACGCCTCCGCCTTCTCAATCCGGATCGACGGCACTTTTGCGGCGACAGAGGGAAACCCGTTCTCGTTCGGGGTAAGGGAATTTCTCCTCCCCTTTACCTTAAACGACGGCTCCGTCTCTGCGACGCTGTGGAACACCGAGACCAACATACTGACGATCAGGAAGGGTGACACCGAGGTGAGGAGAGTAGGGCTCTCCCAGGACGGGGTCTTCTCAACCTCCACGACTGGTACCATGCCGGCAGGCACCTACGATCTCATCTCCCTTGGGGGCGAGCCGGCACTGGGCGCCACCAATATCGTGGCCTCCCTCTCTATTGAGGGGAGCAAGTCCGGCCCGGATGACTCGGCGATCACGTTCTTCATTGACGGAGTGACCGAGGGAAACATCACGATCACGGTCCTTGTAGACGGGGAGACCGCACTCTCGCATACCCTTTCGGTCGGAAACCCGGTCACGATCACCCCCACTCCTACCACGCCGGCCCCGACGCCGACAACCCCGACCCCCACTCCAACTACTCCCACGCCAACACCAACCACTCCAGTCCCCACTCCAACGCCTGCAGGAAATGGAATCCCCCTCGAACCGGGATGGAACTTTGTTTCAGTCCCAGGGACACTCGCCGAAGGGCATGACGTGGTCGAGGCGGTCTTTGCAGGCGTCGACACCGGCGGCCGCTCCATCTTCACGTACAACGGGCAACAGCAGGCATGGGCACAGTTGCGGTATGGGGATACCGTGCGGCTGCTGGATGGGATCTGGATTTATTCGGAGGATGAACGGGATATTCCTCTCGTCTACGCGGCGGGAGGAGTGCCGAGCACGACGACGAAGCAGCTCTTTTCCGGGTGGAACACCATCGGGTTCTCCTCCACGCAATCGATAGAGGCCCGGTATGCCCTCGCGTCAGTCAATGACACCTGGTTCCAGGTCTTCGGATACGATCCGGCCCTCCAGAGATACGAGACGTCGATTGTAAAGGACGGCCCCGGGACCCACAGCGACACCCGGCACCTCCATCCTTTCAAGGGGTACTGGGTGAAGATGAACGGGAACGGGACGCTTTTTGCCATCGGGAACTAAAAAAACGTCCAGTCGGACCCTGTGTCGCGGGATGATGCAGGAGTTCGGGGGTCCGGTGCGCCACCAACTATCTCCGGTTCTTGGGGAGAAATACGGCATTCTTCTGATCTCGTCGTAAAGGTGCCCGGTTGTCACACGATGCGCCTGGCAATACATGGAGAAAAAAGGGCATTTCCAGGAGAGGATTCAATTCGAACCTGGCAGGAAGATCCCTGTTCTTAAAAGAGTTATTTACCCACATAACAGTGAAACGGCCAGACCCAAAGGTTCGCCCTGCCATCCATGAGATCCCCGTGCCTTGCAGGAAAGTCCCGCTACATATGCAATAAGGGATACCGGAAACCACCTGCCGGCACCGTGATCTCGAAGCGAGCCCCTTCTCCCTGCCGGCCGGTCTCGGTGATGGTCATGCCGGTGATACCAAGTATCTCACGGACAAAGAATAGCCCGAGGCCACTGTGCCTGCCATATCCGCGTTGAAAGACCCTCTCCTTCTCGCTCTCGGGGATTCCTATGCCGTCATCCTCGTAGACGAGGACGAGCATGTCTTCGGTTTTGCGAGAGGATATCCTGATCCTCGTCACCTTCTCGCCGAACCGAAGGGTATTATCAGTCAGGTTGTAAAAGACCCTCTCCAGCATCGTGTCGGCATAGACTTCGAGATCCCCTGTTTCATCGATATACTGTATATGCCCGAGATCGCACTGTTTGACAGCGTGGCCACTCACCTCATGCACCCGCTGCCATTGGGGTTCTGCTACCCCCAGTTTTTCATATTCGCGGGTGAATTCTATTTGGCCGATAATCGCGTCGATGATTGCAGCCTCCTTTTGAAGCAGTTCATGCACCTCATCCTTCAGCTCAAAGTCATTGAGAAGATCGTGGTATCCCTGGAGCACGGTGATTTTATTGAGAATGTCATGACGGGTGATAGAAGAGAGGATGGCCAGTTTCTTTCCTGCTTCAGAAAGCGCTGTTTCAGCCCGTTTTCGCTCCGTGATATCCCGGACAAATACCAGTGCAGTTGGTTTTCCATCCAGATCAAAAATGGTGGCGCTGATCTCGACCGGGATCATCTGCCCCCCTTTTGTGAAAATATCAGTTTCGAATACCTCCTGCCCGGTCAGCAATGTATCCTTCACGGGATTATCTGAGCGTTTCCTCGGCCCCGGCGTATCCAGGTCATAAGGGCTCATCTGCAACAGTTCCTCGCGACTGTAGCCGGTCAGGCGACATGCCCTTTCATTCACCTCGATATATTTCCCGGGTCCTTTCGCTGTCACTTCGTGCACGAAGATGGCGTCATTCGCGTTCTGCAGCAGGAGGCGGTACCGGTTCTCGCCCTCCCGGACGGCCTCTTCAGTTCTCTTCTGTTCGGTGATATCTTCGAGTATCCCGTCAAAGTATTCGATGGTCCCATCCTCGCCGGGGACTGCAACGGCGGAGAGCCGACCCCAGAACATCTCGCCATTCTTCTTTTTGAGATGGATGGCAACACTGGAGAGACGCCCGTCATGCTGAAGACGGTTGGAGACATGTATCCTCTCTCCTGGGTCGGCATACATATCAGAGACGGGTATATTCATGAATTCCTCGAAGGAATCATAGCCGTGCATCTCGGACAGGATAGGGTTTGCCATGATCCGCCGCCCGGTTGGTCCAGGGGTGTTCCTGAAGATGCCGACGGGAAGGTTATGCATGAAGTTATAGAGCTGCTGTTCTCTTGCCTTCAAGGCATCTTCCATGTGCGTGCGATCGGTGATGTCAATCAGGAAATTCAATGTCGCAGGGCTTCCTTCCCAGATGATGAGGACAGGCCGGATCTCCACCCACCTGATGGATCCCGGTTTGCTCCTGATCCTGAACTCATAGACATGGGGAAGGTCCTCTCCCAGGATCCTTTTCCTGTACCGGGAGAGGATCATCTCGCGGTCTGCATCATGAATAAACTCGGTAAACGGGCGCGAAAGAAGTTCTGACGACGAGTACCCGGAGATATCTGACATCTTGGGATTGACGAATTTCAGGTAATTGTCCTGGGCAACAAAGATGCCCTCGTTTGCATGTTCCACAAGGGTGCGATACTTCTCTTCGCTCTCCCATGCCTGTTCCAGGGCCGCCTGGGCTCGCTCACAGGCCACCCGCAGTTCATCTTCTTTTGTCCGCAATGATGTGATGTCCTGGAGCGTCTCAACTGCCCCGATGATATTGCCGTTGGTATCATGGAGAGGCGCAGCAGTGAAAAAGAGCCAGGTACCCCCTTTGATCCCCGGGAAGAGATCGGTTGCCTGATACGCACCCTTCATGATCGGGGATTCCTGGTATTTTCCTGCATACCAGCGGACAATTGCATCCCTGTCGTTCTCAACGACCAGATCGGCAAGGCAAGGGCGCCGTAGTTCATAGAACGCCCCCCAGTGGTCCACGGTCCCTATAATGTTTTTTGCCATGATTCCGGAATATTCTTCGAGCGCACGGTTCCAGAAGACGACTTTGTGGCTGCTGTCGATGACAAATGTGGGAATGGGTGAGCCCTGGACGATCTCGAGCATCAGGTTCCTCGAGACCCTGTCCTGGATGGACCTTTTGAGTTTATGTGCCAGTTCTGCGAACTGCGCTTTTGGGTCACCCCCTTTCTGGAGGTAAAAATCCGCCCCGCTGTTGAGAGCCTCGATGACCACCTCTTCCCTGCCCTTGCCGGTAAAGATGATGAATGGTGTCTGGTCTCCTCGTGAACGGAGAACCTTCAGGAACGCGATGCCATCCATGCCCGGCATCTGGTAATCGGATATGATGGCATCGTAATGTGCAGAAGTAAGTATCTCAAGTGCTTCCTGTGCGGAGGTGGCCGTAGAAACCTGGAACTCATGTGTCCGTTCAATGTAGAACTTCACGACCTCCAGCAGGGCAGATTCATCATCGACATACAAGACTGAATACATCATACGTCCGGTTGGGGCCTGATCACTTGGGAATGTCAATGTGAACCGGGATATTAAAATTATTGGCCTTAACACACTGCAGTTTGTTCATTACAGAGCCGTTTTTTTTCACCATTTATTATACAGCCATAATCCGGCTGAAATGTTCAACGACGGGTCAGGAATCAGCGAAATGCACGTGTCCCGTCTCATTGCTCTCTTCGTGTTGTGTGAAAAAAGAAAGGAAGATCGAGAGGCAGCCCGGGAAGGGGGTTTCCCTCCATTCTATAGGAACGCTCACGACCCGAGTGCCTCTCTCAAAAACTCCTGGACCTTTGGCCAGGAATCCGCGGCGGCTTTTGCGTTCTCTGGCGGGATGCCCCCGAGGTCCTCGATCATTCCGCCCGGCAGGTAAATCCTGTTCAGCTCGGTCGACTGCCACGGCGTCCGGATCATGTGTCCTGACCCGGGGTAATCGAGGCGCGTATCCGGGAACGGGTGGCGGTATTCGGTGAGCCTGGCCATGATGTCCGTGCTCATCCGCGATGACGGCCAGACCGTGTCCTTTCCGGCCGAGAGGAGGAGGACCGGCCCGTTGATCCGCTCTACCGGGATCGTCGCGTTGCTCACCGCGGCAGCATCGCCCAGCGCCCGCTCGTACATCGCGAGGGTCCCCCAGGGGGTCCCGTTCTGTGCTGCTTCTCCCATCGAGACGAGGATGGGGTCGTCGTCCCCGTACCATATGAACGGGACATAGGGGAGGTCGCTCCCGTTCTCGGACC
>CAZRCH010000028.1:0-25238 GCA_964598545.1 uncultured Methanolinea sp. | reverse complement strand
TCCTATGGCGTTCGGGATGCTGTGACCTGAGTTCGAATCTCAGCGACCCCATTTATCGCACGTGGATACATTTTGAGGGTAAATGAAGGAGACTTATACTCGGTATGAGCGGGCCAGGATCATCGGAGCCAGGGCACTCCAGATATCGATGGGTGCCCCCCTGCTGATCAGGACCAGCAGGATCGATCCGCTGGAGATTGCTCTTGAAGAGTTCCAGCAAAACGTCATACCTATCACGGTGAAGAGGAAGTAGTCAGCCATGACGGTCATCCGCAGCATTCAACTGCGCACCATACTGGACAGCAGGGGTAACCCCACGGTGGAGGCGGATATCTTCACCGAGTCAGGCTTCGGGAGATCGGCAGCCCCGAGCGGAGCCAGCACGGGCCTTCACGAGGCAAAAGTGAAGGACCCGAAAGATGCGGTCCCTTTCGCGGTCGCAAATCTTATCCCTGAACTGACCGGGATCGACTCCCGGGATCAGGTGCTGTTCGATTCCATTCTGATGGAGGAGGACGGGACCTCGGATCTCTCGAACATCGGGGCGAATATCGCTGTCGCACTCTCCCTCGCGAATGCGAAGGCGGCGGCATCATCACTCGGGATGGAACTGTACTCCTACCTTGGGGGGGTTTTCGTGCCCGAGATGCCGCTCCCGCTTGGCAACATCATCGGTGGAGGTGCGCACGCAAAGGGCGCGACAGATATCCAGGAGTTCCTGGTAGTGGCAACCGGTGCGGGAGGTCCCACGGAGGCGGTTTTTGCCAACGCCCGGGTTCATAAAAAAGTAAAAGAGATCCTTGAGGCATCCGGGAAATCCTGTGGAAAGGGCGATGAAGGAGCATGGGCTCCTCAGATCAGCGACATGGAGGCGTTCGAGATTATCCACCAGGCTGTGGGGGAGATATCGGACGAGCTCTCTCTCACCCTCTCGATGGGGATAGACGTTGCCGCAAGCCAGATGTGGGACGGGGATTCCAGGTGCTACGTCGACAGGAACGGTCGCCACACCACTGAGGACTACATCGCCTACCTGGCCGAGACCGTGGACCGCTATAACCTTGTCTACGTGGAGGATCCGCTCTACGAAGAGGACTTTTCCGGATTCGCGGACTTCACGGAAGAGGTCGGGGACCGCTGCCTGGTGTGCGGGGACGATCTCTTCGTCACCAATGCATCCCGGATCGCTGAGGGGATCGAGACGGGATCAGCAAATTGCGTCCTGATCAAGCCAAACCAGGTTGGGACACTTACCGATACCTTCGAGGCAATCCACCTGTCCCACCTTCATGGCATGGACACGGTGATGAGCCACCGTTCCGGTGAAACAACCGACGCAACGATTGCGCACCTGGCAACGGCATTCGGTTGCATATTCTTAAAGACCGGTGCCGTCGGCGGAGAGCGGATTGCCAAGCTGAACGAACTGATAAGAATCGAGGAACAGATAGCATGACAGAGACAGAGATGGAAATTGAACTGAAAGAGCCGCTGGTTCCCGTGGAAGAGTACCTTGCCGCGGGTGTTCACATCGGCACCCAGCAGAAGAGCAAGGACATGATGAAGTTCATCTACCGGGTGAGGGGAGATGGACTGTATATCCTGGACATCAGGGAGACTGACGAGCGGATAAAGACATCTGCAAAGTTCCTCTCCCAGTTCGACCCCACCAGCATCCTGGTGGTCACCTCCCGCCAGTACGGGCAGTACCCTGCAAGGAAGTTTGCTGAGACCATCGGGGGCATGGCGGTGACCGGCCGGTTTATCCCCGGCATGCTCACGAACCAGAACCTCGCCAATTACATCGAGCCCCAGGTACTGGTGGTCACCGATCCAATAGGCGATGCACAGGCGGTGAAGGAGGCGGTCCAGAGCGGGATTCCCATCCTTGCCCTCTGCGATACCAACAATATGACAAGTCTCGTCGATCTCGTGATTCCCACAAACAACAAGGGGCGAAAGGCCCTCTCGATGATCTACTACCTGCTCACCCGGGAGATGCTCCGCCTGCGTGGGATCAGCACCTCGCTCACTCCCGAAGATTTCGAGACCGAACTCTAATATAGGTGAGATGCGAGAGGGTAGATCCGATGAAGACTCGGAGATGCGGGGTTGCCGGCATGTTCTACCCAAGGGACCCTCACCATCTGGAGCAGTTGCTGGAGAAGTTATTCTCACTCAAGGACGCGGGGGTTGACGCGATGGGGATCGTCTCTCCCCACGCAGGATATCCTTACTCAGGGGAGATATCAGCCCTCGCATACACTGCCATCCCCGCGTCCTTTGCGGGAACATTCGTGGTGATTGGGCCGAGCCACAGGGGATACCGCACCTGCACTTCTCTCATCCCATGGGAGACTCCCCTTGGCATCGTGGACACCGATGCGTCGTTTGGATTCTCCCTTGGCCTTGATGAAGACGAAGTGTCGCACCAGGAGCAGGAGAATTCACTTGAAGTGCAGGTTCCTTTCATCAAGTACCGGTTCCCGCGGGCAAGGATTGTCCCTATCCTGATGGGCGATCAGGACATCGGGGGAGCACGCGAACTCTCGCGTATACTGATTGACGGAATCAGGGCGAGCGGGCGTACCGATATCAGGATCGTGGCATCGAGCGACTTCTCCCACTACGTCCCGGAAGCGGTGGCAAGAGAGAACGATCTCTACGCGATTGCTGCCCTCGAACACCTTGACGTGGAGGAGTTCTACCGCCGCATCCGGTCCCGGAGGGTGAGCGCATGCGGATACGGTCCGGTCGCTGCCATGTGCCTTGCATGCAGGGAACTTGGAGCAACCACCGGCCGGCTGTTGCGGTATGCCACCAGCGGTGATGTAACGGGGGATCCCGAAGTGGTTGGGTATGCGGCCATTGCGGTGATGTAGGGTGGCGACCTGGAGCGCCCCAGGCAAGGTCTTCCTGTTTGGGGAGCACGCGGTGGTGTACGGGAAGCCCGGCGTGGCCATGGCCATACGCCCGAGGGTCTTTGTGACCGTGAGGAAGAGCAAGTCTGCGCATCATGCTAGATCGCCCTATATCGACAGTTGCTTTGATGAGATGGGAGTGAAAGGGAGCGTCTATGTGAACTCCCAGCTTCCGTCATCTTCCGGCCTTGGCTCTTCGGCAGCGGTGACTGTCGCAACCCTCTCGGCCATCAACGATGAATTCGGGAAAAAGTTCACCATGGAGGAGATCGCCAATATGGCATTTGCCATCGAGAAGAAAGTGCAGAAGGGCAGGGCAAGCCCTACCGATACCAGTGTATCCACCTTCGGTGGCATTGTCCTGATCACCGGGACCCAGCGCAGGCGGCTCCCCCCCCAGAACTTGCCCCTGGTGGTGGGAAACACCCTCGTATCCCACAGCACCTCGAAGATGGTCGAGAAGGTCGCGGATCTCAAGAAGAAGAACCCGGAGATCTGTGACCCGATTCTCGATGCAATAGGGGCAGTCTCGCTGTGCGGGATTCGCCACTTCTCTGATCCCCACCTGCTCGGGACGCTGATGAACATGAACCACGCACTCCTCGAAGCCCTCGGCGCGGGGCACCCCTCGCTCTCCCGCCTGGTCCTTGCGGCAAGGGCGGCCGGTGCGTATGGTGCAAAGCTGACTGGTGCAGGGGGCGGCGGCTGCATGGTTGCCATCTGTCCCAAGCACCTGAAGAGCAGGGTGATGGGGGCGGTCGAGGCGTGTGATGCCAAGGCATTCATCACAAACCTTGACACGGAAGGTGCAAGGAAGGAGAAGGATGTCTGAACGGCTGCTGCTTAAACTCGGGGGCAGCGTGGTGACGGAGAAGAGCAGGCAGGGGGTTGCCAGTCCCAGCGCTATCGGGATAATCGCGTCAGAGATCGCGGAGTATCCCGGGGGCTCCCTCTGCCTCGTGCACGGTGCGGGGTCGTTTGGGCATCCCGAGGCCAAACGGTACGGGCTTGCAGCGGGTGCGGA
The DNA here is from genome assembly GCA_964598545.1 of uncultured Methanolinea sp. Classification (GTDB taxonomy): domain Archaea; phylum Halobacteriota; class Methanomicrobia; order Methanomicrobiales; family Methanospirillaceae; genus Methanolinea_A. The sequence continues at coordinate 21,293 of CAZRCH010000028.1, read as the reverse complement.
CAGGACCAACCGGCAGGGAATCGCGCTCACCCACGAGGCGGTCTGCCGGCTGAACCAGATGATGGTGAAGGCCTTGCGGGAGGCTGGGGCTGATGCGGTAGGCATCCATCCCCTGGGCAGCTCGTGGGCCAGGGCAGGGCGCCTGATCAGTCTTGAGACCAGGCCTCTGCAGCACCTGATGGACATGGGAATTATTCCGGTGCTCCATGGCGATGTGGTAATGGATGAGGTGCAGGGAGCCTGCATCGTCTCCGGCGACCAGATCGTCCGCTACCTGGGGGAGCACCTTGCATTCACAAGGATCGGTCTTGCCACCGATGTCCCCGGGGTACTCTCCGGTAAGGGAGAAGTGATCGGGGAGATCCCGGCCGATATTTCACCCGAATTGTTAGCGGGAGGCTCAAGTCACACCGATGTGACTGGCGGGATGGCAGGAAAGGTCAGGGAACTCCAGGAACTTGCCTCTCTCGGGGTGCCGTCAGATATCTTCCATCTCTCAAGAATTTCAGACTTCCTGCGAGGGCGACCGCACGGCGGGACAAGGGTTGGGGGTGGAATGGACTGTGGATAAGAAACTCTATACTTCAGTGAGAAAGCTCGATCACCTTCGCATCTGCGCAGAAGAGGGTATCGAGCGCGGTTTTTCAGGATTCAGCGATATCCGCCTTGTCCACTCCGCATTGCCGGAATGTGATCTCTCCCGCATTGACCTGTCGACGAGGTTCCTGGGGCACAGGATATGCTCCCCACTCTTCATCGCAGCAATGACCGGGGGTCATCCCGGCACAACAGAGGTCAATTGCCGCCTTGCCAGGGCAGCCGAACGATACGGCCTTGGCATGTGCGTCGGGTCTCAGCGTGCTGCACTGGAAGATCCCCGCCTTGAAGAGAGTTTCCGGGTGGTGCGGGAGGAAGCGCCGCATGCATTCATCTCGGCAAACCTGGGAGTTGTACAGCTTCGTGATCACGGGCCGGAATGGGCAGAAAAGGCGGTATCGATGATCGACGCCGATGCGATAGCAGTCCACCTGAACTTCCTTCAGGAGGCCATCCAGCCCGAAGGCGACCATGATGCCACCGGCTGCTATGAAGCCCTCGCGGCCCTCTGCAGAGAGAGTAACGTGCCGGTGATGGTCAAGGAGACCGGCAGCGGAATGTCGGCTGAGACCGCGCGTGCCTGCTGGGGCGCAGGTGTCCGAGCCATCGACATAGGGGGCTGGGGAGGGACGTCCTGGGCCGCTGTTGAAGCCGTCAGGGCAGAACAATCGACCGCACAGGCAGGCTCAGGGCTCGTATCCCTCGGCGCTCTCTTCGAGGACTGGGGCATTCCCACAGCAGTGAGCCTGAGCGAGGTGGCGGGCACCGGAGGGCCGATCATCGCCACGGGGGGTATCCGGAGCGGGCTTGACATGGCCCGTGCCCTGGCACTCGGCGCTGATCTCTGCGGCATCGCGCTGCCCCTGCTCAGACCGGCGATGGAGAGCGAGGAATCGCTCTTCTCCCGAATTGAGACATTTCACAGGGAATTGAGGACTGCAATGTTCCTCACGGGGTCTGCAAAGGTAGCGGACCAGAAACGCGCCCGGGCGTATATTACCGGGAAGACCCGGCAGATGCTGGAACACATACACGGAGGAAAATAATGGATATTGAAATAATCGCGGTGGGCGGGTACGACGAGGTCGGGAGGAATATGACCGCCGTCCGCTGCGGAAAGGACATTGTGATTTTTGACATGGGGCTTCGCCTGGACCAGGTGATGATCCACGAGGAGGCAGAAGTCGAGAACATGCACTCCCTGGATCTTATCCAGATGAAGGCCATCCCGGACGACACCATGATGAACACGGTGGAGGGGAGTGTAAGGGCTATTGTCTGTTCGCACGGGCACCTTGACCATATCGGTGCAATTCCCAAGCTTGCCCACCGCTACAACGCCCCGATCATCAGCACTCCCTACACCACCGAGCTGATTCGCCAGCAGATTGCCGGGGAACAGAAGTTCGGTGTGAACAACAAGTTGTTTGCCCTGAAAGCAGGCCAGAAGTACACCCTCTCCCAGAACCTTACGCTCGAGTTCGTGCGCATGCAGCACAGTATCATCGATACCGTGACCGCGGTCCTTCATACCCCCAAGGGTGCGATCGTGTATGCCTGCGACTACAAGCTGGACCGGACCCCAGTGATAGGAGACCCCCCGGACTTTGCGCGCCTGCGCCAGATCGGAAAGGAAGGGGTGCTTGCGCTTATCGTGGAAGCGACCTACATCGACAACAGGGGCCGTGCACCGAGCGAACGGGTCGCCCGGGACCTCGTCCGGGACACCATCACGAGTTACGAGGACGACAAGGCCGCAATTATCGTGTCCACCTTCTCCTCTCACATCGCGAGGGTGAAGACCATTGCCGAATGTGCCCATGAGATCGGGAGAAAACCCGTTCTTCTCGGCAGGTCGATGGAGAAATACTCATCCACCGCTGAGCAGATGAAGCTCGTGAGTTACCCGGACACCATGAGCATGTTCGGAAACAGGAGGACTGTTGACCGCACCCTGCGCAGGATGATGAAGGCAGGGAAGGAGAAGTTTGTCCCCATCATCACGGGCCACCAGGGTGAGCCCGGGTCGATCCTGACCAGAGTCGCCCTGGGAGATACCCCCTACAAGGTTGAGAAGGGCGACAAGGTGATCTTTTCCGCCAAGGTGATCCCAAACCCGATGAATGTCGGGCAGCGCTACATGGTCGAGGCTCACCTGAACATGGCGGGTGCCCGTATCTTCCCTGACCTCCACGTGACCGGGCATGCATACCGCGAGGATCACTACGAGTTCATCCACATGCTGAACCCGCAACACATCATCCCTGCGCACGGGCATATACGGATGACGTCGGGGTATGCGGAGTTCACCGAGGCGATAGGATATACGCTCCACAGCGACGTGCATATCCTCTCGAATGGACAGCGGGTAAAGATGACATAATTTCAGAGGACGAGGAGGAGGAGATGGAACTGAACAGTTACCTGGAACAGACCGCCGGTCAGGTCGACTCCCTGATTCACCGGTATTTCGGATCGTCGTGCGATGACCTGGGCAGGGCAAGCGCACACCTGCTGCTTGCAGGGGGTAAGAGGCTTCGCCCTGCTCTCCTGCTGCTCTCCGCAGATGCGGTGAACAAGGGGAGTGCCATCGACGTGGTTCCCGCCGCCCTCTCCCTCGAACTTACCCACAGTTTCACTCTCATCCATGACGACATCATGGATGGCGACCTGGTGAGGAGGGGGGTGCCCACTGTCCACACGAAGTGGGACGAGCCCACTGCCATACTTGCAGGCGACGTGCTCTTTGCCAGTGCGTTTGAGTTTCTGAGCCTTGCCGATGCCCCGGACAGCGCCAAGGTCAGAGCCACATCGATGCTCGCACGGACCTGCGTGGAGATCTGCGAGGGGCAGCACATGGACATGTCCTTTGAGAAGCGGGACGATGTGGGCGAGGGCGAGTACATGAAGATGGTGGAGAAGAAGACCGGAGCGCTTTATGCTGCTGCAGCGGGGATAGGGAGCATCCTTGCCGGAGGAAACCCGACCTACACGGATGCCCTCTACCACTTTGGGCAGGGAATCGGTATGGCGTTCCAGATCCAGGACGACCTCATCGACCTCCTTGCCTCACCCGAAGTGAGCGGAAAGGACCAGGCATCCGATATCCGGGAGGGGAAAAAGACCCTCATCCACATCAAGGCGAAAGAGAAGGGTTTTGACCTCTCGCCGTTCCAGAGGAGGCTCTCTTTCGCCGAGATTGAAGAGATTATCGCACGCCTCCGCGAGATTGGCGTGATATCCGAGGTGCAGGAGACTGCCCGCAACCTGGTCATGACCGGTATCCGGCGGATATCAATTCTTCCCCCGAGCGAGGAGAAAGATCTCCTCCTCCAGATGGGTGATCATTTCATCAACCGGAGTTCCTGAGATGGAAGACCCGTTAAGGCGGGCGCTTTTCCTTTTTGCCCTCCAGAATGCGGTGAAGCACCAGAGCATTCCGAAGGCAGGGACCGTGATCGGGATGGTGATGGGGAAATACCCTGAAATGAAGCCGCGTGCAAAGGAAGCGACGGTCCTCGTGAAGGAGGTCATCGAAGAGGTCTCCGCGCTCTCTCCCGGTGAGCGGGCCCACTGCCTCGAGTCGATGGCCCCGGAACTCGTGGAGGAGATGTCGCGCCCCCATGAGCAGGTCCGGGTCTTGCCCGCTCTTGAGAAGACCGAGAAGGGGGTAGTCATGAGGTTTGCTCCCAACCCGAGCGGCCCGCTCCACCTCGGGCATGCCCGGGCAGCGGTCCTGAACGACGCGTATGTCCGGCGCTACGGGGGACGCTACGTACTTCGCATCGAGGACACGGACCCAAAGAGGGTGGACCCGCACGCATACGACATGGTAAGGGAAGACATCGAATGGCTTGGTCTCGCTATAAGCGACGTAGTGTACCAGAGCGATCGCTTCGACCTGTATTACCGGTACGGCCGGCAGCTGATTGAGAGGGGAGGCGCCTATGTCTGTACCTGCGACAGCGAGCGGTTCAGGGCGATGAAACTTGAGAAGAAAGAATGCCCGTGCCGCGGGCGGAGTATCGACGATAACCTTGGATTGTTCGAGAAGATGCGCGAGGGCGAGTACAGCGAAGGGGAAGCCACGCTCCGGGTAAGGACCGACCTTGAGCATCCCGATCCTGCGATGAGGGATTACCCGGCGTTCAGGATCTTAAAAAGCCCAGCTCACCCCCGCATGGACGCCTGTCTATATCCGCTTATGAACTTCTCGGTGGCGGTGGATGACCACCTCCTTGGCATCACCCACGTAATCAGGGGAAAGGACCACATCGCAAACACCCGAAGGCAGCGCTTCATCTTTGATTATTTCGGGTGGGAACCTCCAGTATATCGTCACTACGGCCGCATGGGTATCGAGGGCGTGGTCCTCTCCACCTCCCAGATGCGGGCCGGTATCGCGGCGGGAGAGTACCAGGGGTGGGATGACATCCGCCTCGGGACGCTGCGGGCCATGGCACGCCGGGGGATCGCACCGGAAGCGGTTCGGGCGGCGGTTCTCGATATCGGCATCGGTGAAACAGACATCTCCTTCTCCTGGGAGAACCTCTTTGCAAGGAACAAGGCGGTCGTGGACCCCGTGGCAAACCGTTATTTCTTTGTCCCCGATCCTGTTTTTGTAAGAGTGCAGAGTGCACCCGACCACGTCGCTCATGCCCTCCTCCATCCAGCGCACCCGGAAAGGGGAACGCGGGACCTCCATTTCGCGGGGCGGATCCTGCTGCCCCGCGAAGACCTGGAGAAGGGCAGGGGAATGATCAGGTTGAAGGACCTCTTCAATATCGAGATTACAGGGGAAGGAGCGGATATTTCTGCCCGCTTTGCAGGGGAGGCACTCGCAGAGGCGCGGTCCCAAAAAGCGCCCATCATCCAGTGGCTCCCGGAAGGAACGGGGATTCCATGCACGCTTGTCACCCCTACCGGAAACCGCATGGGGGTGTGCGAACCCGGAGTCGCCAAGGAGAAGGGTGCGGTGGTGCAGTTCGAGAGGGTCGGGTTTGCCAGGATCGACGCGGTGACCCCGGAAGGTATAATCGCATATTTCACCCATCGTTGATAGGGCACTTACCAGAGGAAACAGTTCCCTCTTCAAATCACTACTGATGGGCGTGATCACATGATAACCAGGTTCCGTCGATACGGGCAGATAGCCGATATCCTTTTCAAGTACGGATTCGGGATCGTGATCCAGCGCCTCTTCCCAGGGGTGCACAGGTTCCGGTTCTGCCGCACCTGCACTTCGGAATCTGCCGCAAACGACTACCAGCGGATCAGGATGGCCCTGGAGGAACTTGGGCCGACGTTCGTGAAGTTCGGGCAGATCATCAGTACCCGGCAGGACATGCTCCCCCTTGCCCTGGTAGAAGAACTGAAACTCCTCCAGGACCACACGAACCCATTGCCGTTTGAGGTGATCAGGGAAGCCATCCGGGTGTCCTGCCCCGGGTACGAAGAGCAATTCTCATTGATCGAGGAGATACCGCTTGCATCCGCGTCTATCGCACAGGTGCACAGGGCCACGCTCAAAGATGGCACCCCTGTTGCCCTGAAGGTGCAGAGGCCGGGCATCGAGGAGATTATCGAGACCGACATCCTGATCCTCGAGTCGTTTGCACGCCGTGCAGAGAGGAGTATACCCGAATGGAGAGTCTACAATCCCCGGGGGATAGTGAAGGACTTTGCAACACAGATACGAAAAGAGCTTGACTTTGTGAGGGACGGGAAGAATGCCGACATGCTGCGAATGCAGATGCAGGATATTTCCGGTGTGAAGGTACCTAAGGTTTTCTGGGGATACAGCAGCCGGCGAGTGCTCGTGATGGAGTATATCGAGGGCGTCCGGGTCGATAATCTCAATGCCATCCGGGAGTTCGGCCTCAATCCAAAAAGGATCGCAAGAAATGGCTTTGTCGCCTATATGACCCAGATCTTCGAGCATGGATTCTTCCATGGCGATCCCCACCCAGGGAACCTGCTTGTCACAAGAGATGGGACGCTGGTCTTCCTGGACTTCGGAATTGTCGGGATCATCAGACCCGAACGCCGCTTCTGGTTCGTCCAGCTCCTGAACGCGATGGTTATCCAGGACGCCGGCATGCTGTTGAAGTCGCTGGAAGGTCTCTCCGTCAGAATCCCGGAGGACTCAAGAGAAGCCCTCCGCGATGAGATCTATACAGCGATGCTCGAGGCCGAAGGGACCTCGATCGGCCAGTTCAACTTCACCGCGATGACCAACTCGTTCACCACGATCCTGAGGGGATACCGTATCCAGGTGCCGGGAAACCTGATGCTGATGCTGAAGGTGATCATCATGGTCCTCGATGTGGGTATCGCCCTCGACCCTGCGTTCAGGTTCAGGGACGAGACCGAGCTCTTCATGGCCCGCTTCAGGAAGAGGGAATCGCTTGTTGACCAGCTCAGATCCCGTGCAGGCGGGTCCATGCTCGAGACCATGGATGGTCTCCTTGACATGCCGAGAAACATCAATCAGATGTTAAAGCAGCTTGGGACCGGAACCATCAAGATCGACATCGTCGACACCGATATCCGCCGCCTGCAGGTCTCGCTTGACCGGACCAGTAATAAGGTGCTGATAGGCCTTATCGTATCAGGCATGGTGGTGGGCTCTTCGTTCATCCTTCGCGAGGCAAGTCTCCCCCTCCCCGAACTGGTCTATTACCTGGCAATTTTTGCATATATTACCGCGATCGGTATAGGGTTCTACGCCATCTATAGTGTCCTCTCTACCGGAGTAGAGGGAAGGGAACGTTGAACCTTCTCCGGATGCGACCGGTGCCCTCACCTGGTATGGGGAGAGTATCACCCTGAAGTCTATGAGAGTCCAGGGGGCATTCTCACCTGAAGTACAGCTGGCAGTGGCAGCTGCCGTCCTGCGCAACCTCGTCCTGGTGGAAGATGCAGGGGCAGATGATGTCCCGGTCCTTTTCGGGGTCACCGGACCGCAGGCGGCACGGGCAATAGCGCTCCCCGAATTTCCTCTGGTTCCGCGCAAGTCCCCGGATCACAATGTCCAGTTTCCTCTGGTCGGGATTGAGGACCCACCGGTGCTCCTGCGCATACTTCCTTGCCCATTCCAGTATCTCGCTCTCCAGATCATCATCGTTCATGCTCATCCCTCTCCTGCGCATATCTTCTCTGCCACACGCCGGTACACCTCCATCACGTCTCCCTTTGAGAAACGATATACGTCCTTGTCGAGCGACTCCCCGGTGCGGTTGTCCCAGAGCCGCATGGAGTCCATGCTGATCTCGTCTCCGAGCATGATCTCTCCATCTGCCTTGCCGAACTCTAACTTGAAGTCAACGAGGGTGATACCCAGTGACGAAAAGAACTGCACCAGGACCGAGTTGACTCGAAGTGCGATATCCCTGACCCGTGTCAACTCTTCGGGAGTGAGTATCTTCAATGCAAAGATAAGGTCGTCGTTGAGCATGGGATCATGCCGCGAGTCATCCTTGTAATCGATCACGATGACAGGCGGGTTGAGGGGCGTTCCTTCTGCGATGGGATAGGTCCGGCTCATGGAGCCGGCGGCCACGTTCCGTACAATCACCTCGAGCGGGATCATCGTGAGGGCCCGAACACGCATCAGGCGGTCCTCCACGAGGTCCATGAAGTGGGTGGGAATACCGTGTTCCATAAGGAGACGGAAGAGGTAAGCGGATACACTTGCATTAAAGCAGCCTTTCCTCTCCAGGACATCCTTCTTTCCCCCGTCAAATGCGGTGATATCGTCGCGAAACTCGACGAGCACGACCTCTTCCCTCTCGGTCCTGTATACCGATTTCGCTTTTCCCGCGTAGAGCAGGTCACCCTTCAACACTGCGATCGCTCCTCTGCAGTATCATTTGGTTCAATTGGCTTATAAGTGGTGCGAGGCGCGGCGGGTACCATCCTCTCTCGATGTACCTCTGGTAGATGCAGAGTCGCTCCTGGAGTTGTGCATCTCCGGCAAGGCGCGCGAGCTCCCGCAACTGCGGCCAGGGATGCTCTGGGTTGACATAATCGATGGTGAGAGGCGAGACTCCCCCGAGGTCATCGACTCCGCAGGGTATGAGTGTGGAGGCATCTGCAAGGTTCGGAGGGATCTGGATGGCGACCTCATCAGGAAGGATGTCCCTCGCGGTGCGGATAGAAAGGCAGATCTCCTCAGGATCGACAGGGGAACACCCGGCCATGGGTGTATTGTTCTTCGGGCAGAAGTTCTGGATGATCACCTCCTGTATGTGGCCGAATTTTTTATGGAGGTCGCGGATGACCATGAACGACTCTTCCCGATCGTCCATACGTTCCCCAATCCCGAGAAGAACGCCGGTGGTGAACGGGATACGGAGCCTCCCCGCCTCCTCGATCATCCCGATTCGGACGGCCGGGTCTTTTCCGGGAGAGTTCCTGTGGGCGGGCACGGAGGCGGTCGTCTCCAGCATCAGCCCCATGCTCGCATTCACTAGAGAGAGACGCTCCATCTCCTCGCGGGTAAGGATTCCGGCATTGGTATGAGGGAGGAGCCCGATGCGTATGGCCTTCTCGCAGAGGTCATAGCAGTAGTCCAGGATATTGCGGTATCCTATCTCTTTGAGGACGCCGGAAAATCCCGGTTCTAGACCGGGCCGTTCCCCAAACGTGAAGAGAGCCTCGGTGCATCCGAGCGCTGCACCCCGGCGCAGGGTGTCTTCCACCTGCGAGGGGGAGAGGATGCATCCGTCTGTGACAGGGGTGCGGAAGGAGCAGTATCCACACCGGTTGTGGCAGACGGTGGTAAGAGGGAGAAAGACATTGCGCGAGTAAGTGAGGACCCTCCGTGGCATCTCTGTTCCCATGTTCAATCGGTTTCATCACTAATGAATTGACCATATACGGAAGGTATCACGGAACCACCGATCACGAGGTATTTGAGGTCATGCACATAAAAGAGAAAGAAGCAGGCATGCCGGTCATCGCGCTCATACCCTTCAAGCCGGGCAATCCCAAGACACGCCTCTCCTGCGTGCTGGAGAAGGAGGAGCGGGAGTCTTTTGCCAGGATGATGCTTGCGGACGTGATCGAGGCGGTCAGCGGTGCGGGATGCACGCCAAGGATCATCTCCACAGAGCCCTACGAGTGCAGGGAAACGACGGTGGAAGTCATTCCCGGCGGGCTCAACGAGACCCTGAATGCACTCCTTGAAGGGCAGAAGGGCCCGGTTCTGATCATCATGGCAGACCTTCCCCTGGCGACACCGCAAGCGGTGATGCAGATCGTATCCTCCCGGCAGGAGATTGCAATCGCGCCAGGGAGGGGCGGCGGCACCAATGCGATCTACCTCTCAAAGGGGTCTTCCTACCGCGTCGACTATTACGGCGCAAGTTACCTGAAGCACGAGGCTATCGCACGGGAGCGCGGGCTCACATGCGAGGTCGTCGACTCGTTCCGCCTGCACACGGATGTCGACGAGAAGGAAGACCTTGTCGAGCTTCTCATTCATGGACGGGGAAGGAGCAGGGAATATCTCGAGAGCCTTGGATTTGCCCTGTCTATCGAGAAGGGGAGGGTGGGGGTCGTGAGAAGGGGCCCCCTGGAATTGAAAGCACGCTAAAAAACTCACAGAAATTTGCGTGGATGGGTCCTTTTTTCTCTAGAGATATCAGGAGAGAGGATCTCCTGGAAGGGGTGAAACAGATGGCACTCTTCAGTAAATGGGAGGCATCTTACTGCAGTCCTTTCCGGTTCTCGTACCATTCGATTATCAGCGATGAGACTGCAATCACCCCTCCTCCTGCAAAAAAGAGCAGGACGGTTGTCGGATCAACGAGTAAAATCTCCGGCAGAACAGAGGAGATCCCTGGGGCGGGATCCGGGCTGATACTGCCCCCACCACATAGGAGCGGGGGAGCTTGGGAGGCCAGGATCCTGTCCCGCACCAGAGTGAAGGCAACAGTAATCAGGAAAAACACCACGAACACAGATGAATACTTGAGGAGGATTGCCTTGAGATTCACCATTTTCGGGGCGACGACAAGGACCTGATGTTTCAGCCCGTAAAATTTCACGCGGCGGCCCTTCACGCTGTACCTCTCTTCGGTGATCTCGAGGATACCCGCATCAAGGAGGTTGTCAACGTGGTACTTTACTTGAGGAAGGGGGATATCGAGCAGGTCAGAGATGGATGAAAGGGGCTTTGGACTCTCGGAGAGAATGGAAAGGATCTTCCCCGCGGTTTTACTCGACAATGCCCGTGCAATGTGTTGCGCCCTCTCTTCTCCTGGTTCGAGTATTATCACCGGCTCGCTCATTCATGGTCTCCGTGGGAGAGCAGATCGAAGTTTTTTGATCGTAGATTATCGCTGCGGTATTCCCTGATGGGCCGACCTGTAGAGTTCCCACTCATCGACTTCTGTCCCGTTCGGCATACAGCAGACCCCATACTGGGACCCGTTTGCGTCAGTGCGTATCGCGTTCTGGAATCCAAGCGATTGGCAGTAGAGTGAGGCCGGGTTCCCCATCGCCTGCGGTTCCCCGGCGCGGGGCGTCGCCTCTTCCCTGCCGATGCAGCCGCAGAAGAGGAGGGACGTCACCACGAGGAGCCCGATACAGAGGAATTGTGTTCTTTTCATAATTCAACCTGTATCATACCATTTTCAGGTAAAGGGATATCAATCCTTACAGGCAATGACGCTGACTTATCCCCGTTGGCGCGAGGTAGAAGGCTCCTGCTCACCGTCAACGGCCGAAATGCCAGGTCTCCCGGCATACCTGGGAGCGAGAAGCCCACCCCTGAATAAAAAAAATTGTCAGGGGTTCAGTGCCGTCAGCCTGGCACCAAAGGGGGACTGCCCGCACATGGCGTTTGGGGAGAAATATTCTCTTGAGGGCGTGGGGTGTATGAATGGAATGTTATCCGGCCGGGAAATCCCAGAAAAATCACGGAATGATCTCCAGGCATCATGCTCCGATCCATCGGGGAGGATGCACGCCCCGTACTGGCTGCCGTCTGGATTGATTCGTGTGAAGTACTGGTAGCCCATCTGCTCGGCCCAGACAGCGGAAGGGTCAGGCATGCCGATCAACGGCTCTTCCGGTTCGCCAGCCTGGGACTGCCGGAATAACTCCCAGGCATCATGCTCCGATCCATCAGGGAGAATGCACACCCCGTACTGGCTGCCGTCTGGATTGGTCCTTGTGAGATATTGATAGCCCATCTGTTCGGCCCACACCGCAGAAGGGTTGGCCATTCCAATAAGGGTATCCTGGTCTGAAGCGGACCGCTCCTGCGCATCCGCGGCTGCGGCGGCTGTAAAAATGCATGCCGCCATAAAAAATATGGCGAAGATTCCTTCTCTCCTCATATTCGTAGTTCTCCTGTCGGATGAATCCCATGCATGAGCACGCATTGCATTATTCCCGGGGGAAGATAACTGCCGGGTTATCTGCAATGGCGCTGCCCGTGCTGAAATCCATCCTGCACTCTTAAAATAACCACGCGAGGCCATTAATCATTCTTTGAGTTAAAAATTTTTTTTACTCATCCGGAAAATTGGAGGAATGAAGATGCCCTCCAGGGAAATAGGTGTATGCCAGGATCAGAATTCCCCGGAATGGGATGAGGGAGGCCGCCGGGGACTCTCCTGGTTCAGCAACCCCATGAAGAGACACTCCTTTGCATCGATTGATTCGATACCAGAGGTTTCTGTGATGGGGATATCAAGCCCCCTGATGAGGGCGGCAGGAGTACGTTCGTCAGCTTCTCCCATCACGACCTCTGCTGCAGAGGCAAGGTTGTCTGCGAGCGCGAGACGGGTTACCTCGAGCGGCCTGCCGAAGAGGTCGGATCGGCCGCGTGCGTCGATGACGGAGGGTATCCCCGCGCATCCGATGGCAACCCCGCTGCACCCCACGCGCATGGCATGCGTGCGGCTGTCGGCGATGATCACCGCCAGCCGGGCACCAGTGAGCCGCTCAATCCTTTCCCTGATGCGCGACGCACTGGCATCGGGATCAACGGGGAGGGGTGTGACGCAGCCGGGCGGTGCATTCGAGGCATCAACACCGGCATTGGGAAGGAGCGTTCCGTGCTTCATACAGAGGAGGAAGCCCGGGATTCCTCCGACGACTTCATCACTCTCGTCAAGGATGCACTGCACGAGCGGGGGGTCCATGCCGTAACGGCGGGCAAGGCCAACGGCCTGCTCGCCCGGAACCAACGAACCAAGGCTGATGATCCTCCCCTCAGCGGTTGAGATGGCAGTCTCTGCCACCACAAGGATGTCGCCGTCCTGCAGTCTGCCTGCAGGTGTCTCCCCGATGGCCCTCACGAGTATGCCGGCGATATCATCTCCTGCCCTGATAAGGGGAGTGTGGATGCCGAACGTGGTGTAGGAACGGTTCATTGATTCCTCCTTATCCGTTCGGCGACGAGAATGGCATCCCGTGTCTCTGCGACATCATGGGTGCGGACCATGTCTGCGCCATTGCAGACCAGGAGCGCGGCCATGGCAAGGGATGCCGCGAGCCTTCCGGCAGGCGGCTCTTCCACCAGTTCCCCGAGAAAGGACTTCCTGGAGACGGCAGCCAGCAACGGGCGCATGTACGTGGTGAATCCCCGGAAATTCCTGCAGAGTTCCCAGTCGAGGTCCATCGTGCGGTTGTTCTGCCATAGCCCGATTGCCGGGTCGAGGATATACTCATTGACGCCTGCGGCATGTGCCCTCGTCTCCACCATCGAAAGAGCCCGGTGAGTATCCTCCAGCGTGAGCGCATCGCCCACCGCCCTCTGTGACGCCATCAACAGTGCGGGAAGCCCGGAATCAGAGACCATTGCGGCGTATTCGGGGTTAAGAAGGCCGGAAATGTCGTTCACTGCAGCGATGTCATATTCGAGGCAGGCCTCCAGCACCACGGGGTCCATGGTGTCCACAGAGACCAGGATGCCCGATCCCTCCAGTACCGAGAGTGCCTTCACCATCCTCGCGACCTCCTCACCCCGGCTGAGCGAAGGGGCCCCCGGGGCAGTGCTTCGTGCGCCCAGATCGACGATGTCGGCGCCGTCTTCGACCAGCTGGCATACCTTTCCAAAGACGTCCGCGGCAGGGGTGTAGGACCCCGAGTAGAATGACTCAGGGCTGCAGTTGATCACTCCCATAAGGCGCACAGGTGCCCCGTCACCGATGTGAAGTCCGCTTATCGTGCACCTGAACATGACTGCAGCCTTGCCGCAAGGAAGGTGTTCTCCATGAGAGTCGCAATCGTCATGGGCCCAACCCCGCCAGGTACAGGGGTGATTGCACCGGCCACGTCCCGGACCCTGTCAAAATCGACATCCCCGCAAAGTATTCCATCCACATGGTTTGTTCCCACATCGATAACCACTGCACCATCACGGACCATATCAGGCCCCACGAAGCGGGCTTTTCCCACGGCTGCCACCAGAATGTCGGCCTCGCGTGCGATGGACGGGAGGTCGCGGGTCCGGCTGTGGCAGATCGTCACCGTTGCGCTTGCGTTCAGGAGCAGTGCGGCCATCGGCCGGCCGACCTCGATGCTCCTACCGATCACAACGGCACGCATCCCTTCGGGCTCGACCCCGTATTCCTGGAGAAGGGTCATGATACCTCCCGGGGTGCATGGCCTGTAGACCGGGTTCCCCGAAAAGAGCCGCCCGAGGTTTGCAGGATGAAAGCCGTCGACGTCTTTTTCCGGCCGCACCGCTTCCACTACCCGGTGCGTGTCGACATGAGCGGGAAGCGGGAGCTGCACCAGTATCCCGCTGACGTTCGGGTCTCGGTTAATGCGGTCAACCTTGTCGAGAATCTCCTCCGTGCTGGAAGTTCCAGGAAGCGCAACGCCCCGGGACCTGATGCCCACCTGTCCACACGCCCTGTGCTTCATGCGGACATACATCTGGGATGCCGCGTCCTCTCCCACGATTACTGTTGCGAGTTCGGGAGTAAGGCCCGATGTCGCAACCTCTTCCTTCAACCGTGCAAGGCGCGCTTCGGAGACTTTCTTCCCATCGAGGATCATGTCACTCCGGGTAGAGGGGGAACTTTCCGGCCATGGAGACGACCTCCTCCCCAATCCTCTTTATGGCCCCCTCGTTCCTGATGTCATGCAGGATTGTCCCGATCCACTCCCCGATCTGGTGCATCTCCTCTTCTTTCATGCCCCTGCTGGTCACTGCAGGGGTGCCGACGCGAAGGCCGCTCGTGACAAACGGGCTGCGCTGCTCATTCGGGATGGTGTTCTTGTTGACCGTGATGTGCGCCCGCCCGAGGGCAACCTCAGCCTCGAGACCCGTGATGCCAAGATCGCTCAGGTCGAGGAGTATGAGATGGTTGTCGGTACCTCCGGAGACCAGCCTGAGGTTCATTTCATGGAGCGTCTCGGCCATGGCCTTTGCATTCCTAATTATCTGACGATTGTAATCCTTGAAGGACGGCCGGAGTGCTTCTTTGAAGCAGACAGCCTTGGCAGTGATTGTATGCATCAGGGGGCCGCCCTGCATGCCGGGAAAGACGGCCTTGTCAATTATCTGCGCATGCTCGGCATTGCACATGATTGCTCCGCCACGTGGTCCGCGGAGCGTCTTATGGGTGGTGGTGGTGGTAAAATCGGTCACCCCTACGGATGTCGGGTGGAGGCCGGTGGCGACAAGCCCCGCGATATGGGCGATATCGGCCATGCAGTATGCATCGACCCCGTCCGCGATCTCCTGGAACGCTTTGAAATCTATGGTTCGTGGATATGCGCTGGCCCCGCACACCAGCATTGCCGGACGCTCCTTCCTGGCCATCTCCTCGACCACGCCATAGTCCAGCGTCTCAGTTTTTGGGTCGACACCGTATTGGGCGACACGATAAAACTGCCCCGTGAAGCTGACCGGCGACCCATGGGAGAGATGTCCCCCCTGGGAGAGCTTCATGGAGAGCATCAGGTCCCCAAGCTTCATTGCAGCAAAATACACTGCCATGTTCGCCTGGGTGCCGGAGTGGGGCTGGACGTTCGCGTGCTGTGCCCCGAACAACTCCTTGAGCCGGTCCCGTGCGAGGTTCTCAGCCATGTCATGGAACTCGCACCCTCCGTAATATCGTTTCCCGGGGTATCCCTCCGCATACTTGTTGGTCATGACAGAGCCCATGGCTTCGAGCACTGCACGACTGACCAGGTTCTCGGAGGCGATCAGCTCCAGGCCGTCACGCTGGCGCTCCATCTCACTCCTGACAATATCGGCAATTTCCGGATCCGTGGTGGCCAGATTGGACATGTATAAAAAGGTTGATCTGATCAGGTAATACCTTTTCTTCTCCCGTGCCAGAAATACCCAAGGATCTTGATGCTTCTCACAGTCGGACTGGAGAATGCGCCGGATCGGGAGTGGCGGAAGGAGTGCGCAAGGGGGGCATATGCCGGTGCAATTCCCCATAACAGGGGATTATTAGAGAAAATTGGAAAAAATCGCCTCAACTGGCAGCATAATTATTATAGGGGAATAATTCATGATTATCAATGAGGGCTCTCCTATAATGCCACCCACCGCCTCACCACCGGTATGAGACGCGGACCAGCCCCGAGGAGTCAGATATGGAGATTATAAAGGACAAAGACCGGAGCCTTGCACCCGTTGACGAACGGGTCGCGGCGCTGGAGAAGAAGATGAGGGAGACCGAGGCCATGGTCAAGGGGCTCACCGAGGAGCTTCTGGACCTCAAATCCGTGACCATGAAGCTCTCCAAGGCAAGTGAAGAGCGCACGAGGGCAGAGATGCGTATGGGCAAGCCGGCAGCACCGACCCCCGGTGGTCCCGTCATCATCCAGAAGAAATCCGCTGCCACGCCTCCCTTGCAGAGACCTGCCCCAGCCCCGGTTGAGACCGCACCTGAGAAGATGGACATGATCATGCAGCCGAACGGGACCCTTGCACCCGAGAAGCGGAAGAACAGCGATTACATCATTGCATCCGCAGGGTTCTCCAAAAAAAAGCAGAGTGCCGCAGGCCCTGGAAAGAAGAACGACCTCATCGTTGCCGAGGATGAGGAGACGGATTCTGCACACAAGAAATAACGGGGCATTGGTCTTTGCATATCACCGAGCTTGAGATTGACAATTTCAAATCTTTCATAAAAAAGACAAAGATCCCGTTTTACGAAGGATTTTCTGTCATCTCCGGGCCGAACGGATCAGGAAAGAGCAATATCATCGACAGCATCCTTTTTGCCCTTGCCCTTTCAGGATCCCGGACGCTGCGGGCCGAGAAACTGACCGACCTCATAAACCTGAACTCGGGCCGCCATACTGCGGAGGTCACCCTCACCTTCTCGGATGGGACAAAGATACGGCGGCGCATCAAGCGGACCTCGAGCGGGTATTACAGTTATATATACCTGAACAACCGGCTCTCGAAGCAGATCGAGGTGACGGAGTTCCTTGCAAAGCATGGAATCAAACCGCACGGGTACAACGTGGTGATGCAGGGTGACATCACCAGGATCATCGAGATGAGCGACTTCGAGCGCCGAAAGATCATCGATGAGATCGCAGGAGTGGCGGAATTCGACCAGAAGAAAGGCCAGGCACTCATCGAACTCGAGGTGGTGAGGGAAAGAATCGAGCGCGAGGAACTCCTGCTGCGGGAACTCTCGCAGCGCCTCGAGGAGCTCGCAGCTGAACGTGAGCAGGCAATGAAATTCCGGCACTGGCAGGAGAGGCTCCAGAACCTGGAAGGACTCAGGGCTGCCGCCACTCTCCATGCAAGGGAGAAGGACCTTGCCGCACTCTCAAGGGTGATAGATGATGAACGTGTGCAGCTCGACCGGGTTGTCTCTGACCGCAGCATAGAGGAGAACGAGCGCGAATACCTCAAGAAGGACCTGGCGGATATCGACACCCAGATCAACCAGAAGAGCGGGGCCGAGTACCTCCGGCTGATTGCCGATCTCGAAGAGGCAAAGGGAACGATACGAATCGCGGAGCAGACGATATCCAGGCTGAAGAGGGAGAAGGAAGCCGGCCTTGAAGGGATAAGCCGCACGTATATTGACCAGAAACGGGCCGAGACCCGGGTTGCAGAATGCAGCCAGGCGATCCGGGAGATGAATATCGATCGCACGAACCTTGCCATGGAACTGGCGACTGCGACTGCCCAAAAAGAGAAGATAGAGCAGCAGATCCAGTCGCAGAGCAGGGATGCAGAGGGGGCGCGGGACGAGCTCTTTGCCCTGATGCAGAGTGTCGAGGAGAAGAAGAACGAGCGGTCCTCGCTGCTCCACCAAAAAGACATGCTGATCGAGAAGAGCAGGATGAGGACTTCAGAGAGGGAGCGGATGGAGGAGAGGCTGAATGCCCTCGCTGCCGAGGAGGCAGGAAAGGAACAGAGGCTTTCAGAGAGTGTCCGCGAGATGGAGGCTCTCACAAAGGAGAAGGTGGACCTTGATCGAGCCCTCTCGGAACTGGAGAGCAGCGTGTTTGCCCGCCGGACCACCCTTGAGCGGGTGAAGGAGGAGTACCGTTCCCACGAGCAGGATGCCATCCGGCTGGAGGCGCAGCAGCAGGCACGCGGAGAGGCCGGAAGCCGCACGCTCGATGCAGTGCTCGGCATGGACGGGGTGTTCGGGACCATCGCGCAGCTCGGAAAAGCTCCGCCCGAGTATGCGACAGCCCTCAACGTTGCGGCGGGGTCGAAGCTGCACTACGTGGTGGTAAAAGACGATGCAGTTGCCGCCCGGGCAATCGAGTTCCTGAAAGAGCAGAAGATGGGAAGGGTGACATTTCTCCCTCTCTCGCGGCTGAGGCCCCCTGACCTTCTCCCAATAAAGGAGGAAGGGGTGATCGGGTATGCGGTGCAGATGCTCGAGTTTCAATCGCAGTATGCGGATGCTTTCCGGGTAGTCTTTGGGGGGACTGTCGTGGTAGAGTCAATGTCCCGCGGGAGGAGAATGCTTGGAAAATACCGCATGGTCACCCCCGATGGAGAGCTTCTTGAGAAGAGTGGGGCGATGACCGGGGGTTCGTTCAAGAAACCGGTCAGGGGCTTTGGGGCCGCAGTCGAGGACGAAATATCCCGCATCCGGTCCCGGATGGAAGAGATCGCAGGTGAGATTGCCGATATTGAGCGGTTCGTCAGGAGGGGTGGCGAGGAGATCGATGCAAAGAGGGCGAGGAGAGCGGAACTCGATGCCGCGATCTCACGCATCTCTGTGCTGAACGAGGAGTTCTCCCGCCAGGAAGAGGTGACACTTCGAGAGAAAGCGCAGATTAGCGAGGTCCTGGAGTCCCTCGCAGAGGAGGTGCGATCAGGGACTGCGGAACTTGCGGCTCTCGAAGCAGCGCTCGATTCGATCGCCGATGCGATAACACTGGCACAGAAGAAGATTGAGCAGGTCAAGAAAAAACTCGAGGACACCTCCATCCCAGTCCTCTCGGAACAGATAGAGAAGAAGAAGAGGGAGTGCGAGGACACTGAGCGCCGGCTCCGGAACAAGGAGGCGGATATCAATGACCTGCAGCGGGAGCGGCAGCATTTTGCCACGAGGATCGAGGAACTGAAGGCTGAAGTGGAGAGGATCCAGGCGAAGAACGAGGAGATCGATCGCGAGGTGAATCAGGCGCTCTCGCAGATTGAGGCAAGTAAAGGCAGGATCAGCGATATCGAGGAGCGTCAGAAGCAGTTCTCCACGGAACTTTTGGATCTTCGGAACCGGCACTCGGAAGTCTCTGAGGCAATCAGGGAGTCAGGTCAGAAGATGCTCGAGTTTGATGCAGCGGCCGAGCGGCATAAGATCCAGCTCTCTGCCCTGAACGACCGGTTCACCGCGCTCTCAGCGGAGATAGTGGCGCTGCGAAGCGAAGCCGGCGGGACCGAGACCGAACTTACGCTCCAGGAGATAGAGGATGGGATGGCCGAGGCATCGCAGCAGATAAAGAAGCTCGGGGCGGTGAATATGCTGGCCATCGAGGAGTATGATAGGGTTGAGGGGAGGATCGCGGAACGTGGGGAGAAGAAAGAGGTACTCTCGCGGGAACGGGCCACCCTGCTCGAACGGATCGAGAAGTTCGAGAAGATGAAGTATGAGGCGTTTATGACCGCCTTCAAGGCGATCGACGCGAATTTCAGGGAAGTGTTCGCCCGGCTCACCAGCGGGAGCGGGCACCTCATCCTCGAGAACGAAGAGGACCCGTTTTCAGGGGGGCTCTCATTTGCCGTCAAGCCCAGGGACAAGCCCGTCCACCTCCTCTCCGCCCTTTCGGGGGGCGAGAAGTCACTCACCACTCTTGCTTTCATCTTTTCGATTCAGCAGTTTATACCGGCTCCATTCTATGCGTTCGACGAGGTGGATATGTCACTTGATGGATCGAATGTCGAGCGAATTGCGGGCATGATCAAGGAACTGTCCGGCACGTCGCAGTTCATCCTGGTATCGCTCCGAAAACCCATGATCGAGGGAGCTGACCGTATCCTCGGAGTCACGCTCCTTCCTGACAAGAGTTCCTTTGTGACCGGGATCAAGTCGCATGCCTGAAGAACCTGTAGAGATCCTGGTGCAGATGGCGGAGCGCGGCGAGATCGATCCCTGGAACATCGACATCGTCGAGGTCACGGACAGGTTCCTCTCGGAACTCGAGAGAAGGAAGGAGCTCGATCTCCGGATATCCGGGAGGACTCTATTTTACGCTGCACTCCTCCTCCGCATGAAGTCAGAGATCCTCGAGCAGGCAGAGCCAGGGGAGGAGGATGAATTCGATGGGGAAGAGGGCATCGTGGAGGAAGAGGAGTTCGGTGCTGATGCGGAATTTGACCAGGATGGGAATGCGCTCGGTCCCATTGAGCGGCTGGAGCGCGAGATTCGCCGCCGCCTTGACAGGAAGCAGTTGAGGAAGCGCCCCATCACGCTCTTTGAGCTGATCCTTGAACTCAAGGCAGCGGAGAAGGAGCAGAGACGCCGGCAGCGTTTTATCAGCCCGTTCGACCCCAGGCTCATCGAGGTGGAGGACGTTGTGGGTATCGCGCACGACGAGGGATACCGTGAGGCGGCCATGGCGGTCCTGTGCCAGTGCGAGGAGAGTATCGAGAAGCACGGCATAATGACCCTGGAAGAACTTGCAGAGCTGATGGGCAAACGCATTATAGAGGTCTATATCCCGCTCCTCTACCTCATGTTCGAGGGAAAGCTTTCCCTATGGCAGGACGAGTTCTTTGGCGAGGTATTCGTCCAGGTCTGGCGCGCAGAAGATATTCCTGCTACAGCAGAGCACTGAAAACGAAATTAGAGACTTTTACAATGACAGTCAAAAAACGCATTGATATTTTCCCTCCTGATAATAAATTTGAGGCACACGGGCTCTTTTTTTGTCGTTTAAACCTCTCATTGTCGCGTAACTGGTGCAGGTGGATCGGTATTGTCAAGGCAGGGGTCACTAGTGCTGGATAAATTTCATATACTACTGCGTGCAACGTGTATTCCCTCAATATCACAGTGAGGAACCGGACAACGGGTGCATGATCCGGTTCTGAGGATTGAGACCGGAAACAGGAAAATCGTCTCAATGCCCCCGCGGGCACCGAGATGCGATTGCGCTGTTCCGGGGTGTATCCGCCCGGCAGGGCGGATGGTTGCAGGCTGCGATTGCTGGTGAAGAACCGGTATCGAAAAAGGTTAAATAGCAACAACACCTATATTGTTACCCTCTGTGATGGAGAACCA
>CAZRCH010000027.1:0-25962 GCA_964598545.1 uncultured Methanolinea sp. | reverse complement strand
GGGACATCCGTTCCGCCACCGAGGGACGGGCGATGTGGAGCACCGAGTTTGTAGGGTTCGAGATCGTGCCGAGCAACCTGATGAAAGAGGTTGTAACCTCCATCCGCAAGAGAAAGGGCCTCAAGGAGCAGATGCCCACCCCTGCGGATTACCTCGCCTGAACTCACCTTTTTTCCTACATACCTCAATTCTTTCCCCGGCATCTTCTCCCCTGGTGCGGTTGCTTCCTCAACGGGATTTGGGGCTCCTGTCTCCCTTGTGCGGATAGGATTGATGCACCGGACACCAATTGTTGGGGTTGTTTACCCTTGTGCCCCCGCGTTCGATGGACACCGCCGCCTTCGAAATAGCCGCGAAGGTTTCACCAATCGATCCCGGAAGAGGCACTTCGGTACCCGATGGTGCGTTCGATAAGGCAACAATGAGTTCATGACGAAGGACCGGATCATGGAAACGGCGTCGGTCCAATGAGTGAAATGAGCAGGCAGATGATACACTCGATTCAGTCTTTCCATACAAAACAGCGAGGGGGCAGTATTGATGGGGAGAGCGCAACACCAAAAAAATAAAAGGGAAGTGGGAACCCTGGTTGGAGTCGCGAATGTCTTTACGACAGGGTCGCCCGAGTGATGGTGACGGGCTGGAGGGGCCGGTCGTTCCGGTCGGTCTTCACGCTCGCGATCCTGTCCACCACATCCATGCCTGCATTCACACGGCCGAACACGGGGTGTTTCCCATCGAGGTAGTGGTTGTTGACGAGGTTGATGAAGAACTGGCTCCCCCCGGTATTGGGCCCGGCGTTCGCCATCGAGAGGGTGCCCCTGTCATTCTTCCTCCCGGCCCTGAATTCGTCCCGGATGGTATACCCTGGGCCACCCCTGCCGGTTCCCGCAGGATCGCCACCCTGTATCATGAACCCGTTGATGACACGGTGGAAGATGATCCCGTCATAGAACCCCTTCTTCACGAGGGATGCAAAGTTACCCGCGGTCACGGGCATGTCTTCGAATAACTCAATCTCAATGGTGCCATGGGTTGTCTCCATGGTCACGCGCGTTCCGGGAAGTGGTTCGTTCTTTCCAGTCATGATTCTCTCATCATTATTTGACCGTGAAGGCAGAAGGATGTTCTGGACCCCCTCGCCAGTACTGCCTCCATGGAGATGGGCAGTGTCAAGGATGGAGGGTATCCCGGCAGAGTGGGTCGGAGAGACAGCCCGCATCTCTCCCTGGTTTTTCCGAGGTTCGCACGACTGTGGGGATGCACATAGAAACGGTAAAAAACCAGGGGGTGGATAGATCCCCTGAATGGCAGGAGGAAAGCTGAAGATCGTGGTCTTCGGGGCGTATAATGCCGGAAAGTCGACGTTCATCCAGGCGATAGACCCAAAAGCACGGCATGTCGAGGCGCACACCAACGAGGGTGATACCACCGTGGCACTTGACTATGGCAGGGCGGAGATCCACGCACTGCAGGTCCACCTATTCGGGACACCGGGCCAGGAGAGGTTTGAGTTTGTGCGCGAGATCATATCACGGGGCATGGACGCCGCGATCCTCCTCGTTGACTGCAGTGTCGCCACTGACGAGTTCACGATGAACCTCTACGATACCCTCGCAAAGAAGAATATTCCCCTTGCGGTCATGCTGAACAAGTGCGACCTTGCCGGTGCATGCCCCGGGACCGTCCGTGCCGCGTTTGGAAATTCGCCGGTATACGAGATCTGTGCAAGCGAGCGTGCCCGTGCAATGCCTGCGCTCATCTCGTTTGTCGAGACCCTGGCGCACGATTTATAGAAAGAGCTTCCCCCAGGCCGGATTCCCATAGGGGCCCGGCGTTTGGGGAAAAAATCCCTCAAGGCCTTCTTTACTTCCACACGGTGACCGGGTCGATCGAGGCGTCTATCAGGAGGTCGAAGTCGATGGACTTGAGCCATCCTGCCTTCTCGAACATGTTCATGAAACAGATACCGATGGTTGCAGCATCCGGGTACTTCCCGATCGCCGATTTCACCTGGTCCGCGTTGACGGGGACATTCGGCATCGAAAGCCCCCCCATGACCACCACCGCCGCCGGATTTGAGATCTTCGCCGGTCCTTTTGCCTGCATCCCGATGTCAGGAACGAGCGCCAGTTTCTGCGCCTTGGACTCGTCGACAAAAGGCACAAAGACCTGGGCAAGTTCGAGGCTTCGCACTGCAAAGCCCAAAAGCTCGACGAACGGGGTGCAGGTCCCCGGGCACCCGTAATACACCACCTGGTCGCCAGCCTTCATCCCTTTCTTCTCGATGAACTCCTTGAACGGGCGGAGCATGCCCGGGACGCCCTGAAACACTTCCTTCTGCTTCATGCAATTTTCCTCCTATGAGAATGAATAACATTCACAGTGCATATGAATATATAGGTACTGAGCTGGCCGGGAGAGGATCTCTGCCGGCTACAGGAATGGAGGAGAGACATGTCAGGCGGGGGAGTGGCGGCGGCAGGTAGGCAGAAGGGAAGGATGCGATCGGTCCTGGTCTGT
The DNA here is from genome assembly GCA_964598545.1 of uncultured Methanolinea sp. Classification (GTDB taxonomy): domain Archaea; phylum Halobacteriota; class Methanomicrobia; order Methanomicrobiales; family Methanospirillaceae; genus Methanolinea_A. The sequence continues at coordinate 23,439 of CAZRCH010000027.1, read as the reverse complement.
TATGCCAGCCGCTACGGGTCTACACGGGAGGTTGCCGGATGGATCGCAGAGGAACTGCAGGTCGCGGGGTTTATCGCGGACTGCCTGCCGGCAGGAAAGGAGGTGCATCCGGCAGCCTACGATGCGGCTGTGATTGGAAGCGCCCTGTATATGGGGAAGTGGCTTGCCGAGGCACGGGAACTGGTATCGAGGGAGAGGGTTCCGCTGGGAAGGATGCCCGTGGCGGTCTTCTCGGTCGGATACTCGTTGAAAGAGCGGACACCGGCTTCCCTGCAGGCTGGAGAGGCAGCGCTTTCGGACATCCGCCTCTTCATCACTCCCCGGGACGCGGCCTTCTTTTCGGGAAAGGTGGACCCTGAACGGATGGTCCCGGCCGACCGCGCGATTCTCTCTCTTGCAGGCATTGAGGGAGGAGATTTTTGCGATGCCGATTTGGTCCGGGCATGGGCCAGGACCCTCCCCGGGCTCCTTGGGCTCCTCCAGGGGGGAGAATAATGAGGGCCGGGGGACACAAGGACGAGGGTGGAGACTGGTCTCCTGTGAGCTGCCTGACCCCATGAATGAAAAATGGAGGAGGGGTTGGCCGGTTCAGGTCACCATGACGTGGAGGTCATAGGTGTGGGGGGCCTCGATGTAGGTAAGGTTTACCGGGGTCCCCCACATGTAGATGGTGGCGACGTCGCCGGCCGGCTCCGATTCGAAGGCGACCCTGAGGCCGTCGACCCTGTACTGCGCGTCAAGGTTCAGGGGGAGATAGTCCCTGCCATCGTCACCGGCAATGCCGTAGAATCCTCCCTCGAGATCCTGGTAGACCACGGTTCCCGCAGGGACCCAGGGCCGCCGGTATTCTCCGTGCAAAGACTGGTTCCCCCTCTCCACCGCTTCGAATACCCACAGGTGGGTTCCGCCGGCCCCCACCAGCTGCGTGGACGGCGGGAGGAATTCATCCTTCAGCAGCCTAAGCCCGGCGGAGTGAGAGAGGTTCCACGAGTATCCTGTGGTGGGGTTCTCGGCGAGCTGGAGAGAGAACGCGGAGCCAAGGGAAGCAGTCACCTGTTTCCCGTCGCTCTCCTGGTCAAACGACTGTGATGGAGCAACCGGTGCAGTGGGGGTGGGAGTCGTCCCCCCGTCTCCTCCCGGCGGCTGGGTGCACCCGGCCATGAATACGGCCAGGAGGCAGACCAGTGCCACGCTAAGAATCAGGATGTGGTATCGTGACATGAACATACCAATCACCTATGGTAAGAGAACGTATGGATGCCTCCTGATAAACCCTTTCCGATGACTGCGAATCCGTTTGAAGTGAATGGCGAAATTCAGCGAGATCAGTGTACAATTGTTTTCCTTTGGGTGGGAGTTGTCCCTTCCTTCAATATGCGATATTCTGTGGGCAGGGTTGCATGTATTCTCTCCAAACCTCCCCTCTTCCCCGCACTGGCTCTATCGCGCTATAGGGGTGCCGCAGTGGCGGGGGCGTCAGCCCCCAAGAACGTCTGAGGGGGGAGTGCGATCGGATTCAATCTACGGGCAGACTGCACCGAGGCAGTGTATGTACAACCCCCCGCAGTTGAGGCTGATGCCCCAACTGCTTCGCGATATTCTGTGGGCAGGGTGTCCTGGGCCATATCAAATTTCCGCACTCAAAATTTCGCATGCTTTTTTAGAATGTCTCTTGGTGCAATCAAGTCCCGGACATATTGTTGTGATATGGGATTTTTGTTCAAAAAAACCTGAATGAGATGAACGATATTTGACACATGGAAATTCAGCCAGCAAAAAAACCGTACAGAGGAGAAAAAAGTGAATTATTTCGGTCCCAGGTAGGGATTCCGCAGGCCCTTGTTCACGCCGAACTTGGCCCTCTCCTCGACGGTCTTCTGGTTCTTGGTGATCTTCTCGGTCGCAAGCTTGGTCACGAGCTCAAGGCCTGGCTTGACCTGCTCGATGGGCTTGGTCTCGAAGCACCCGGCAGCGATCGCCTTGGACCAGATGTCGTCGCCGTTGCGGGTCCGGACAAAGACCGTGCTCCAGCCGTCGGGGCTTCCGACGGATCCGGTCGAGACGTCTGCGAGGTTTGCCACGTAGTCAAGGCAGACGTGGCAGCCGGGCTGCTCGTACTTGTGGGTCACCTTGAGGGGGAGCTGGACGACCTGCCCGCGCTGCCCGTAGACCCAGAACTTGCCCTTGCCGATCTCCATCTTCTTAACCGCTTCCATCTTCATGGCCGCATGATCCTCGACGAGCTGCTTCACGCTCTGGTACGAGAAGTTCTCCATGCAGAAGATGCCGATGGCGAGCTTTATCTTGTCGGGAACGTCCCGGAGCCCGACGGGATAGAGCTGGCCCTTCCTGACCGCCTGCATCTGGCAGGGGGTTCCCACGATGCCGATCTTGTCAAGACCGTAACTGCGGGTGGCCTCCTTGATCCATGACACCTGCGGGCTGATGTTGTACTTGGTGCCGCTCGACGTCATCAGCTCCTCGACGGTGGTGGCGATGAACGGGCGGGGCCTCCAGGGCTCGTCGCCTTGTCCTGCCACGATTGCGCCGTCGATGATACCCTCTTCAAGGGCGAACTTGAAGAGCTGGGTGACAATACCCCCGTCCTGTGCCTTCTTCAGGATGGCCTTGTCAGCGCTGCGTGCCGAAACACAGAGTTTGTATTTTCCGAGTTCTCCTGCCATCTCTCTCACCTCATTTGAGTGCCGCATCAATGGCATCCATGATGCCCTCGAATTCGGGGATCACATCGAAGTTGAAGAAGCTCCTCGGACACTGGGCGTAGCAGGCACCGCACTTGATGCACATCTCCCGGTTCACGTTGGGCTTCCCGTACTCGTGGGTGATGGCCCGGACCGGGCATGCCGCGGCGCACGATCCGCATCCCATGCAGAGGCCCTGGTTGACCACGTCATACATCAGGTCGCAGCCGCAGGCCTCTGTCCCGCGGTCTGCGAGTTGCATCAGCGGGGTTAAGTATTTCTTTGCCAGCTCCTGCTGGTCTTTGTTGCCCTTGAGGAGCAGGTACGCCATCACGCAGACGTTCCTGATCAGCTGCGGGGTAGGTGCGCACCCGGGGATATACACATCCACCTTGATGAGGTCCCCCACCGGCAGGTAGGACTCGTGCTGGGGCTGGTTTGGCTGACCGCCGCGGCCGAACCGGGTGATGTTGCCATAACAGGCACAGCCGCCAACGGCCACTACCACTGCCGCTTTCTCGCGGGTCTCTTTGATCTCCTGTACTGAGATCTTGTCCTGGATACACACCGACCCCTCCACCAGTGCCACGTCCATCTTGGGGATGTGCCGCACGTCGGCAAGGGTCAGGCCATAGACAAGGTCGGCGTATTTGTCAAGTATGGTTAACAATCCACCATAGTTGTCTGCTAAGGATACCAGACAGCCCGTGCATCCGCTCATGTGCACGTGGCCAACTGTAATCTTGTCTGCCACAGGCTTTTCCTCCTTTTTAATCGTTTCAGCCTTTTTCTCCACGTCAGCTCCCGCCGCAGGCTTCGCCTTCGGCTCCGGGCTGGCGCTCTTCTTTCCGAAGATTCTCGAGAGTAGTCCCATAATCCACTCCGATCAGGGCCAGTATCTCGCGAATGGCCCTGGGTATCGCGCTCGAAACCTCATCAGAGAGCCCCATCTCGAATTCTGGGGCGCTCACATGCTTGGGCTGGCATCCAATGACTACGATCTCCATCGAGTCTTTCAACCGGTGGAGCGGCTCGGTCAGGTCCCAGGAGTGGGCGTCCCGGTAACTTCCCGGCGGCAGGTCTTCGACCGTCAACCGGACCAGTTCGCCAGGTTCTCCCCCGAAGTCCACGGTATCGACCACGATAAGCTTCCGTGTCACCGCGGGATCAAGCAGCGTGAAAATGAAGTGCGGGCCGCCAAGGCCTGCATCCACGGCTTTGATATTTTCTGGGAGATTGAGGCGCGAAAGCTCCTCAATTGCGGCCGGCCCAAACCCGTCATCAGCGAACAACGGGTTGCCACACCCTGCGATCACAATCTCTGGATACAGCATGCGAGCATTCTCACTGGATGAGTTTCTGTGCGACTATCCTCTTGTCATCGTCGATGACGATCATGTGGGTGGCGCATGACACGCACGGGTCATATCCTCGGACGACGACTTCCGCAAGCTGCCACGGCGCGCCGGTCAGGGCACGGCTGCAGGTGGGGAAGTTCCAGGTGGTGGGCACGAGCATCTCGTAGTAGAGGACCCGTCCATCCTTGACCTTGGCAAGGTGGACATCGCATCCGCGGGGCGCTTCGTTTGCGGCCCACCCAAGCGACCCGTCACCCTGTGGGATGTGATCGGCGAGGATCTTCCCGTTCGGGTTGTACTCGTCCAGCGCATTAAGAATGGTATACACTGAATCAGTGTATTCGAGCTGGCGTGCGACCTGCTGGCCGATGGTGCCTTTCTCATCATAGTTCTTGAACTGGACAAGTCTTGCCCGGGGTCCGACCTCAACGGGGGAACCGTCATAGAGCGGGACACCGGTGCAGGCCTCCATCTGGGGGTTGACCTTGGTCCCTACCGGCGAGGTGCCGCCTACGGGGTAGCTCGGGTCTGCAAGGCTGACTTCGCCTTCTCCCATGTACCAGTCCCAGGGGCGGACATCGGTCCAGCGGTCGGGGTTCCAGCCGGGACACTCGTCAAGACTTGAGCTTCCATACATCGGGTGGGCTGCCATGTAACCCTGGTTGTGGTATCCGAGGGTCTTCGGGATAGGGATCTGTTTGCCGCCGACCTCTGCCCAGTCGCGCTTCTGGTAATTGCGGAGAATGGCTATCATGAAGTCCATCTGCTCGTGGGCAAGGACAAGGCCCTCCTTCGCAAGGTCGTACATCTTGGTCTTCGCATGTTGGGTGCAGGCCTTGTACATCCCTCCGACACGGGGGTTGCTCGGGTGCACCGCCTCGCCGCCCGCGATCTCGCCGATGGTCTGGCCGATCTCGCGGAGCCTCTGGATACGCTTGGCAACGGACCTTACCGGCTCCTGGGGGGAGAAGGGGTTGATCTTCGTGTCAGTCCCGGGCAGGTACATATCCGGGAGCGTCAGGATGTTGTGCAGCGCGTGGCTGTGAAGCCTGTTGGCACTCTGGAGGATGATCCTGAGCAGTTTTGCATCCCTGGGGATCTCGCAGCGTATGGAGGCCTCCATGGACTCGATGCCGGCGAGGGTGTGGGCGATCGGACAGATGCCGCATACGCGGGACGCGATCTTCGGGACCTGGTCCATCGTCTTCCCGATGGCCAGCTTCTCGACCCCTCTCACGGGGGTGATGGAGAGCCAGTCACCACGCTCGATGATACCCGCATCGTCCACCTTAAGGACGAGCTTTGAGTGCCCCTCATGCCTCGTGGTTGGGGAGATCTCTACAATTTTCGACAATATAATCGCCTCATGGTATTCTCGTGTTCTCTTTGCGATACCGGTGTAATTCCACACGCACCTCTCATAGAGAGATGTTTGACCGTACAGAGTACGTTCAGTGTGAATGTAGCAATCTTCCTATATTTATCTACTGTGTAGATGATCAGCGTCTCCATTTGAGGCTCAAATGAACGTAGAATAGGAAAATAGCGGGAATTTTGAAGAATTAAAAATGCAGTGCATTCAAGGTGCGCAAGCCGCTCCCGCACAGTGCCGGAAAAAACCGCCATCTCGGGGTTTTTTTCCAGGGGTTTTCATGAAATGCCCGCGCTTTTTGGGAGGTGTGGGAAGCGGACAATCCCAGGAGCAGCCATGGCCCTCCTTTGGTTGCCTGGATTGGGGAAAAAACAATTTTTCAGAATTTCTGGCAGGGTGCTACCATACCCGTCCAACCCTGCAGTAGGCCCTGGCCCTGCACATTGCCTAACAGGAATGCTCGCCGTTCAGTTCCACGTAGAGCTCCGCCATCGTCGCCTGGCGCTCGGCATAGGCGTCGTGCTGGTGGATGCTCTCCTCATTGGTCTGCTTGATGGTGATGAGTGAGTCCCCGGGCAGTTCCTTGAACTCTGCCAGTACCTTCTTTGCGGTCTCCCTGACGCAGTCTTCGACGAAGCGGGGGTTCTTGTGTGCGCTCAATACGACGTAACTCTCGTCACCTCGCTTGAGCAGTTCGAAGATAGAGGAACTCATGGACTCCTTGAGGATGCGGATGATCTTCTCGAGCTTCACATGCTGGTCGTCGTCGATCTCGATGCAGAGGAACCCTCGGCCACGCTGGTTGTGGGTGGCCATCGGCACCTCCCCAAGGAATGCCTCGATCTTTTCTTTGGAGATCTCCAGGTTCTGGAGGACTGTCACCGCCCGCTCTTTCATGATGTCCTGCGCACAGGGGCATGCGGTCATTCCCGTCACCTCTGCCCCGATGCTCTTTCTCACGATAGGTTCGCGGAAGGTTCTTCGTGCGACCGCCCGGGCATGGACCTTGACAACCTCGTGGCAGCTGGTATGGGAGACCGGAGTCTCCCGCTTAACCATGAACTGGCTGTTCATCAGCACTTCGGTTCGGTCGGCGTACTCGTGCCGGTCGAGGAGTTTTCTTGCCACCACGCTGCAGAGGTTCTCGATCTCTTTCACGTCACCGTCGATAGCCTGCTGGAGCACCTCGTCGATGACCTCGAAGTTTCTCGAGAGGTTGGCCCCCTTGAGGCTCCCGGGGAGGTCGACGAAGACGTCGAAGTTGGAGATGAAAATGACCGGCCTCTTTTCGGGCCTCGAGACCTCCACAAGCTTCTTGACGTTCTTTACGCCCACCCTGGTGAGGTTGATCCGTACATCCGGGAGTGTGGATTGAATATCTGGCAAATCACGCCCGGATTTAATTTTTATGGTATTGGGAATAGCGCATCGCTCCCAGGAATGATGTGGAATGTAATGTTTCAATATAATATTTAAGTGCTCTGTTACTGATATCTGATGGATCAGTATATGATGGAAAAATATTATGATACCGATGCGGACCTCGGGGTTCTGAAGGGGAAGCGTATTGCAGTGATCGGGTATGGGTCCCAGGGAAGGGGCCAGGCCCTCAACCTCCGCGACAGCGGCCTTGACGTCGTGATTGGTCTTCGGCCCGGACGCTCCTGGCAGGCAGCGTCTGCCGACGGGTTCAAGGTCTACCCGGTTGCGGAGGCCGTCAAAGCGGCCCAGGTCGTACAGGTCCTCGTCCCGGACGAGCACCAGGGAGCCATCTACCAGGCCGAGATCCGCCCCCACCTCTCGGAGAAAAAGTGCCTGATGTTCTCCCACGGGTTCAACATCCACTTCGGCCAGATCGTCCCCCCGCCTGACGTGGACGTCATAATGGTCGCCCCGAAGGGCCCGGGGCACATGGTCAGGAGGACCTACGAGGAGGGAAAGGGCGTTCCCGCGCTTATTGCCATCCACCAGAACTACACCGGCAACGCCCAGCAGATCGCGCTCGCCTATGCCAAGGGTATCGGGGCCACCAGAGCGGTGGTGCTCGAGACCACGTTCCGCGAGGAGACCGAGACCGACCTCTTCGGCGAACAAGTGGTGCTGTGCGGCGGGATCACCTCTCTCATCAAGGCAGGGTTCGAGACCCTGGTTGACGCGGGTTACGCTCCGGAGATGGCATACCTCGAGGTCCTCCACGAGACCAAGCTGATCGTCGACCTCATCTACGAGGGGGGCTTTACAAGGATGCGCAACTCCATCAGCAACACTGCGCAGTATGGCGACCTCACGCGCGGTCCCCGCGTGATCGGCCCCGAGGCATACCTGGCAATGCAGGAGATCCTGAAAGAGATCCAGAGCGGCGAGTTTGCCAGGGAATGGATGCTCGAGAACATGGTAAACAGGCCAGTCTTCAATGCCCTCACGAGGGCAGACGAGGAGCACCTGATCGAGCAGGTGGGAAAAGAGGTCCGGGCCATGATGCCCCAGTTCCGGAAACAATAACTTCGAAACTCTCATTTTTCCTTGCATCGTGCAGGTATCCCCACACCTCTCCATGAAAGCGCGGAGGGAGTGGTGATGCCCCGGGTCCCGCCTTCAGGCAGGCACGCTTCTGCATGGATGGAAATGGCCTGCCTGAGAAAGGGTGCGGGGGTGCAGGCCAGGGAGCGGTGCCTGGCAGTCCCCGGACCTGGTTCCCGCGTTTCCGGGTATAGAGGGTGGGGACGCTCCTATGGAAAAAATTGCAGGACAACCCGCGACCGGTTCCATGAGGTGGCATTTTTTTACACCAGGACTCCTTATATATGTATGATGGTTGAGCCGTACGAGACACTCCTGAAGAAAGCTTACTCCCACGTGACCGAACCGACAGAATCGGTGGAGCGGTTCACGGTGCCGGAAGCAAGGTCATACATCGAAGGGAAGACCACGGTCCTCGAGAATTTTTCCGAGATTGCCGACACCGTCCGCAGGGACAAAGATCACCTGATGAAGTTTCTCCTCGGAGAACTCGGCACTGCCGGCAAGATAGACGGTTCCCGGGCAATCTTCAATGGGAAATTCGAACCGACGCTGATCAACACCCTGGTGAAGGGATACGTGGACGACTATGTCATATGCTCCGAGTGCGGAAAACCCGATACGCGCCTCGTAAAGGATGACCGCGTCCTCCTCCTGCGCTGCGATGCCTGCGGAGGGCACCGGCCGGTGAGGAAGAGGAAGGCCAGGACCGAGCCGGTCACGAACGAGATCTCGGAAGGAGCAATTCTCGACGTCGAGGTCCAGTCGGTGAGCCGCAGGGGAGACGGCGTGGTGAGGATGGGGCGCTACATCCTCTATATCCCCGGCGGAAAGCCCGGGCAGAAAGTCAAGGTCAGGATCACCCGCGTCTCGGGCTCGATCGTGTTCACAGAGAGGGTGCTTGTCTGATCTCCCCGGTGTTCACCGGGCATTTTTCCCCACACAATACCTTTTCATAAAAAATATATGAATCACCGAGTCAAGCAGGAACCCAGAATAAGAATAGCGAAGGGGAGTGCTCCGGTGAAGTTATCAAAAAAGGAGCATTTTTTTGCCTACTCGCTGTTTTGTGTAGGGAGACTGAATCGAGGGGGTTATCTCGCATACCAATTCAGTCACTGAACCTCCGCCGGGGCGTCCTTCGGGGGCGGCGGCATGCATCGCATATGGGGGTGTGGGGGTGGACAGCCTCCACAAAATGTATCAGGTTCATCAATCCTACCCACACCAGATAGCGAAGAGCCATTTTTATTAATCTTTCAAATGGGTAACCCGCGGCGGTTACTCGCTCTTGCCATGCGCCGGCATGGCTCTCTCATAATTCGGGGGAAACCGGCAACAGGGGCAACAGGAGGCCCCCTCCAAAAGGAGAGAGAGTGGAGTTCTTTAATGCTCGAATGAGAGATCACGATCTCCCCCTGGAGAGGCACTCCAGGAGTTCGTCGCATGACCCGGATATCCTCCGACAGGCCTCGGAGACCGCGTCAAGCGGTGCTTTTTTTCCATTCGTGGTGACGAGGAGCTCCGGTTCCGAGAACTGGAACTTGATGAGGTATTTCGCCACGTCCACGTCAGGATCCTTTAAAATCTCCTCGGTGAGGACATTCATGAAGGTATGGCCCTCCCCCTGGATGAGGAGTCTTGCCTTGTCCTTCTCGAGTTCAAGGATCTTTATATTCATCCACTTATAAATGGGTGGCAGAGTCCTATATAGGTATGCGTGGGACCCTGCGGGTGCCTCCACCCGGGGTGATCACCGGTGTCCCGGTCAGAATGAGAAGGCCTCGTTGTCGCATCCCAGGTGCGGGAGGCCCCAGGGGAGGTGATGGCTCTGGTGCACGCATCGGAAATCCCCTGCGTTTAGCATGCCTGCAAGGTCGCATGCCTCCTGGTAGTTCATGTGCTTGGGGACATGGAGGTGGGATGGGAGGAGTGCATCAACGAAGAGGAGATCCACCCCCCTGAGCATCCGCACGGTCTCTCCCGGGAGCTGCGAGTTCGTGTCTGAGGTATACCCGATGCGCACGCCGTCGGCCTCGAGGAGCACCCCGCAGGTGTAGGCAGGAGGATGAGTGACAGGGAGGAACGTGCACGTGAGGCCAAAGAGGGAGAACCGGGAATAAGCGGGCACGGGGAGGCGCTCTCCGGCAAGGAACCTGAAGATGCCCCCGCAATAGTCCAGCACCGGCGGAGGCGCGTACACGACCGGTAATTTCTGGACCCTGTAGAACTCCCCGAATCCCATGAAGTGATCATAGTGCCCGTGTGTCCAGAGCACGGCGTCGATGTGCGGAGACCCCGAGGCAAGGAGCTGCTGGCGGAGGTCGGGGCCTGTGTCGATCAGGATGTGGCTGCCCCGGTACTCGATGAGCAGGGAGGTCCGAAGCCTCTGCAGGCCGTGGTCGCGCGCATAGGTGCACTGGGTGCAGGAGCACCCTACCCGGGGGGTTCCGATCGCATCACCCGTTCCCAGGAGGACAACCCTCATCCTATGACAACCAGTTCTGGGAACGGATGGTGTCCCTGTTCTTCACCACCGCGATGCCGCGCTCGATGTCGGTGGCGTTGATGGCGTCCCGCCGCTCCATCAGCGACGAGAGGAGCGCCTCCTTGATCATGATGCGGAGATCGGCCCCCGAGAACCCTTCCGTCCGGTCTGCGAGATCCGGGAGGTCGTAGGTGCACTGCATGCCGGAAGAGACCTTCTCCAGGATCGACCGGCGCATCTCCCTGTCCGGGAGCCCGAACTCGACCACTTCGTCAAATCTCCGCCACGCAGCTTCATCGAGGAGCTGGGGATGGTTCGTAGCCCCTATGAGGAGCACGCCGTGCCGGACCAGGCTCACCTGGTCGATGTTCTTTAAGAGCGAGTTGACTGCCCGCTTCATGGCGCCGTGGTCGTCGGCGACCCTGCTCTTGGCCACGAAGTCGAACTCGTCGATGAAGAGGATGCAGGGAGAAAGAGCCTTGGCAAGGTCAAAGATCCGGTCAATGTTCTTCGAGGTCTCCCCGAGGTACTGGGAGGTGATCATGGAGAGGCGGACCTCGAGCAGGGGGAGGTGGAGTTTCCGGGCAAGCGCCAGGGCAAGAGAAGTCTTGCCGGTCCCCGGAGGGCCCACGAAGAGAAGTTTTCCCACCTCGTGGATCCGGTGCCGCCGGAGCACCTCCCGGTGCTTTCTTGCGACCTGGATCTTCCTGATGATATTCACCTGTTCCAGTGTGCAGACCAGGTCGTCGTAGTCCTGCTCGACTTCCTCGGGCGCGCTCAGGATGACCAGGTCAAGAGCGCTCTTCAGCCGCTCGTCATCAGAGATAACCTTCGCAAGCCGGGACTGGAGAAATATCCTGGTGTCCTCGACGGGAGGGTTCTCCTGCCGGGCTTTCTCGTAAGAGACGTTCGTCGACTCGAACCGCTCAAAGAAGTAGGCCAGGGCGGGGTTCTTCTCGATGTAAGGCAGCCCGCCCTTTTTGAGGAACCAGCGCGCGGCGGGCTCAAGCGCCGTCAGCCTGATGCGCTGCCCGAACTCCTCGCAGGTGACCACCGGCGTCCGCTCCATCTTCCGGCAGGCATCGTCTATCCCAAGCCCCCTCCTGGCCATCCCCTCGCTCACGTGGAGGGGCCGCTTCAATTCCGCTGCGCCGTTGACCGCAAAAAGGTTCCTGCATTCGGGTGTCAGGTCATTGGCATCGAGGTGCTGGTGGGAGTTGAAGAGTTCTGCAGTGAGGAGGATCTCCATGAGCTTGAGGGTCTCGTCATCAGCAGCCATTTCTGTAACTTTTACTATTTTTCCTGGAATTGTTTAAGGGTATCTCATGCGGTGGTGACCAGGCACCCGTCATTCGTGACGATCAGGGTATGCTCGGCCTGGGAAACGAGGGACCCGGCGACATCTGAGAGGACCGGGTAGGCCCGTATCACCTGTGAACGGGCAAGGGTCGAGAGGGCGAGGTCGAGTTTATCTCCGGATAACCATCTCCTGGAGAATGGCAGCCCCTTGCGCGGCCGTATCTCCTCGAGCACCCGGCGGGCGGATGGCAGCCTCACCGGCTTTACTCCGAGTTGCTGGTAGATCTCGATGCGGTGTTTCTCGGACACCTGGCCGGTCCCGGTACTGGCGAAGGGCTCGATGGCAAAGACCATTCCCTCCTCGAGGACTGCTCCGCGCTTCTGGCGGATATTGGGAATGTTTGGTGGGGTATGGATCCTGTACCTGTCAAGGCCGTGGCCGGTGAGATTAGCGACCGGCCGGAACCCGCGTGACTCTATCTCCCCATGGATTGCCGAACCGAGTTCGCCCACGCGTACGCCGGGAACGACTCTCGATATCGCGGCGTCGAGGCCGCGGGCCGATGCCTCGAGAAGGAGGGGGTGGTCTCCGAGGTCGACGGTCACCGCAGTGTCGGCAATGTAGCCGTCCAGGTGAACTCCGAGGTCGAGCTTGACCACGTCCCCCTCTGAAAAGACCCTCCCGTCATCCCAGGATGCGGTATCGTGCGCCGCGTCCTCGTTGAGGGAGACATTGAGGGGAAATGCAAGGCCGGCCCCGGCATCCTGCACCAGCCCCTCGATCTTCTCCACCACTGCGAGGTAGGAAGCTCCAACCCTGACCTCGCCCGCGCCTTTTTCACGTATTGCCGAGGCTATCCTTCCCGCCTCGATGTACATGTCCATCACGTCGTCTTTCATTTCCTGCCTCACACTGCCAGCTCGCGGGGGTAGCTGGTCAGGGTGGAAAACCCCCCATTCTCGATGACCCCTATGTTCTCAAGCCGGACTCCGCCGGTCCCGGGCAGATAGAGGCCGGGTTCGTTCGTGACCACGTTGCCTTGCACGAGCATCTCCCCTGAGGGCCCGAGGCTCGGGGCTTCATGGACCTCGAGGCCGACGCCGTGCCCGAGGTTGTGGACAAACCCCGAGCTCCCGGTCCCGTATCCCAGTTCCTCAAAGAAGTCAACCACTGCCCTGTAGACCTCTTCGCCGGTCACACCCGGGCGCAACCGCGCTGCTGCAAGATCCTGCGCCTCCCTGACAGCCCGGAACATCTCGCGGATATCCGCAGTGGGCTCTCCCCTGCAGATCGTCCGGCTCATGTCACTGTAATAGCCCGTCTGATCGTCTCTGGGAAAGATATCGATGACGATCGGTTCATCCGATCTCAACGCCCCCTCTCCCCTGATGTGGGGGAAGGCGGTCTCTTCCCCGCAGGCAACGATGGTATCGGCAGGGGTACACCCCCTCCTGAGGAGGACCTGGTGCATGGCTGCCCGGACCATCCCGGAAGTGAGGGGAACTGCGCCCCTGGAGAGGAGGCCCCCCCTTATCCCGGCTTTCCGTATCATCGCGATCCCGGCTTCCATGGCCTCCTCGGTGGCCACCTGCACCTGCCTGATCCTCCCGATCTCCCACTCGCTTTTTCTTGCCCGCATCGTGACAAGGGCAGTCCTGTCGATCTCAACTGAGACAAGTGCCGAGAGTTCCTTTGCGAGGGCATACGGGAAGTGGGGAGGGATCAGCACCATGCCCTGCACGAGGCCCGCAATCATCCTTGCAAGAGCCCTCCAGCGGTCGTTCTCCTCTTTCAGTATCTCAAAGAGCCCCGCCTCCGACCTGGACATCACCGCGGCAGTTGATTCCCTCCTGGCCCGCTCATACTCCATCTGCGATACCACGACCGTCCCCTGCTCCCCGGGCTTTTTGATATATACAATGGGATCAGTGGTGGAAAACATGGTGAGATAGCGCATATCGGCGTCCTGTGATGACCCGAAGGCAACATAGGCCGCCGATCCGCTCCTCAGGATCGCCTCTTCGAGCGCATCCATATGCCATTCTTATTGGAGCCGATCCCACAAGTACTTTTATGATAGCGCTGACATTTCTGTAATGGACGAGGCCACCAAAGAGCAGTTAAAGTGGAAATTTTACCGCCTGGCGATCCTCCTCAACGCGATAATCCTGCTGGTCGCACTGGGAGTAATTGCGTTCCTGAAACTGAAGGAACCCCTTGCCGTTCCTGTCGGCGCCGCGCTTCTCTTCATGGCCATTGGGCTTGCGATCTACTTCAGGAGGCAGTATGTTTCCACAAGGAGATGGCTTGATGCGCAGGCTTCGGAAGAACCCGACCGGGAGCAGAGTCCATGATTGAGAAGGTGAAGGGCGAGATCGAGCTGATGCACAGGCACATCCAGGTCCTGCGGACCGTGGTTGCCCACCAGCCGATCGGCATCATGAAGCTCTCGGAGCTGATGGACCTTCCTTTCCACAGGATCCGCTACTCTCTCCGGGTGCTGGAGCAGCTCGGATACATCCGTGCATCCCCTTCCGGGGCGGTGGCAACCCCCCAGAGCGAGGAACTCCTCGCCGGCCTGGACCAGGAACTCGGCGAGATGATCGCGCTTCTCGAGAGCATGAGGCACCAGGGCGACTGACATGCCGGGCGCTCCCCCCCGACCCGGCCGCCACCCCCCCATGCCCGGAATTCCGCTACCTTTAACACCGAAGGCGGCAACCTATATTGGCACATCGGGTGTGCCGCCATAACTCAGTTGGTAGAGTGGCTGGCTGTTAACCAGCATGTCACAGGTTCGAGTCCTGTTGGCGGCGTTTTTTCTTCCATGGGCCCGTAGCTTAGTCCGGTCAGAGCGCCCGGCTCATAACCGGGCGGTCATGCGTTCAAATCGCATCGGGCCCACTTCCAATGCCGCCACTTCCGGTGCTTTCACAAAGGTTAGTATGGGGGAAGGCACAATCTCCCGGGTATGGAGTGCCCTGTCTGCGGCGGTGAGTGTATTCGGGACGCGCCGGCGGTCATCGGATCAGTCCCGTCTGTCTTCTCCCGGTGCCAGAGGTGCACATTCAGGGTCCTTGACAAGAGCGTTCCGCTCAAGGGACGGTACTACGCGACACCCTGCGAGTGCGGAAAGCGGTTCATAGACGAGGTGTTCGCTCACCTCTACGTGGTCATGGTCGAAGAGGGCATCCTCTCCGGGAACGAGCCACTCAGGGCGGTGGGATCCCCCCTTCTCCATCCCGGGTTCTTCATGGCAAGTCCCCCGTTCCTCCCGCCGGATTCCCTTGTCCTCCTCTCGCCCCTCGTCACAGGATCCGCCGCACGGAGGATGATCCAGGAGGTGCCGGAGGTGCGGGGAGTGGTGAGATCGGGGGATTTTGTCCCGGGGGCAACCGACCCGTCACTTGCCACACTCCCCCGCACATACGAACTCCTCGCGGGGTGCGACGTGAGGGCGGGGGTCTTTCCCACAGGGGCCGGACCGCTGGTCATCTATATCCAGCAGTCCCAGATGCACATCGAGTTCCCCCGCCTCGAAAATCCCAAGATCCGGTCCGTGGAACGCCACCTCGCCTCGTACACCCCTGCGTGGTGTGTGGATGCGTGCTCGGGGGCAGGAACCCTCGGCCTCTGCGCCGCCAGGCACGGAATACCCGGGGTGATACTCAACGACGCATGGTACGCAGCCGCCTTCTGGTCCGCGACAAACCTCCATGTGAACCGGATGTTCCTGCGCACCGGGGAGGTCCGGATGCTCTCAACCTGCAGAACGATGCGGGAGCACCCCGTAAGAGAAGACCCGGTCCTGGTCGCCGAGGCAACGGGAGAGCAGTCGATCAGGGTCTACCATGGGGATTTCCGGCAACTCTGGAAGGTCCTGCCAGAAGAACCGGTCTGTGCGGTCCTCGATCTCTTCGAGAAATCGGATACCCGGATGACAGGTGAGGCAATCAGGGAATGGAAGAGCCGCGTCCCCGGCGAGGTATTTATCCCCTAGGGTCGCCATATGATATGGGGACTAGCCCGGGTGGCCCGGCGTCACCTGTGACCCGAAACCGTCGGCATGCGGGGGGCGAAGTTCGGAGAAGGCGGTACCGGGTTACCTGTGAACGGTGCAGGCCGACGTTGAAACCTCGTCCCATGAGGTCGGTGGACAGGGATCCAAGCCCCGGAGGGGGCGGCGACCTGTTGTTGCGGGGACCGGTCCAGGCCCGGAAGGGAGCAGACTTACCGTGAACATTCGGCGCCCATGGGGTTGCGGGGCGGAGGAGGAATGTGCCCGGAAGGGGTAGCCGCGAGCCGTCGACCGAGAACGTGTCCCCATTCCCCCGGACTGTAGCGTTATGTCAAAAGTCACTATCGTCGGAGCCACCGGAAACGTCGGCACTTTTTCTGCACACACTCTTGCAAGCATCCCTTACGTGCACGAGATCCTCCTGCACGGGAGAGCCGGGCGCGAGAACCTGCTCTGCGGGATCACGCAGGACCTTGTCGACTCGTTCGCCGCATCCGGGCAGGCGGTAGACCTCTCCTGGACAACAGATCTCGAGGATGCCAGGGATTCCGACGTGGTGGTCTGCACGGCGGGGGTACCCCGGAGGCCGGGGCAGGACCGCCTTGACCTTGCGCTTGAAAATGCCCGCATCGTGGCCGGGACGGCCAGGATAATCGGGGAGTGTGCCCCGCACGCCATGATCCTGATGGTCACGAACCCCGTCGACGTGATGACCTCTGTTGCCCTGAAATACTCAGGGATGCAGCCCAACCAGGTCTTTGGACTCGGAACCCACCTTGACTCCATGCGGCTGAAATCGCTCATCGCCAAGCATTTCCGCGTCCACGTGAGCGAGGTCCACACCCGCATCATCGGTGAGCACGGGGAATCCATGGTGCCGCTCTGGTCCGCAACCACGATCGGGGGGATCCAGATCAGCAACCTCCCGGCGTTCTCGCGGCTTCCCGTGGAGGAGATGGTTGCGACAGTCAGGTCGAGCGGCGAGAAGATCATACGCAACAAGGGAGCAACGGTATACGGCCCGGGTGAGGCAATCGCCACCCTGGTGCGAACGGTGCTCGGCAACGAGGACCGCATTCTCACGGTCTCGGCCTATATCCGGAGCGAGGTGCACGACATAGGGGACGTGTGCATCGGTGTCCCTGCAAGGATGAACAGGAGCGGAGTCTTCCCGGTCCCGATAAAGATCGCGGAAGACGAGGTGACACAGTTCAGGGAGTCGGTCGAGAAGATACGCTTTATCACGCAGGCAATGCTGCAGAAATTGCAGGAATAAAAAAAAGAGTATTCCTCGCTCTCCATGCAGTGGCATGGACCAAGGGGGGACTCCTTCAGGTAAGGGTCAGTTCTACGATCTCAGCGCGCTCGACACCGGAGATTTTCTGGATTTCGGTTTCCACCGCGTCGCTCTCACCGCCTGCATCGTTGACGATCGCCGCAACCTTGAGGGCCTTTAAGCCAAACCCGATGGGCTCCTCGCGGATGTCCCGGACCGACGGGACCTTCTCCTGGATCTCTCTCTTCAAGGCCACAAGGTCCACTTCCGGGGACTTCGGCATGACCTTCAGGATGATGGCCACCATGCCCATTGGTCAGGGCCCCCCGAACCCGCATTTCGGGCACGTGTAGGGGATGCTCTGCTCGCGGCACCGGTAGCATCTCCTGATCTGGTAATCGCATTTCGGGCATCCGAACTCGGTGGCGCCCGGTTCGGCCAGTGGTGAACTGCATGATGTGCACTTTCTGATCGGCATGAAACCCTCCTGATTGAATGTTCTCATATATTCTATCCTGAAACACTAAAAAAGCCAATGGTCGTACCGATGGTGGGAACTCCAGTGAGTGCTGCCCGGATCCTGTCGGGATGCCTCCCGGAGACGACCAGCGCGGGGACCCGGCGGCCGAGCACGAACGGGAGGAAGCAGGGGTCGACGTCATCCGTCACTACGGGGGACCTGATGGAGGTGCAGAGCCGGCCCCCGGAACGGATCCCGTCGACTGATTTGAGCAGGACAAGGGGAAGGCGAAGGGTGTGCGCACACCACGCCGCAATGGTATCGGAGGTCACCTCCCAGCGGTGGGGGAGGGGGTCTTTCGCCCTGAGTATGCCATAGGGGAGCAGGACCGCAGGGTGGTCCGGGGTGTGAAGCGCGGTGCTGGCGGGGAGGCCGAACGAGGAGAGGTACCACCCGTACTGCTCCATCGCCGCGATAGCCATCCAGTGTGCCGCGGAGCCATCAACCTGGCACTCTCTCACCAGGTCTGCAAATGCGCCCCCACCCGGGACAACAAGGACCGGGAGGTCCAGGTCCAGGAGGTGGGAGCAGATCTCTCCGGCACAGTCATGGAGGCTTCCGCCGATCTTCAGCACGACTGGGGGGCACACGGCAGGCATATCCTCTTTTTTTAATGAATGCATTTCAGCAGATTAATACCTCACTGCCTTCCCACCTTTCTGGCGTGATCCGGACCTCCCTCCTCCTGTTCCTCATCCTGGCAGGCCCGGTGTCGGGGGTGACGCTCGTGGAGTTCTGCCCTGATCCGTATCTCCCGAACGACCGGGACGAGTACCTCTGCCTCGAAGGATGGGGCCCGGCAGAGGGCGTCACGGTGACAGATGGCGAGGGTGGGTTCCGGTTCCCTCCCGGGACCGTCCTTTCGGGCCGGACGGTCATTGCCATGGACGCGGAGGCTTACCGCAGCAGCCACGGCCATTATCCTGATTTCGAATGGGACGGGAACTCTCCCGCGGTTCCCGATGTGGCCCGGACCGGAAGGTTCCAGCTCTCGAATGCAGGTGACGAGATCCTTGTCTATTCCGGGGGAGCATGCCTCCAGAGGGTGGAATGGCCGGGGACGGTCCTGCCGCGGCAGGGGCAGGTGCACTTCTTTGTTGATGGCAGGTGGGACGAAAGGGTGCTGATGCTCGGCCAGTCGCAATTTGCGCCGGCGACGTTTCATGATGCCGGGGGCATCGCATTCGTCTCTCCGGACTGTTCGAGGGAGGTCTTCTCGGCCCTGGTCATGGGGGCGGAACGAGAGATTCTGGTGAGTATCTACGAGTTCACGAGTCCAGTGCTCGCGGGCTTTCTCGAGGATGCGCATGCACGCGGGGTGGCAGTCGAAGTCCTCATTGAAGGAGGGCCGGTGGGGGGTATCCCAGAAGAAGAGCACGAGGTGGTGGCACGCCTGCTCATGTCCGGTATCACGGTCAGGACCATGCAGGGGACGGAACTGGTGCACAGCCCCTACCGGTTCCTCCACTCCAAGTACATGGTGATTGACAGGAGCCGGGTGCTGGTCACGAGCGAGAACTTCAAGGAGAACGGGTTTCCCGAGAGGGGCATGAGGGGAAACAGGGGGTGGGGCGTGGCGATCACGCACCCAGGCCTTGCGGAATATATCAGGTCCGTGTACACCCACGATGCGGGGGGAGAGTGGACAGTCGGGGCGGTGCCTGGAGCAGGGGAACCGGAAGTCTCATCGTTTCGGCAATATCCCGCGGTATTTTCGCCGTACGTGTTTGAAGGAGCGACTGTTACCCCCGTTATCTCTCCGGACACGAGCAGCCTGCTGCACCCGTTGATTCTCGGTGCGAAGAGAAGCGTTGACATAGAGATGGCCTACATCACCAACGAGACTGCGCAGTCCCTGAATCCTTTCCTTGCAGACGCGGTCAACGTCTCCCGCCGGGGTATTCCGGTGAGAGTAATCCTCGACTCCTACTACTACAACACCGACGGGGATGCGGACAACGACGAACTCGTCGAACTGCTCAACGGGATTGCGGCAGCAGAAGGCCTGCCGCTCGAGGCGCGGTGCGCATACCTTGGGCCCGACAGCGTCGAGAAGATCCACAACAAGGGGATCATTGTCGACCGGGAGCAGGTCCTTGTCAGCAGCATCAACTGGAATATGAACTCGCCGACTTTCAACCGGGAAGCGGGAGTGATCATCCACCATCCGGGAGTCGGACAATATTATTCCCTCGCATTCGAGAGCGACTGGGAAAAGGCCGGTCAGAAAGAGGTGGGGAGAGGCCCAGATCGTATGAAGATCGCTGCAGCCTGCGTGGTTATTGCTGCCCTTCTCCTCTTTTTCTGGTACCGGAGGAGGGGTGGAAGACGCCGGGCAACCCCTCGCAACCGTGGCTGAATTCCCCGTCCTCGCGGAGTCCCGGGTCTTTCATGGTGCACTGGCAGATGTCGCAGAGGGTGATGCCGTCCTCCCTGCCTGCGACTGCCAGCACCCAGCGGTCGATGAGGGCGTTCATGTCCGGCGAGATCTCAAACGTCGCGTCGCCGCGTTTCCTGCTCAGGTACTGCGAGACTGCGGCCCTCGTGATACCGAGTCTCTTTGCAGCCTCGCTCTGGCTGAGCCCCTGCTGCTGGATGAGCCGGAATACCATCTCGGCTCTCATTGCCGGGAGAAACCTGCGGACCATGGTATCGCACACCATGATATCGCAGTCCTTTCCTTTCATGCCGTCACCGCGGCGGGTCGGTTCTGGTAGATGATCTGCCGCGCGTCCTTGAAGTTGAACTTCTCGATGATCAGGTGCTGTTCTTTCAGTTTCTTCAATGCGTATCTCACCGTGCGTGGTGCAAGACGTGTCTTCTTCACCAGGTCCTTATGGGTCATCGCCCCGCCTTCATCAAGTATGTGAAGGACGGTGAGAGATGAGGGTGGAAGGTTCATCTCTGGCATGCCAGATATGTTAACGCTGTTAACATATCAACCTGTCGGTGCTTATCATGTCCAAGAAGATACCACTCTCCCGTGATACTGGTCAGGCAGGAGAAGATTGCAATCCTCATTCTTGTCCTGGTCATCGTGGTCGTGCTCACCGCATCTTTGATCATTGAATCGGCCGGCAAGGGCTTCTTCTCACGCCCCTACGGTCCCGGGAGTGCGGAAGGGGAGCTCGTGCGTCACCAGGGTGCAGTCGAGGAGCGCATGACGACTGCGAGCGGCGGTCACCAGGTCCTGGTGGTCTCGGGTGTGCGGGTCTTTATCCCCTCCAATTCCGTCAAGAGCGGGTGGCCCCGGCCAGGCCAGGAGGTATCTCTGTACGGCACGGTGCAGACATACAGGGGCGAGAGGGAGATCCTTGTCCGATCGGCCGATGATATTTTCCCCCTCGCCTCACGTGCCGAATGAGCAAGGCAGCACCGGATTCGGCCAATCTTAATATGCCATCGGTGATTACGTGAAGAGTGTGAACCCTGGCAACCTGGAAAGAGAAGGGGGATCCGGCGACCGGCGCGGGGCAGGACTTCCCAGCGCGACTCACCAGGTCTGGATACTCGGCCTTCTCGGGGCGATCTGCATCTGCCTCGAGATAGGTGTGCATCTCTTCCTTCGCACCGCGATCGGCTATACCCATATCTTTTACGTGCTCCTGGTCCTCGCGGCGATCTGGTATTACCAGAAAGCGCTCATCGTTGCGGCGGCGCTCGTCGCAGCCACGTTCCTCACCAGTTTTATCGTGGGCGATTTCACCTGGGCAACCATGCTACGGGCGGTGATGTTTCTGGTAGTCACCTGGATCGTGGCGAGGATATCGGAAGAGAGGGACCTGGCAAAGGCCGAGATCCTTCTTCAAAAGGAGGCGATTGAAGAGAAGCACTCTGCGCTGGTGGGATACCTTGCGGAGGTGGCACTCCGGATGAAGAACCCGATACATCTCCTGCGGGACAACATGGCCGCCATACGCCTGCAGCTCGAAAGCGAGAACCCCGATCTCGAGGCAGTGAAGATGGACCTCTCGGTGCAGATCACCCATGCAGATCAGATAATGGCCAACTTCAGGGAGCTGAACCAGGCGATTGTTGAGGAGCGTGACGAGATACCTCTTGCCTACCGGGATTTCCTGACCCGGTGAACTGGTGGATGAGCATGTCGATCGATCTTGCGGGAATCGGGCAGAACCGGCTGTTCCTGGTCTTGTCCTCGGCAGAGAGGCTGAAACAGAACAACCTCTCCATCATCCGGTCCCTGACCGGCCAGGGACACAGGGTCATCGTGATCACCTCAAACCACCCGTCTGCCGTGTTGAAGAAGCTCTACGCCGCAGAAGGGATAGAGATGGGGAGGGTCTCGTTTATCGACACCATCACCAAGTACGCGATGGGACGGGTTCCGGAGGGACAGGAGGACTGCCGGTTCATCAGCAGCCCTTCCAACCTGACCGACCTCGGCATCGCGATCACGGAGGTATTGAACACCCTCTCGGGCGAGAAGGCCTGCCTGCTCTTCGACTCCATCAGCACCCTGCTGATCTACATCCCCTCCACGAACATCTCGAAGTTCATCCACTTCATCACGAGCAAACTCAGGCTTGTCGACGCATCTGGGATATTCCTTGCCGTCGAGAAGGGGCTCGACCCGCTCCTCCTTACCCAGCTGACCACCTACGTCGACAATACCATCGACATGGACCTGTCGCCCCGGGCAGAAGAAGGGCAGAAGGGCTGATCGGGCGGTGGAGCGTCATGTGTCTCTCCCCAGGTGAAGCACCTCATAGCGCACGAGGCCCTTTTCCACGCACTCCCTGACCTGCTTCTCCCTCTGCGAGAGGGCACCGGTCTTCCCGGTCTTTACCTCGAGGAACGTGATGCGCTCGAGGGACCCGGCAGAGAGCCCCTCGAATACGATGAGGTCGACTGGTGTCCCCAGGAACCTTGCATCGCGCGGGTCGTAAGAGAACCCCGGGAAGTAGGGAGTCAGGTGCTCCGTCACCTTTCCCCTGAGGACGGCCCCGCTCATCTCGATGGCATTGCGGCGGACACGGGCCTCTTCCCGGAGAGTCCACTCGCGGTGGAGCAGCCCCGCCCTCTCTCTCACCTCGTCCTCCATCCTCTCTGTTCGCCACTCTTCGAAGAGGCTGGCGGCTCTCCGGTCCAGGGTCATGCGAAGCGAAAAGTACCTCCATGCGAGGAGGATGGTCCCTATGACGATCAGGAGGAGGACCCATTCGATCATATCCACAACAGTGTGGCCGAATGGGGAAAAATGCTCCGCGTGCAGGGTGAAAGAGTGCAACCCGGGGGCCGGGATGACCGTGAGACGAGATCAGGACGCGGCTTCCAGCCGTGCGAGTGCGTCTGCTGCCGACTCCCTTACCCTCCTGTCCGGGTCTTTTGCCGCTTCCCTGAGCGCCGCCAGTGCAGACTCGTCACCGAGCCGGCCCAGTGCCCATGCCGCGTGCTTCCTGACCAGGGCATCCGGGTCCTTCATTGTCTTGAGGAGTGCGGGGACTGCCCGGCGGTCACCGAGCCTCCCGAGGCCGATTGCTGCGCCGATCCGCAGCCACTTCTCCTCCGAAGAGAGTGCCCTCTGAAGCGGGTCGAATGCCCGTCCGTCGCCTATCTGGCCGAGAGTTTTTGCCGCAATCCACGAGACGTCTACGTAGGGGTCCTCCAGGGCATCGATAAGAGGTTCCACCGCAGTGGCATCCCCGACCCGTTCGAGGGCTTCTGCCGCTTTCCACCGGTCGTCAAGGTACTTGCTCTGGAGGAGCTTCAAGAGGCCCCTGACCCTTCGCCTCCGGGCATCTTCCTCTGCCTGTATCCTCTGCACAGGAGCTGTCCCCTCTGGCATATTCTGCCCACCAACAGGCAGGGGTTTGAGAGCGGGAATGATAAGAGTTGCGTTTTCATGGTCGTACGGGATATCCTCT